>CAZFSA010000148.1:0-10729 GCA_964521535.1 uncultured Gemmatimonas sp.
CGGCCACCGGGGCGGCCGAGCCGGCGCCCTCGCCGGCGGCGCCACCCCGGCCGACGGATCAGGCGACCTTGCTTTTCGACCAGCAGGGCCGGGTCTTGCGCGGAGAGGTCCGCCGGCCGGATGCCACCGACGCCAGCGACGCGGTCGCCGCGGCGCTGGCAGGGGTCTCCCGCGATGCCGAGCGCACCACCAGGTTGCTCGGCCTCGGGGAGTGGCGCGCCATTGCCATCGAGGGCGGCCCGGTCAACTACGAAATCCGCAGCCCAACCCCGTCGACCCTCCTCCTCGTGATGCGGGGCCGCGAGGTTCCGGCGGGCCGCCTGGCCCGGATTGCCGACCGTGCCAGCGCCGAGGCCACCGCCTGGCTCGAGGAGGTGGAATGACACGCGAGCAGGCCGCCCTGAGCGAGGTGACCCGGGTGCCCGGCGTCGAGAGCGCCATGCTGATCTCACTGGACGACGGGATCGTGGTAGCGGAAGCCGCCCTCGAGGGCCAGGATACCGCCGCGGCGGCGGCGCTCGCGGCTCGACTCGCCGTCCGTCTCGCCGCTCTGCCTCGGGTGCTCGGTCACCCCCCGCTCTCCCTGGTCCTGCTGCAGGCGGAGGGCGGCCAGCTCTTCGCGGCCCCGGGCGGGGAAGGCCTCTTGCTCGCGGCGGTCACCGCCCCTGACGTCAACATCGGGCAGGTGCGGCTGGCCCTGCTCGATGCTGCGGGGCAGCTCGGTTAATGCGATCCGTGGTTCCGTGGGTCGAGGAGCCGCTGGCGGCCTTCGTGCGCGAGGCGGCCGTCCGCGTGGTCCTTCTGATGACCGGCGCCGGCCAGGTCGTGGCGCAGCACGGCTTCACCCGATCCCTGGATGTCATGTCCGCGGCGGCGCTCGGGGCCGGAATCGTCGCCAGCACCCGCGAGCTCGCACGGGAGATCGGATCCTCCGGGTTCGGAGCCATCGTTCATCAGGGGCGGGAAGTGGGGGTCGTCCTGGCCCCGTTCGAGATGCCTGATGCCCAGTGGATCACCCTGGCGGTCTTCGGCCCGGAGACTTCCCTGGGGATCGTTCGGTTGTTCCTGGGCCAGCTGGCGGACCAGCTTCGCCGGGCCGCGCCGCGCGACCCCGCGCCTCGGGAGCTGCTCGCCGAGTCGTTCGAGGAAGACCTCAATGCCAGCCTGCGGGCCCTCTTTGGCCGGTGACCCATGCCGCTCGTGAACTTTACGTCCCGGGAGATCACCTGCAAGCTGGTGTACTACGGGCCCGGCCGTTCGGGGAAGACCACCAATCTGCAATACATCCACGGACGGGTACCCGAACAGCGGCGCGGGCGGATGGTCTCGCTCGCCACCCAGTCGGACCGGACCCTGTTCTTCGATTTTCTCCCCCTTGAGCTCGGGGTGATATCCGGATTCACCACCCGCTTCCAGCTCTACACCGTCCCCGGTCAGGTCTACTACAATGCCACCCGCCGGCTGGTGCTCCAGGGGGCGGACGGGGTGGTCTTCGTCGCCGATAGCCAGGCCCGCCGGTTCGACGAGAACGTCGAGAGCTTTCAGAACCTCCAGGAAAACCTCCTGGAACAGGGTGTGGACATCCGCCAGCTGCCGCTGGTGCTGCAGTACAACAAGCAGGATCTGCCGCCCGAGCTGGTGCTCGCGCCGAACGAGCTGGACGAGGCCCTCAACTTTCGTTCGGTCCCCAGCGTTCCGGCCGACGCCTTGCACGGCACCGGCGTCTTCGAAACGCTCAAGGCCCTGTCGACGGTCGTGCTCCAGCGGCTCGCGACGCGGCCCCCCGGGCTGTGACTGACCCCTTCGCGTCGTTCGTCACCGACCCGGCCAACGCGGCGGCCGTGAGCGCTGCCCGCTCGGCTGCCGACCTCGGCCGGGCCCTGCATGCCCCGCTGGTTATCGTCGGACCGCGAGGCTCCGGCAAGAGCCACCTCCTTCGCGTCATCCGCGACCGGGCGGTTGCGGCGAAGCCGGTCCGACAGGTCGAGCTGATCTCGGTGTCCCGGTTGGCGGAACTGCTCCATACCCGTGGCCTCGGGGACGGAGCCGGCCCCCTTCGGAGCCGCCTGGTGGGCGTGGACCTGCTCCTCATCGACGAGTTCGAGACGGTGGTCCGCCAGCTCCCGCTTCAGGCGCTGCTCCACGACGTCCTGGAGTCTCGTCTCGCCGCCGGACGGGAGGTTGTGGTGGCAAGCGGGCTGCCCCTCGACCGGCTGGCCGGGCTCGATGCCCGCCTCCGCCGCCGGCTCGAGTCCGGCACCGTGGTGGGACTCGAGCTGCCGGGCCCGGCCGCCCGGCGCACCATCCTGGAGCGGCGGGTGGTGGAGGGGGGCCTGACCCTGGACCCCGGTGTCGTCGCCGCGGTCGCCGCCCGGGACTTCCGGTCGGTCAAGGAATACCTCGGCGCACTGGGCCGGATCGCGGCGTTTCAGGAGGCGGCGGGGGCGCCGATTCCACCAGACGACGCCATGGCCATCATTGGAGCCGAGCTGTCCTCCGCCAACGGGCACGCCCCTGAACCAGTCCGAACCGCAGCCGCCGACATCGGCCCGGGGCCGACGGGATCCCCGGTGGCCGAGGAGTTCGACGCCTTCCTCTCGGAGGTCGCCGCCAGCGTCGCCCGGCAATTCGATCATTGGAGGGTCCGCCTGCGCGAGGCGATTGCGCACTGGCAGGGCCGGGGCGTCAGCACCCGGCGCCTGGAAAAGGCGCTGACCGACGATCCGCCCGGCGACCCCGAGCCGCTGATCGCCGAGTTCGGACGGGACGCGGCCGAGATCGAACGGCTGGCCGCCGAGGCCCGGGTCCTGGCCCCCGATTTGGCTGGCGCGGGGGTGCTTCGAGATCCGGATCAATTGAGCGCCGCTCGGGAGTTGCTGGAGGACGCTCGCAGCCGCCGAGCCCCTTTGTCCGCCCCGCTCGCCGGCCTGACGCTCGGGACCCTCGGCGCCGGGCCCTCCAATCGCCAGGCGCTCGAGGCTGCCCGATCGGTGATCGAGGCGCCTGGCGCCCGGCACAACCCGCTGGTCCTGGTCGGGCAGAGCGGCGTGGGGAAAACCCATTTGCTGCACGCGATCGGCAATACCCTCCAGAGCGCCGGGCTCTCACCGGTCGCGTGCCTGAGCGCCCACAGCTTTCTCGGCGAGGTCGGGGGGCTCCGGTCGGCGGAGGAGGCTGCCGCCTGGCGCGCCCGCTACCAGTGGGTGGCCGCCCTCGCATTGGACGACCTCCACATCCTCGCGAACGAGACCCGGGCCCAGGAGGAGCTTCTCGCGATCTTCAGCGCCCTGGCCAGCGGCGGCCGGCAACTGATCTTCAGCTCGGCTCGCCGGCTCAGCGACCTGGAAGGCTTCGACCCGCGATTGCTGACCCGGCTGGAGGCTGGCCTGGTAGTCGACCTCCTCCCGCCGGATCGGGAGGTGCGCCTGGCGGTGGTCAAGGGCCTGCTCGGCGGCGACGCGCCGGCCGACGCGGTCCTGGCCGACTACCTCGCCGGAAGGCCGGCAGACTCGGTCCGTGCGGTTCAAGGGGCCGTGCAACGGGTCTTGAGCGAGGCGCGCGCCCAGGGGGTCGAGGCGACCCCGGCCCTCGCACGTGAGATCCTCGACGCCGTCGGAGCCCGGGCCGGGCATCCGATTCGGCGGGGCCCGGCAGGCCGTGCCAGCGGCCTCCTCTCACCGGGCCTCGGGATCGCCCGCAGCGCCGAGAAGATGGTCACCCGCTGGCCGACCCCGGCGGACCGCCTGATGCTGGAACTCCGCTGATGGCGATCCGCGGCAGCCTCAAGGAGGCCAGTCTCCCCGACGTGATCCAGCTCCTGTTCCTGGGGCGGCGCACCGGCTGCCTGGCGCTCACCGACCGGCAGCGCTTCGGGTCGATCTTCTTCGAGGACGGCTGGATCACCTATGCCACCATCGTCAATCGCCGCGACCGGATCGGGGACATCCTGCTGCGAGCGGGCCTGATCACCCGGGAGCAGCTCGACGAGGCGCTTACCCTCCAGCAGGGGTCCCGGGGGCGCCGGCTGGGCGAGATCCTGGTGGAAATGGGTGCGCTCCCGGCAGACGAGCTGCGCCGCCGGCTCCGGGGACAGCTGGAGGAGGCGGTGTTTGCGCTCTTCGCGTGGTCGAGCGGCACCTTCACGTTCGAGGCCGGGGTCCGGCCCGAATGGGAGGCCGACCTCGGCCGGATGAACCCGGAAAACCTGCTCCTCGAGGGGGCCAGACGGGTCGACGAGTGGAGCCTGATCGAGAAGAAGATCCCGAGCTTCGATCTGATCTTCGCGGTGGATCGGCAGGCTGCCGAGGACGGGACCCTCGCCTACTCCGAGGCGCAGCGGCTGCTGCTGCCCCTCCTCGACGGGGTCCGGGACACCCGTGAGGTGATCGATGCGTCCGGTCTCTCCGACTTCGAGGCCGCCCAGGCCCTCTTCGGTCTGGTCACCGCGGGGATTGCCCAGCGGGTGGGAACCTCGTCGAGGGCGGCCCCTTCACGACTGCTCGAAGCCCAGATCGAGGAGCACCGGAATCTCGGCATCGCTTTCCTTCGCACCGACATGCTGGAGGAGGCCGCTCGGGAGTTCCGGCGGGTCATGGAGCTCCGTCCCTCGGAAGGGACGGCGTCGTTCTATCTCGGGATTATCGCCGCCCGGCAGAATCGATGGGGCGATGCCGTTGACCACTTCCGGATGGCGTTGGACCGGAGCGGGCCTCGCGGCACCGTGCTCCACAATCTGGCTGTGGCGCTCGAGGAGGTCGGCCGACTGGACCAGGCCGAGGCGATGAGCGCCGAGGCGACAAGCCGCCTCCCGGACGACCCCTGGATCCTCCTTGGCTGGGGGCTCATCGCCCTGCGGCGGGACGACGCCCAGGCCGCGTGGAGCCGGCTGGAGCGGGCGCGGGACCTCTTTCGGGAGCCGCCGACGCTCTGGTTCTGGGCGGCCGCGCTGGCTCTGACGGCCCAGCAGCAGCTGGATCGCGCCCTGGCCGTCGCCCGGGAGGGGGTCCGGCTCCATCCCCATGATGTCGTCCTGCGAAACAACTGTGCCGTCCTCCACGAGGCCACCGGCGAGTTCGCCGCCGCCGAGGAGCTGCTGCGGGCCGCCGTTCAGGACGATCCGACCGTGCCTCAGCCCTTCAAGAACCTTGGGGACCTCCTCTATCGGTCGGGGCGCTACGACGAGGCGACCACGGCATACGAACGCGCCGCGGCGCTGGAGCCGCAGCTGGGCGACGACCTGTTCTTCAAGCTCGGTAACCTGGCCTTCCGGCGTCGCGACGCGGGCCGGGCGCGGGAATGCTGGGAGCACACCCTGGCGTTGAATCCGGGCCATCAGCTCGCCCGCGCCAATCTGGAGCTGCTCCCGGTGACGACATGACCCTCCGCGACGATCCGGCGTTCGGCCGGGTGACCCGCCATCTGGAGCGGCTCGGCGCGGGCGCGATCGCCTTGTACCGTGACCCCTGCCTGGAGCGCCGGCTGGCATCCCGGCTCAGAGCCTCGGGGCGGTCGCTCGCCGACTACGCCGGCTTGCTCGATACCGACCACGAGGAGCGCCGTCGGCTGGTGAGTGCGCTCGCGATTGGCGTGACCAGCTTCTTCCGCAACCCCACGGTGTGGCGCCGGCTCCTCGAGCTCCTCCGGGCGGCGCCCGCCCAGGGGTCGGTCGCCGCCTGGAGCGCGGGGTGTGCCACCGGCGAGGAGGCGTATTCGGTCGCCATGCTGCTGGCCTGGGCGGCCGGAGCTTCGGGCTCGATCCCGCGCGATTGGCGGATTGATGCCACCGACCTTGATGAGCGAAGCCTGGCCGTGGCTCGCGAGGGACGATACCCCATCCGGGTCCTGTCCGAGATCGAGGCCGTGGGCCCACCCTTGGGCTCTCACGCCGCCGACCGCTTCGAGGTGGCTCGGTTCCTTCGTGAGCGGGTGCACTTCCTGCAGGACGACTTGACCGCCCCGGTCCACCGTGGTCCCTACGACCTGGTGGTCTGCCGGAATGTCCTGATCTACTTCGGGGCCGAGGGCCAGCAACGGGCGCTGGCATCGCTGACTCGGGCCCTGGCTCCGGGCGGGCTGCTGCTGCTGGGCCGGACCGAACTCGCCGCCCGCGACGTTGGACCGCTCCTGGAGGTGGTGGACGGCCGGGCCAGAATCTATCGGAGGGTGGCGTGAGCCCCCCGCGGGTGCAGGTCCGGGTCAGCGATCTCATCGTCGCCGAAGCGCCGGCCCGTCTGGTAGCGGTTGCGCTGGGGAGTTGCGTGGCAATCGTGCTGCACGACCCCGTGACCCGCATCGGCGCAATGGCGCATGTCCTGCTCCCCTCACCGGCGATGAGCCGCGACCGACACCAGCCGGGCCGGTTCCCCCAGAGCGCCGTCCCCACGATGGTCGAGCGGATGATTGCTCGGGGCGCTCGGGCGCCAACCATCACGGCACGGCTGGTGGGTGGGGCGAGCATGTTTACCACGCTCACGCCGCCCGGAACGATCCAGATGGGCGATCGGAACGTGGTCGCCGCCCGCGAGGCCCTCCACCGGCACGGGGTGCGGCTGGTGGGAGAGGCGGTCGGCGGCGATTTCGGCCGTACCGCCGAGCTCGACGTGGAGACCGGGCGGCTGACGATCACGTCGTATCTCCGGGGGACCGAATGGCTCTGACCGATGACCGGGCCGTGGCTCTGGTGGCCGAGTTGGAGCAGGAGCTGCGTCAACTCGACGAGGCGCTGGATCGCGGCGTGGGCGGCGACGCTGCCGAGGCGTTGAAGGCGCGGATCGTGGCGCTCTTCCGGCGGGTGGACGGTCTGGTCGCCGACCTGGCCGCGACCAGGGAGCGGATCCGCGAACTCGCTGTCCGGTACCAGACCCTGGCCGGGCCGGTGAGAACCGATCAGGAAGGGGCCGCCTCCCCGTCCCGCCGCCTCCGGGCGGACCACCTGGGCGCGTCGACCTACGTGGAGAAGGGATGGACCCTGATCGCCCGCGGGGACCATGCAGGTGCGATCGAGGCGCTGACCCGGGCTCTCGAACTGGCGCCCACCGCCACCGAGGCGAAGGCCCTGCTCGGCTGGGCGCAGATGTTGGGCGAACAGTATGATCAGGCACTGGCCACCCTGTCCGAGGTGCTCGCCGAGGAGCCGGCCAACGCTCTGGCCCGGGTGAACGTCGGGTTCATTTGCCTGAAGAAGCGGATCTTCGGCGAGGCCATCGAGCATCTCGCGCGCGCCATCCGCCTCGACAGCGATCGCAAGGCGACCCTCTACGCCCACTACTACCTCGGCCTGGTGTATCTTGAGCGTGAGATGTTCGCCGACGCCCAGACCTTCCTCACCCGGGCCCTCGCCCTCGGTCCCAACCTGATCGAGGCATGCTACGACCTCGGCCGGGCCCAGTGGCTCGCCGGAGACCACGAGGCCGCCCGGGCCACCTGGCGCAAGGGCGCCGGGGCCAATCGATTCAACCCGTGGTCACTCCGATGCCAGGAACTCCTGGACGCCGTCGATCGTGGTGCGCCGGTGCCGCGCTCGTCCTCGGCGGCCTGACCCTGGCCATCCCCGTCCCGGCACAGGTCGCCTCCCGGCAGGCGGTCCGGGTCGGCGAGGTGTCGGTGCTCGCGTCCCCGCGGGATCTGGACCTCGGCGTGGCCCTCGCCGACGTGGCTGATCGGCCCGCCGAATGGTACGGCCTGGGACGGCGAGCGCCCGGGCCCCTCCGGCTGGTGGTGGTTCGTGGCGCCGCCGGGTTCGACTCGGCAGCCCGCGGCCGACTCCCCGCGTGGGGTGGCGGACTCGCGCTCCCGGCCGCCCGGCTCATCGCCGTTCGCGCTGACGCAGGGGACCCCTTTCGAATCCTTCGCCACGAGCTTGCCCATCTCGTCCTGCACGACGCGGTTCGCACCCGCGTTCCGCTCTGGTTCGACGAGGGCTATGCCAGCGTGGCGGCCGGAGAGTTCGGCGCACTCGCCAGCTTTCAGTTGAACCTGACCGTGGCCCTGGGCCGGGTTCCGTCGCTCTCCCAGCTCAATCGGGACCTCCGGGCCGGGGAGGTTGCGGCCCGAACCGCCTACGGGCTTGCAGCCAGTGCGGTGCTCCATCTCGCCCGCCGGCACCCGTCGGGAACGCTCGAGCCGCTGCTGGATCAGCTCCGCGAGGCTCTTCCATTCGACTCGGCAATCGTTCTGACGACCGGGCTCACGGCGGCCCGGTTCGAAGAAGCCTGGCAGCGCGACCTGAAGCGGCGGCACGGGTTCGGTCTCTGGTTTCTTGCGGGCGGAATGTGGGGAGTCCTCGGAGGGTTGGTGGTCGTGGCGTGGATGGTTCGGCGTCGGCGCGACGCCGCCCGGCGGGCGGCGCTTGACGTCGGATGGCCAGCGCCGGCGGACGAGTCGGCCGAGGAGATATTTCAATCTGAAACTTCAGCCCCGGGCGCTTGACCGTTTGCGGCCGGGGACGTATCCTCAAAGCCTTATGGCGCAAACGGATGCGCAGCAGGGCCCGCGCCGCTCCCTGTTCGGGCCGCGGAACCTGATTGTGTTCGGGGCAGCAGGAGCCTTCCTGGTTGCGGGGTACCTCGCGCTCGCGGCCGGGATGTCCAGCGTGGCGGCCGTTCTGCTGGTGACCGGATACTGCGTCCTTTGCCCGCTGGCGGTGGCGTTGTAGGGCAGCGCCGCGCCCCTGCGATTGGTGCATTGCCGGTGCCCCGGGGCGTCTCCCCCGTAGTGCGGGTCTCGCCGGCGGAGAAACGGGACGCCGGGGCGAATAGCTCAGCGGTTCAGAGCGCCTGCCTTACACGCAGGATGTCGGGGGTTCGAATCCCTCTTCGCCCATTTGGTGAGGCGCTCCGGGTAGCGCCGATGCTCCCGCCCTGGCGGGCGGATCCTGTTCGGAGGTGGTTGCGCATGCCCCTGCGTTTCGTGTCGCTCTTCGCCGGCATCCTGATGCTCGCGGCCTCGTCGCCGCTGGCCGCACAACTGCGGGCCAGCCGTCCGCCGCGGCCGGTGCAGAACCTTCCCCGCCTCATGGTGGCGAACCCGCACTCGTTCGCGAGCGCCGACTCCGCCGCCGCCGTGCGAGTGGGAGCGGGGATGCGCGACCGACTCGAGGGTGTGGCCGACAAGTGGTACCTGATGATTCAGCGCAACCAGATGAACGACGCGCTGGTTCAGTACGGGTATCCGCCGGACGCCGTGCTGCCCCCGCTGGTCGCCCGGCAGCTGGGAACCCAGCTTCAGGCGCGGGCCATCGTCTCGTCCACCCTCTCCCGGACGGAAGGGGGTCGGGTCGTGATCGAGGCGCGCCTGCTGGGCATCAACGACCAGACCGGCTACATGGTGCGGATGACGCAGGAGGCCAACCAGAGCTTCGAGGATCTGGGCAAGCAGATCGGCGACGCGTTCCGGCCGGCGTTCAACGCCCTGCCCGAGGCCAAGGAGTGCGACCAGCTCCGGGGCACCGATCCCAAGAAGGCGCAGGAGGCCGCGCTCAAGGCGCTTCGGGCGCAGCCGAACCACGGTTTGGCCGAGGTGTGCCTGGCTCAGTTGGCGATCGCGCGGGGCGCGCCGGGC
Organism: uncultured Gemmatimonas sp.; assembly: GCA_964521535.1. Classification (GTDB taxonomy): domain Bacteria; phylum Gemmatimonadota; class Gemmatimonadetes; order Gemmatimonadales; family GWC2-71-9; genus SHZU01. The sequence goes on from CAZFSA010000148.1 coordinate 9,559, forward strand.
GACGAGGTGATCGCCCACTTCCAGAATGCGGTCAAGGGTGACCGGCTGAGCCTCGAGGCCTGGGGTGGCCTGCTCGGGCAGTACCAGCAGAAGGGCGACACCACCCAGATCATCGAGACCTACAAGGAGATCCTTCGGGTGGCGCCCACCAACCAGCGGGTCCGCGAGGAAGCGCTGAAGTGGCTGGTGGCGGCCGGCCGGCCGGCCGTCGGCGAGGAAGTGGCGGACGAAGGGCTGAAGCTCGATCCGAGCAATCCGGACCTCTGGGATCTCAAGTCCACCGCCTGCCTGGTGCAGGGCACGCCGGAGAAGAATCGGTGCGCCATCGAGGCCCTCGAGCAGGTCTTCGCGCTCGACTCCACCAAGGCCGACACCCTGTTCTTCCAGAAGATCCTGTTCGTCGCCTCGCAGGACTCGGCCCAGCCCGCCCCGTATGTCCGCTGGGCTACGGCGGCCACGGCGAAGTATCCGGACAACACCTACTTCCTCGGCGAACTGGTGCGGGCATACGGGTATGCCGGGGACGTGGACAACCTCGTGGCAACCACCCGGCGCCTGGTGGCCATCGACCACTCCGACATGCAGCCGGTGCTGCGGGCCGTGATTGCGCTCACCGGGGCCAAACGCTACGCCGACGCTATCGACCTCGGGGCCCTGATCGAACAGCACGGACAGGAAACCGACAAGATCAACCTCGGCTCGATCCTTGCCCAGGCGGGGATCTCGGTGCTCCAAACCCAGCCGATCGATTTCAAGATGGCCGAGACCATCGGCCGGAAAGCCGTCGCACTGGTCGGTACCCGCGGCCGTGTCGGACAGCTCTCCAACTACGTCCTCGGTATCGGGTTGATGGGTCAGATCAACGACAAGGATGCCGCCGTCACCGAGGGCAAGACCTGCGAGCTGGTGGAGGCCCTGGATCGTCACATCGCCGAGACCCGCGCCGCCCTGACGGCCGGACGGGACATCCAGCCCGACTTCATCGATGGCCAGCTGAAGAACTTCGATGCCTACGGCCCCCGGCTCGCCAACATGCGCCGGGCCTATTGTAGATAGGGGACGCGCCGGCCTATATTTGACGGCTTGCTGGAGGCTGGGGGCTGTAGCTCAGCTTGGTTAGAGTGCCGCACTGTCACTGCGGAGGTCGCGGGTTCGAGCCCCGTCAGCCCCG
>CAZFSA010000149.1:0-10679 GCA_964521535.1 uncultured Gemmatimonas sp.
GATGGCCTTGTCGCCCATGATCCGGATGCTCTTGGATTTCGGGCCGATGAATTTGATGTTACAAGATTCGCATTGCTCGGCGAATTTGGCGTTTTCCGAGAGAAAGCCATAGCCAGGGTGAATCGCGTCCACATCCGCGATTTCCGCCGCGCTGATGATGCGGTCGCCGCGCAGGTAGCTGTCGGAACTTCTGGGGCCGCCAATGCAGATCGCCTCGTCGGCAAGCTGCACGTGCAAGGACTGCACGTCCGCCTCAGAGTAAACGGCCAACGTCTTGATGCCGAGCTCGCGGCAGGCACGGATCACGCGGAGGGCAATCTCGCCACGATTGGCGATGAGAACTTTCTGGATCATGGGGCGAAAAAATCAGGCCGGACAGCGGACTGCCCGGCCCCGGGAATGGATGTAAATCAGCCTTGTTTGACCTTGAACAGTCGCTGGCCGTATTCAACCGGCTGGCCGTTTTCCACGAGGACTTCGACGATGGTCCCCTTGGTCTCCGCTTGGATTTCGTTCATGATCTTCATCGCCTCGATGATGCACACCGTCTGCCCCGGAGCCACCCGCGAGCCGACCTTCACGTAGGGCTCCGCCCCGGGCTCGGGGGCCGCGTAGAAGGTGCCGACCATGGGCGACTTGACCTCCTTGAGCTGACTCGCCGGCGCCTTGGGCCCCTCCGCGAGGTCGCTGCCCGCCGCCCCCGCGACGGCCCCGACCGCCCCCGCGACCGTCGGAGCCGCCGGCAGCGGGGCAAACGCCATCGGCGTCGCCACCCCGTGCTGGGTCCGGGTGATCACCACCCCGGTCCCAAACCAGCCGCGCAGCTCGATCGAGCCGATCTCGGGCGATTGGCGGAGCAACTCCGCCAGTCGGCGGACATCCTTCAGGTCGATCCCCTTGATCCCGGGCACCTGCTGAAAGACCTCCGCCAGGCTCTTGATCTCGTCAGGTGTCATGGTCGCGTCAGCAGCGGTTTACGTGAGTTCGACCAGCTCGGTTCGCCCGTCGGACAGGCACTCCACCCCATCCGCCCTGAGCACGACATCGTCTTCGATCCGGATCCCCCCCCATCCTTCAAGATAGACGCCCGGCTCGACCGTGACCACGGCCCCGGCCGGCAGGGCCTCCTGGTTCAGCTGCGAAAGCCTCGGTGCCTCATGGACTTCCAGCCCCAGACCATGCCCGAGGGAATGGCCAAAGGCATCCCCGAACCCGGCTGCCGCGATCGGCACCCGGGCCAGGTCGTCGGCCTCCCGGCCGGTCAATCCGGCCCTGAGCCCCCTCCGCGCGTCGGCCTGTGCCCGCCTTACCACCTCATACACCTCCCGCTGCCTCCCGTCGGCCAGGCTGCCCACGACGAAGGTCCGGGTGATATCGCAGCAATACCCGTCGATCTGGGCGCCGTAATCGATCACCAGCAACTCACCACGACCCAACTCCTTCTGGGTGGAGCGGGCGTGGGGTCGGGCACTCCGCGGCCCCGACGCGACGATCGACGGAAACGGGAACCACTCGCTCCCCCGGCGGCGTACCGCTGCCTCCAGCTCGGCGGCGATCTGGCACTCGGTCCGGCCCGGGCGGATGAACGGGAGGATTTCGGCCAGCGCTTCGCCCGCCAGCGCAGCGGCAGCCCGGATGGCATCGACTTCGCGCTCGTCCTTCACCACCCGGAGCCCTTCGACCAGGCCGCTCACCGGCACGGCCTCGCAGCCGGGGATCGCGCCGACTTCGCCGGCCTGGCTCAGCGTCATCCGCTCCCGCTCCAGCCCCAACCGGCGGACGCCCCGCCCCTGGACCCGACCTCGCGTGGCGCCCCAGAGGTCGCTCCGCTCGACGACGACATCAGCCACGCCCTCCATCTCCGACCGAGCCTGCGTCCCGTAGCGGAAATCGGTCACCAGGTCGGCGTTGTCGGCCGTGACCAGGAGCAGCGCGGCCGACCCCGTGAATCCCGTCAGGTACCGTACGTTCGGGGGCCAAGTTACCAGCAATGCATCCAGATCCCGTTCGGCCAGGCACCGCCGCAAGGCAGCCAGGCGGCGGTGGGCGCCCTCAGACATCGGCCCGGAGGGCGTGCAGCGCGCGAAGCGCGAGCAGGTAGCCGGTCGGCCCAAACCCCGTGATGACACCGAGCGCCAGATCACCTACGAGGGATCGATGGCGCGCCGCCTCACGGGCAAAGAGGTTGGAGAGGTGGACTTCCACGAACGGGACCCGAACCGCCAGCAGCGCGTCGCGCAGGGCCAGGCTGGTATGGGTGTACGCCCCGGCGTTCAGAATCAGTCCGTCCGCCGCCGCCGGCAGTGCCTGCACTTCGTCGACGAGCACTCCCTCGTGATTGCTCTGAAGCCACCGGATGTCGATCCCGAGCCCGGCGGCCTCCGCTCGGACCAGCGCCTCGATCTCGGCCAGGGACACGTGGCCGTAGAGCGAAGGCTCGCGGCGGCCAAGGAGATTGAGATTGGGGCCGTTCAGGACGGTCACCCGCATTCAGCGCTTGAGCCCCCGGAGCCACGCGTTGAATTCCTCGATGTCCTCACCGCCATGCGGGGCAGCGGCCGGAGCCCCGGGCTCCGGCATCGGTCCGGAACCGGACACGGCGTCGTCGCCAAAGAACTCGTCGTAGCTTGGCCCGCCTTCGAGCGGAGGCTCCTCGCCCCCGGGGCCGGTGGCGGTCCGGTCGGCCGCGGCGGTCGTGGCAGCTGGCTCCGGGGGCAGGGCGGCCAGCAGGTCGTCGAACAGGGCCCTTACCGAACGCCCGCCGGTGACCGCCGCCGCGCAGGCCGGCAGGGGCGCCGGCTGCGGCCGCAGCTCGGCGGCGAGCTGCTCGATCAGAGCCCGCACTCGCTCGCTCGGCTCCTCTCGCTGAGCCAGCTGGGTGTAGACCGCGAGGGCCAGCTCCTTGTGTCCCTGCCGGAGAAAGATCTCCGCCATCGTCTCCGTGACCACGAGTTCCGGCTCCTCGGTCAGGCCGGGCTCGTCCTCCTCCGCCACCCCGAACGCCGCGGTGGCCTCTGGCTCGAGGCCCGAGCCCACACCCGTTTCGACGTCGGGCGCCACGCCGGGCGGCTCCGCCGGACCGGCCGCAACGGGGGTCGAGGTCACCGCCTCCTCGACGCCGCCTTCCGGCGACCGGGGCGTCGCGGCACTCCCCTCGCCGGCGTCACCCAGGGGAAGGCCCCCTCCGATAGTGACTTCCCCACCGCCAGCATCGAATTCCACGGGCTCGAAGTACTCGACGACCACCGAGACATCCTCGTGGAGCACTGCCGCCGGCGAGAGCCCGAGGACCTGCTCGGCCGGCCGCTCGGCGCCCTCCACCCCACCCGCCACGTCTCCGGAATCCGTGACGTCGACACCCGCCACCGGCAGCGAGCCAGGCTCCGCTTCCGGGATGGCGGGGTCCGTCGTCTCGACCTCCGGCTCGAACTGCGCCCCGGTCCAGTCCGGCGGCTGGACGTTCGGGAGCGGTGTGGCGGATTCCAACGTGGGCGCCGCCAGCTCCACCGGTGCCGTGTCCACCGACGGGGCAGGTTCGGGCCCGACCTCGGCGGCCGCCTCGATCGACAGGTCCACCGTGACCGGCGCCTCAGGTTGGGGGATCGTGGCACGAGATACCGCAGGCTCCGGCGACTCCGGCCGACCCGGCGCGATGTCCGGCGCGCCAAGCTTGATGGTCCCCGGGGAGGGGGTGATGAGCATCTTCTCGACCCGCTCGAGCTGGAACCTGGCCTCCTCGTTGTTCCGGTCGAACGCCAACAACCGCAGCAACTGGCCCCGGGCGTCCTCGAACCGCCCGCTGCGCTCGGCGATGTCCGCCAGGCCCTTCAGGGCGATCACGTTCTCCGGGTCGAGCTCGGCAACCCGCCGGAAGGCAGCCTCTGCCGCCAGGTCCTCACCGGTGTCCAGGTGGCACCGGCCCCGAACGATGTGAGCTGGAACGTAGTGGGGATGCTGGGTCAGCCCGATCTCAAGCAGCTCCAGGGCGTCCGCATACATGCCCTCCTTGCGATACGCCTCGGCCAGCGGCGCGAACGTGAGCCCGAGGGGGTTCTCCTGCCACCGGCGCTGCAATTTTTCGATCTCGCGGGACTGCGCCATTCCGGGGCCCCGTCAGCTAAGTTGTTGTGGCATCAATGCAAACGTTACAAGCTCCCGAGGCTCAATGTCAATCGGCGTGCCAGACCGGTCGCTTGAGATCAGGGGGTTCGCGGATTAGCTTTTCCACCCTGTTTCCTGGCAGTCCTGCGGAGCGTATCTGCCGATGATGCAAGTATTTCGAAACGCCGCCAAGCCCGTCATTGTGGTGCTGACGGCTGCGTTTCTGCTGTGGCTGGTCTGGGACCTGAGCGGTCTCGGGTCGGGAGGGAGCAGTATTCTGGCGCGGCGGTCGGTTGGCAAGGTCAACGGCCATTCGATCGACATCCGCTCGTATGACCAGCGGGTCCAGAACGCGATCAGCCAGGAACAGCAGCGAACCTCCTCGAACCTTGGACTCGACGAGATTCAGCGAATCCGGGACCAGGTCTGGGATCAGATGGTTCAGGAGGTGCTCTTCGCCGACGAGTACCGGCGGCATGGTTTGACGGTCAGCTCTGCGGAGGTGGCTGACGCGATTCGCAACGTTCCGCTCCCGGAGTTGCAGCAGTCCCCCGACCTCCAGACCAACGGGCAGTTCGATCCCGAGAAGTACCGGCGGTGGCTTGCCTCGTCGGCCGGCCAGGCGCTGGTGCCCCTCCTCGAGGCCCAGTATCGCGACCAGATCCTGCAGAGCAAGCTGTTCCGTCTGGTGGTGGCGGATGTCTTTGTATCCGCCCCGGCCCTCTGGGAGAGGTTCCGGGACGAGCGGGAGCAGGCCCGGATCGGGTTGGCTCGCATCGACGCGGCCGGGCACGTCGCGGACGCGGCGGCTCCGGTCACGGTGGAGGAAGCGCGGGCGTATTACGACGCGAATCGGGAGCAGTTCAGGCGGGAGCGCCGGGCCTACCTGAGCTACCTGTACGTGCCCCGGATCCCCGACGCCGCCGACACCGCCGCAGCCCGCGATCGCGCGCTGGCCCTCAAGGCCGAAATCGCCGCGGGGGCCCCGTTCGCCGAGGTCGCACGGCGGGAGTCGGCCGACACAGCCAGTGGGCGGAACGGCGGCGAGCTGGGCGAGATGGTGATGGCCCAGGTCGTGCCGGAGTTTGCCGACGCCGTGAGGTCGCTCCCGCTCAACACCGTGTCCGATCCCGTCCTCACCCAGTTCGGTTTCCATCTGGTGGAGGTGGAGAGCCGCCGCGGCGACACCTTCCGCGCGCGCCATATTCTGCTTCCCATCGAGATCACCGGGGATCACCGGGACCGGCTCGACGCCATCGCCGATACCCTGGAGACCCTGGCGGCCGAGAAGCTCGAGCGCCCGGCGATCGATACGGCCGCACGGGCCCTCGGGTTGACCGTTCGGCAGGTAGGCCCCATCGCCCCGGGTGACCGGGTGGTGGTGCCGGAGGGAGGCACGGTTCCGGACGCCGGGGTCTGGGCGTTCCAGGCCGACCCCAACGAGCACAGCCCGGTGATCGAGGCCCCGAACGCGTTCTATGTCTTCCGGCTCGACAGCCTCACCAGGGCGGGAATCCCGCCGTTCGAGCAGGTTCGGGCCGAAGTGGAGCAGCGGGTCCGCCTCGACAAGAAGCTGGCCAAGGCTCGGGAACTGGGTGAGCAGCTGGCCCGGCAGGCCCAGGCCGGCTCGCTGGCGCAGGCGGCCCGGACCATGGGATTCGAATACCAGGAACTGGGGCCCTTCGCCAGGCTCACCGCGCCGGTTCCGTCGCCCGCCCTGATTGGGGTGGCGTTCGGTCTGGACCGGGGCAAGGTGAGTCCACCGATCGGTGGCGATCGGGCATCGGCCGAGGGTGATCATGGCGTGTACGTCCTTCAGGTCCTCGACCGGATTCCCGCCGACTCGGCCGAATTCACCTCGAACTTCGCGGCCATCCGGGAGCAGGCCCTCCAGGCGGCCCGGCGGAGCCGGGTCCAACAGTACGTCGCGGGGCTTCGCGAGACGGCCCGGATCAGCGACTATCGGGCCGAGATCTATCGCACGGCGGCCCAGAACGCCGCGCTCGCGAGCCCGCTCCTCCCCTAGCGTTCGCCTGGACGGCAAGCGGGGGCGGCCACCCGGCCGCCCCCGCGTCATCTCTGGCTGGGTCCTGGCCCCTACTGGGACAGGCGCTTCGGCTCGCTGGTGGCCTGCGGCTGGGAGGGGGCGTCCAGGTGGCGCGACCCCTGAGGCCGGTCTTCCGGCAGGCTGGTCACCGCGTCGTTGACCTCCGAGAAACTCCGCTTGAATTCGCGGATTCCCTTCCCGAGCGACTGACCGATCTCCGGCAGGCGCTTCGCCCCGAACACCAGCAGGATCACCAACGCCAGAACGGTGATCTCCCAGAACCCCAGATTCCCGAACATACCGACTCCTAGAAAAGCGACCGGGCCACCAGATAGGCCAGCGCGACGCCGACGATGCTGAGCAGCGAGATATCCACGCCGACCGGGCCCACTGTGAAGTGTACCACCAGCAGGTTGATCGGGACAGGCCCGACCTCGCCCTGGACCGAGTACGTGAAGAAGGCCTTCGTGGGGCTGTCGGGCAAGACCTTGCGGAGAAAGGCGTTGAGGAAGCCGCCCAGCAGGAAACCGGCCACCAGCACGGCGGCGTAGAACCGGGGTCGCCGGGGCCCGGCCATCAGCGGCGCCGCTCCAGAACATAGGCCACGCTGGCCCGAAGCAGCTCCCGCTCGGCGCTCGGCGGCAGCTCTTCCAGCTGGTCCAACGCCTGCGCAGCGTGGCCCTGGGCCCGCTCCCGGGCGTACTCCAGGCCCCCGGCGTCACGGACGTGCTCGATCACCGCGGCAACCTGGTCCAGGGTGGGCGCCGCCGTCGCCATCAGGTCGCTGACGTCGGCTCGCTGCGCGGGGGTCATCCGCGGCAGGGCCGCGATGAGCGGGAGAGTGGCCTTGTGCTCCTTCAAGTCGTGTCCTGAAGGCTTGCCGGTGACCTGTTCCACTTCCGTGAAATCGAGCAGGTCGTCCACGATCTGAAAGGCCTTCCCGAGGGCCTCCCCAAAGCGGGCCATCGCGGCCCGCACCGGCGGGGCGGCCCGGAGCGCGCCGCACTCGCACGCCCCGGAGATCAGCGACGCGGTCTTGGCCCGAATCAGGAGGTCGTAGCTCTCTTCGTCGAACGTCAGGGGATCGTGCGCCAGGAGCTGTCGCATCTCTCCAATGGTCATTTCGTTGGTGACCCGCCCCAGCACCTCCAGGGGCCGAAGGTCACCCAGCCGAACCAGCTCGATCACCGCCCGCGAGTACAGGTAGTCGCCCATGATGACCGACACCTGATGACTGAAGAGCGAATTGATCGTCGGCATGCCGCGGCGGAGCACCGAATGGTCCACCGAGTCGTCGTGCACCAGGGTCGCGAGATGGATCAGCTCGACCACCGCCGCGAGGCGCACCGCCCGGTCGTCCGGCGCCGCGGAGGCCCGATTGACCAGCAGCAGCAGCGTGGGCCGGAACAGCTTGCCCTGCATCCGCAGGAGGTGGGAATTCACCTCCGCAATTAGTCCGAAATCGACGGCGATCAGGTCGCGGATCGTCTCCCGGACGCGATCCAGATCGTCCCGGATCCCCGCCTGAAGATCGGTCAACTCGATCGGAGCGGTATCCGGGATCACGGTGCGTCCAGGGTGAGGCGGTGGACCCGCTCGCCGACATCGAGGAAGCGAATGTCGACGGCAAGCACCCGCTCGTAGCACCGCGCCGCCTCCTGATGTCGTCGCTGGGCCTCGACCGCGCGCCCCAGCCAGTAGATCAGGCCGATCTTCTCCTCGTCCGCACCGGGCAGGCTGTCGATCGCCCGGCGCAACACCGCCTCCGCGATCGCGAACCGGTGTTTTTCGTAGAACGCGATCCCAAGCTGCTCGGACGTCTTCAGGCGGCCCTCGGGCGCCCGGAGCGCCTTCTGAAACTGGGCGATGGCCTCGTCCAGCAGGCCCATCTCCTTGAACGCGATCCCGAGATCGTAGTGGGCCTGGAAGTCCTCGGCATCCAGGTTCTCCTCGATCCCCCGCTTGAACTGGGCCAGCGCCTCGAGAAAGGCCTGGTCCTCGTCCTCGATCGGGGCCGCCTGATCCACCCGAATCCGGGTGTCGCGCACCTGCGGCTCGTCCATGATCAGGGAGCCCAGGTCCACGAAGGACTCCCGCGGGGGAGGCGGCGCCAGCCGGGCCAGCGCCTCCCGGGCGTCAGCGTTGTCCGGGTCGTGCTCCAGGACCCGGCGGTACACGGTGACCGCATGCTCCTTGCCCCCGCCCCGCTCGAGGGCGTCGGCCAGGCGCAGGTAGGCGTCCAGCATCACCTCGCGCCTGCCCGAGCGATACGCCAGCTCCACCCGCTTCTGGAATCGGAAGATCGCGTCGGGCTCCAGGCGGGTAAGCTCCTCGGTCGCCTCCAGCGCCTGATCGAACCGGTCCGTCGCCTCGAACCCCGCGACCGCTTCCTCGAGCGCCGCAATCGCCCCCGCCTGGTCTCCGATCTGAAGGAGGATGCGAGCCCGGTCACGCGCCAGCATCGCCTCGTCCTCGGCCGTCGCGGGAACCTCCCCGCCCTGCCCTGGCTCGGGCTCGACCGGGAGGTAGACCAACTCGGAACCACCGCCGGGGACCGCCTGCGCGACCTCGTCGAGGGTCTCGTAGCTGCGGGCAACCGGGGGCGGGGCACCCACCCCCGGGGGACGAAGCCTGGAATCGACGAGCGTCAGGCCGTCGACCGACCGTTCCCCGTCCACCTCGGGATAGGCGTCGATGTCCAGATCCTCGACCGACTCGCCGGTTCCGGTCCGGTAGACGCCGTCCACGATCAGCTCGGGCAGCGCGTCCGCGTCGGCCTCGGAACTTCGCACCGTCGGCTCGAGGCCGTCGATCGCGCCGGCGTCCCGCCGCCAGGTCGCCCCCTGATCGGTCGCCGTCCCCCCCAGCACCACACCCCCGCCGTGGCCACCGCCCGCCCCCGGCAGCCCGATGTCGAGAAAGACCAGATCCCCACCCCCGGAACTTCCCTGGCGCTCTTCCACATCGCCATCGGCTTGGCGCTCTCGGTAGGGGCGGCCCTCTCCATCCCCGCTCCGGGCCTCAATCTGGTCCGCGAGCCGCTGAAGCCCGCCGCCTCCGACCCCGCGCCCCGCCTCCCGAAACAACTCAACCAGCATGGCCTGGATCTCGGCGTTGCCGCGAAACTGCTCCGCGAACGCCTGAGCGGCCGAGGCCGCCTCCTCGCCGTGGTTGAGGGCCGCCATCCGCTCGAGATACTCCGCCAGGTTGCGCCGCGCCTCCCCGACGAAGTTCTTCCGGGCATTGAGCTGCGCCAGCCGGAGGTAGGTCGACGTCCGGCCGGCGTTGATCCGCATGATCTTGCCGCAGAGCGCGATCGCGTTGTTGAAAAAGCCCTGCTCGGTGTAGAGGTCGGCGGCCTGCTCGTAGGCCCGGACGGCGGCCGAGGATTCCCCGGCCCGCATCTCCAGGTCACCGATCCGGTTGTAGAGCGAGGGGTCGGGTACCCCCTCCCCGGATTCCTCGAACTCGCGGAGCGCTTTCTTGTACACATCGATGGCCGGACGCCACTGGCCACTCTGTTCGTACTTGCGCGCCGACTCTTTGAGCTTGTCGAGGTTCATTCGACCGGGGGCCCGGGGAGCGGAACGGAACGGTCAACGCCTTGAGACAACGGAAGATAGGACCGGGTGCAGCCACCCGGCAAGGCGGCCGAGGCGACCGCCCCTCACGTCAGGTGGCGTCGCCCGGGTCGAAGGCCCCGGCCCTGAGTCCCGCCTCCAGCCGCGCCAGATCCACCGCCGGGGGGCGGTCGAGCTCGAGGGGGGCCACGCCATGGTCACTCCCTCGGACCGCCTCGTAGAGGCGGGCGACCCCCCGGCCTGGACGGAGCGGCCGGAGGAATTCGAGCCCCTGGGCCCCGCAGAGCAGTTCGGCTGCCACCACGCGAACCGCGTTGGTGAGGATCCGGCGAGCCTTGAAGGCGGCTGCCATCCCCATCGGCACGAAATCCTCCTGATTGGCGTCGGTGGGAATCGAGCCGATGCTGGCGGGGTGGGCCAGCGCACGCGATTCCGCCACCAGCGAGGCCGCCGTGATCTGCACCATCATGAAGCCCGACTGGAGTCCGGGCGCACGCGTCAGGAAGGCCGGCAGCCCCTGCGACAGGTCCGGGTTCACCAGGCGCTCGATTCGCCGCTCGGCCAGCGCCTGCAGCGTCGTGAGGCCGATTGCCAGCACATCGAGTGCCTGGGCCACCGGCTGACCATGGAAATTCCCTCCGGAGAGCACTGCCCCATCGTCGAAGACCAGCGGATTATCGGTCGAGGCGTTGAGCTCGATTCGCGCTACCTGCTCGGCGAACCGGATCGCGTCGGCCACGGCGCCCAGCACCTGGGGGCTGCACCGGAGACTATACGCGTCCTGCACCCGGGGGTCGTCGTGACGGTGTGACTCGCGGATCTCGCTCTGCTCCAGCAGGCGGCGCATCAGCGCGGCCGCGCGCGCCTGGCCGGGGTGGGGGCGGGCCTCGTGAATGCGCGGGTCGAGCGGTGTGGGCGTGCCGCGGAGCGCCTCCAGACTCATCGCGGCG
>CAZFSA010000150.1:0-10622 GCA_964521535.1 uncultured Gemmatimonas sp.
CATCGTCTCCTGGATCCGCTGCTGGGCCTCGGCCCGCTTGGCCCGCGCCACCAGGATGTTCTTCTTCCGCTTGGCCTCCTCGATCTTGTCGTTGAGCTGGCGGAGCTGGAGCTTGAGGTTCTCGGTATCGGCCTTGTGCTTCAGCCAGGTTTCGTGGAGCTGCTGGGCCCCCTGGAGCGACTCGTTGTACCGGACGAGCGCCTGCTTGGCCAGGTCGTCGCGCCCCTCCTGCACGGCCAGCATCGCCCGCCGCTCCCAATCCTCGGCCTGTTTCCGAAGGGCCTCCGCGTCGGCCTGGAGCTTCTTCTCGTCCGCGATCGCGGCGGCGGCTTCCTGCTTGGCCTTCGCCAGCTGCGACTTCATGTCGAGGATCAGCTGGTTCAGCATCTTTTCCGGGTTTTCCGCCCGGGAGATCAGGTCGTTCAGGTTCGACTTGATCATCGTCGAGAAGCGTTCGAAGATCCCCATCGGGCTTACCTTTCGCGGAACGGCGCCAGGGCGCTGAGATGCGACGAGAGGGCGAGGGTGAGCGAATCGTAGCTGGCCTCGAACTCGGCGAAGTCGAGGTTTTCGAGCTCCAGCGCGTCGGTGAGGACCACGTGGTCGCCCTCGAGCCCGTAGGAGCCGTGGACCAGGTCGCGGGCGTTGAACTCCAGAAGCTGGCGGAAGAGCGCGTTTCGCCGCTCCAATGGCTCGGGCGGCTCCATGACGCGGACCCGGAGGATCACCACCGGTGGGGCATAGGTCACCACCACCTCCGCGCCCTGGGTGGATTTCACCACCCAGAGCCCGGGCTCCACCTCGCGGCTCTCGACCGCCCCACCTTCCAGACGGTCGATGAAGGACTGAATGTCATCCCTGGTTACCATGCCAAGCTCCCCTCCGGAGGTCGGGCCGCCGGGATAAAGTAACATCGGGCTCGTGCCACCGCGGGGCTCAACGGTCGCGGCCGGCCTCCGGCCGCGCCTGCGCCAGGAGGCGTTCGGAGAAGTCGACCCGCTCCTCCAGCTCGAGCACCCGGTTCCGCAGTTCCTCCAGCTCGTTCAGCACCGTCTCGGGCGGCAGCTCGGCTTCGCCGCCGCCGTGGATTCGCCTGGCCAGCGCCTGGCCCACCGGTCCCCGCAGCACAGCGGCGGCGGCGAGGGCACCGATGATCGTGGTCGGGATGGCGTATCCGGGGCCCACCATCGCGCCCAGGACCAGGTGCACTGCCAGCGCCCCGAGTCCGATCACCACCCCGGCCGCCACCGTCCGGTCCTTCACCATGGCCGCCTCCTGACTCCCGACTCTCACGGCCGGGCGGCCGCTTCGGAACCGCCCCGCCCGAGCCGGCCCGGGTCGTCCGGCGACCGGGCGAGCACCCGTTCCGCGAAGTCCACCCGGTCCTCGAGCTCGACCAGGCGGGCCTGGGCCGCCTCCAGCTCCGCCACCCGCGCCTCCAGCTCGGCCACCCGCTCGGCGGACATCTCGCCCGTGGTCATCCCGGCCTCGCCCGGCGCCCGGCCGCCGATCCGCCGAGCCATCGCCTGACCGACCGGCCCCAGCAGGAGCGACACCAGGGTGGCGCCCACGGCCAGGAAGAGGCCAAAGGCCCCGGCCTCACCCACGCCGGTTCCCCTCGGGCACGCGCGCCGACTCGGCGCTCGGGCGGCTGAGGAGCCGCTCGGCGAAATCGAGCCGGTCCTCCAGTTCCGCGATCCGGGATTGCGCCTGTTCCAGTTCCACGAGGCGCTGCTCCATCTCCTCCAGGCGAAGACTGGCCATCTGCCCCGAGGAGAGTCCCTCGGGTTCGGTCGCACCCCGGCGGAGCGCGAAATGCCGCCGCACCCCGAGCACGACGAACGAGACGGCGACCACCACGGGGATCATCTCGTCGTCCCCCTCGATCCCCCAGAACGCCATCGCCATGGCCGTCACCACAGCGTGGATGAAGACGTCGAACCACTCCAGGCCGATGTTGCGCTTGAACCAGCCCATCTACCGGAGCTCCCGCTGACCGTCGCGCACCTGGGTCAGCATCCGCTCGGTGAACTCGATGCGCTCCGCCAGCTCGACCCGGTCCCGCTCCAGGTCTGCCACGCGGGCCTCCAGCTCCTCAACCCGCGCGGCGGGGTCGCCCCCCTGGAGGGAGCTACCTTCCAATCTCCGGGCCATCGCCTTGCCCACGGGCCCGCGAAGGACCAACACCACGCCGATGACGACGGCCGCCGTGGTGAGGATCGGCACCAGCAGGGCGACGTGCTCCGGGCTCACGGCGTGTCCCCCCGGCCCAGGGCCTCCGGCGCGCGCTGGGTGAGGAGACGCTCGGCAAAGTCCAGGCGCTCCTCCAGCTCCGCCACCCGATGCTGCAACGGCTCCAGCTCGGCCACCCGGTCCCGCAGGTGAGCGAGCTCCTCCAGGACCTCGGGGCCCGCCGATCCCCGTTCCAGGCGCCGGGCGTAGCTGCGAATCAGGGGGTAGAACACGATTCCGGCGATGATCAGGAAGACCACGGCAACGATGGCCCCGGTGGGTGGGCCCGAACTGACGACAACGGGGATATCGGGAGCCCCCGGCGGCGTGGGAGGCGTCGGCACCTGGACCACCTGGGCGAGAGACGGCATCACCACAATCACCTCGGTTCCTCGGACGCCGGGAGCCGGTCGAGTTCGGCCTGCCGGGCCAGCAGCCGCTCGGCAAAGTCCACCCGCTCCTCCAGCTCGGTCAGACGCATCCGAAGCTCCTCGGTATCGGCCACCTGGCCTCGGAGCGCATCGATCTCCTCGGTCGTAAGCTCCGGCTGGACCCGGTGACCCAGCTTCCGCCCGAGGGCGTTCACCAGGATGTACGCGGCGTACCCCACGGTGCCCGTGAGCACCAGCGAGAGCATCACCTGGAGGAAGACAACGACATCCTCGTCCATGCGACTAGCGGCTCACGTTGGACTCTGACCGCCGGGCGAGAAGCCGCTCGCTGAAGTCGAGGCGCTCCTCGGCGTCGATCAGGCGCTGCTGCAGAGTCTCCAATTGATGACGGAGGGCGTCGACCTCCTGGGCCAGCTCGGGGTCGACCGCGCCGGTCCGGCCGCTGATCCGTCGCGCCAACGCCTGGCCGACCGGGCCCTGCAACACGCGCACGAGGGCGTACCCCACGCCGAAGATCGCGGCGATGCCGGTGATCATGCCGGCAATGGGAACGAGTGTTTCCGGACCCATCAGTGGGGCTCTCCTGCAAGGCGTTTCAAATCAATCAGTTACGGCGACGACCCCGGTTCCAGGACGCGGAGCCTGTCAGGTTGAACCAGCGTACGGCCCGATGTTGCAGAATGTTTCACCCCGGGGTCGCTCAGGCCATCTCCACCCGCCGGATCTGGGCCAGGGAGATGGCGATCTCCACGTCGTGGTCGCCGGCAGGGTGGAGGAAGACCTCGAGCGCATCGGGGTTCCGGTCGACGCTGGTCGGGACGCCGACAACCAATTGCTCATCGGTGGTGGTGATCCGCACCTGCCGCTCGTGGCCGGTGGCGTGTTCGAGCATCTCGATGATCGTCTGGTACTCCATGGGGCGGTCCCGGGAGAGGGGTGACGGCGTCGTGGGAATGTACCGTTCCGATCGGGGGCTGACGAGGCGTCAGCCCGGCGTGACCCACGGCAGCCAGATCGGTTCGCCGGTCCCCGGCCGGAGACCGGCTCCCGCGGCCGCGGTGCCAAACACCGCTCTGGCCCGCAGGTGAGCTTCGATGGCGTCCAACAGCTTCTCGACCTCGTCGACCGTCTTCCGGAGGGCGTGGCGGTAGAGCCGTCGATACCAGGCCAAGCTCGCTCCGCCCAGCACGGCGGCGCCACCGATCACCGGCGCGGCCGCCAGCCCGAGCCCGAGGGCCAGGGGCCCGGCGGCAAGGACGCCGCCCACCGCCCCTCCGGCGAGCGTCAGCACGGCCGCGATCGCGCGGTCGGCGACCCAGTTTTTCCGGAGTCCGGGCCGGAGGTCGCCACTTACCGTCACTTCGGTCCCGAGCGCGGGAGCCGTGATGGCCCGGAGGGTCACGTTGAGCTGCAGCATTTCGACCTGCGTGAGCCGATACGAGAACATGGAGATCCCCCGACTACCGATGGCATCGCCGGTTCGAAGTCGTTTGACGTGGAAGACCAGGATTCCGCCGTCCAGCGGGTGCCCACCCACTGTGTCCCGGAGCGTCATCTCCCAGGGGAACTGGGCCACCACCTGACCGATCGCCTCCAGGACGAGTCGAGGCGGAGCGGTGAACCGCCGGGCGACCGAAAGGCTCCGCCGGCTGGTTCCGAGCATGGTGCGCCACACCCGCTCCTCGCGGCTGGAGGGCTCGACCGTATCGAGCGGTCCTGCGGAGGGGCGCTCCGCCACAGCGAGGGTGACGAATTCCGAGGCGATCCCGGCTTCCACGGCAGCTCGTTCGACGTCGCCGAGACGGTAGCCGCTGGTCAGGTTGGACGACCCGTCGGGGGATGAGGCCTGTTCCGGCAGCTGGTATCGTTGGCGGAGCCGGGTGGCCGCCTCGGCCTGCAACTCGGCCGCCCGCCGCCAGATGGCCCGGGCTTCTCCCTCCGATATCACGCGCTCGGCAACCCGGTGTCCCAGGCTGGCGTCGGCATTGAGCGCGGCGGTCAGGGCCTCGGCCAGGGCCTCGCCCGTCGGGTAGCGGTCGGCGGGGTCCTTGAGCAGGCAGCGGTCGATGACGGCGGCAAGCGCTGGAGGCACGTCGCCGGCCACCGACCGGAGCGGCGGCGCCGGTTCGGTCGCATGCTGCACGATGACCGCGGAGGCCTTCCCGGCGTCGAAGGGCAGGCGCCCGGACAGGCACTCGAACCCGATCACCCCCAAGGCATAGAGGTCGCTTCGGCCATCGAGCGCGTCACCGGTAAGCTGCTCGGGGCTCATGTAGTGGACCGTACCCAGGACGTAGCCGTCGAGCGTCAGCCTGCTGGCCCGGAGGTCCCGCGCAATCCCGAAATCCGTCACCACCACGCGGGAGCTGGCCTTGTCCAGCATCAGGTTTTCCGGCTTGACGTCCCGGTGCACCACGCCCCTGGCGTGGGCGTAGGCAAGGGCCCAGGCCGCCTCGCGAAGAACCCGGACGGTTTCCTGGGGTGACAACGCGCCGAGCCGCCGGAGTCGCTCGCCGAGCGATTCGCCATCCACGAAGCCCATCACGAAGAAGGCGTACCCGTCGATCTCGTCGGCGCGATAGATCGGGACGATGTTCGGGTGTGAGAGGTGCGCGGCGGTGCGAGCCTCACGAAGGAACCTCTCCTTGAGGCCCTCGCTTCCGGCCAGTTCCGGGGGCAGCACCTTGATCGCGACCTGGCGGCCGAGCCTCACTTCGCGCGCCAGGTACACGATCCCCATGCCGCCCCGACCCAGCTCCCGCTCGAGCTCGTACTGCCCCTCGAGCACCGAGGCCAGTCTGCCGTCCATCGCGTCCCTCGACATCCGACGTCTCCCGGGACGGACAATCTGGAACGGCCACCCGGCGCCGCCAAGCGGGAAGGCGCCTGTCACCCGATCGTTACGCTGTCCAGGGTCAGAGCAGGCGCCGGAGGAAAGCCCCCGTGTGGCTCTCGGGGACGGCAACGACGGTCTCGGGCGGCCCTTCGGCCACGACCCGCCCCCCGCCCGCTCCCCCCTCGGGACCCAGGTCGACGATCCAGTCAGCGGTCTTGATCACGTCGAGGTTGTGTTCGATCACCACCACGCTGTTGCCCTTGTCGACCAGACGGTGCAGGACCTCGAGGAGGAGCCGGACATCCTCGAAGTGGAGGCCCGTGGTAGGCTCGTCCAGGATGTAGAGGGTGCGGCCCGTGTCGCGCTTGGACAGCTCGGTCGCGAGCTTGACCCGCTGGGCTTCACCGCCCGACAGGGTGGTGGCGCTCTGACCGAGATGCAGGTAGCCCAGTCCCACGTCGTTGAGCAGCTCGAGCTTGTCCCGGATCCGGGGCTGCGCCTCGAAGAACTCCAGGCCGTCGCCGACCGTGAGATCCAGGACGTCGGCGATGCTCCGGCCCCGGTAGCGCACGTCGAGCGTTTCGCGATTGTACCGCCGGCCCTTGCAGACCTCGCAGGGCACGTAGACGTCCGGCAGGAAGTGCATCTCGATCCTGACCAGGCCGTCGCCCTCGCACGCCTCGCAGCGGCCGCCCTTGACGTTGAACGAGAACCGGCCCGGTCCGTAGCCCCGCATGTTGGCCTCGGGGAGCTGCGCGAACAACTCGCGAATCGGGGTGAAGAGGCCGGTATAGGTCGCGGGGTTGGATCGCGGGGTCCGGCCGATCGGACTCTGATCGATTTCGATCACCTTGTCGAGCAGCTCGACGCCCTCGATCCGGTCGTGGGCGCCGGGGACCACCTTGGCCCGGTAGAATCGGCGGGCCAGGGCGCGGTACAGGATGTCGGTGACCAGGGTGGACTTGCCGGAACCGGAGACGCCGGTGACCGCCACGAACAGGCCCAACGGCAGGGTCACGGTCAACCCGGCCAGGTTGTTGGCCCGGGCGCCCACGATCCGGAGGGCCCGCGCCGGCTCGGCGGGCCGCCGGGCCCGGGGCACCGGGATCCGAAGCTCTCCGCGGAGGTACCGGCCGGTGAGGGAGTCAGGATGGTGGAGCACAGCCTCGACGGGCCCTTCCACCACCACCTGCCCACCGTGCCGCCCGGCCCGGGGACCGAGATCGACCACATGGTCGGCGGCGCGGATGGTGTCCTCGTCGTGCTCCACCACCAGGACCGTGTTGCCGAGATCGCGCAGCTCCTTCAGGGTCCGGAGCAGGCGGGCGTTGTCGCGCTGGTGGAGACCGATGCTGGGTTCGTCCAGGATGTAGAGGACGCCCACCAGGCGGGACCCGATCTGGGTGGCGAGCCGGATCCGCTGAGCCTCGCCGCCGGACAGCGAGCCCGCGCTCCGGCCGAGCGTCAGGTATTCGAGGCCAACGTCCTCCAGGAAGGTGAGCCGTTCGGCGATTTCCTTGAGAATCGGCCCGCCCACCTCCGGATCCACTGCCCCGACGACGCCCCGGGCGGTGGGGACGGACCGGAAGAAGGCCAGTGCCTCGCTCACCGACAGGTCGCTCACCTCGCCGATGCTCCGGCCGTGGAGCAGCACCGCCAGACTCTCCGGCCGCAGGCGCCGGCCCTGGCAGGCCCGACAGGGCTGCTCCACCAGGTAGTCGCTGAGCTGCTGGCGGATGGCGTCGCTGGTGGTTTCGTAGAACCGGCGCTCGACGTTGCGGAGGATGCCCTCCCAGCCGGTCTCGTACTCCCCGCCGCCCGCCCCGGTGCGGAACTTGAAGGTCTTGCCCGGCGCCCCGTGGAGCAGGGCCTCGGTCGCCGCCCGGGGGAGTTCGCCCCAGGGAGCGTTCAGGTCGAACTTGAGGGCCCGGGCCAGTGTCGGGAGAACCACCTTCCGCAGGTAGCCGGAGGGCTCGCCCCACGGCAGCACCACGCCCTCCAGGATCGAGATCCCCGGATCCCCGAGAACCAGTTCCGCCACGGCCTCCCGCCGGGTGCCCAGACCGTGGCATTCGGGACAGACCCCGAAGGGCGAGTTGAAGGAGAACTGTCGCGGCTCCAGCTCGGGCAGCGACAGCCCGCAGACCGGGCAGGCAAACCGCTCGGAGAAGGTGATGGAGCTTCCGCCTTTCGCCCCGGTGCCATGACGGACCACCTCCACCACGCCATCAGCCACCTTGAGCGCGGTCTCGACCGAGTCGTTGAGCCGGGTCCGGTCCGCGGCGCGAACCACCAGCCGGTCCACCACCACGGCCACGTCGTGATTCTGCCGGCGATTGAGGCGGGGAACCGCGCCGAGATCGTAGGTCTCGCCGTCCACCCGGACTCGCACGAAGCCGCGCCGGGCCAGCTCATCGAACAGGTCGCGGAATTCGCCCTTCCGGCCCCGGACCACGGGCCCCAGGACCTCGATCCGGGTACCCTCGGGCCAGCCGAGCACCTGATCGGTGATCTGGCTGGCGCTCTGGCGGGCGATGGGCGAGCCGTCATTGGGACAGTGCGGCGTTCCGGCCCGCGCCCAGAGAAGCCGCATGTAGTCGTATACCTCGGTCACGGTGCCGACCGTCGAGCGGGGGTTGTTGCCGGTGGACTTCTGCTCGATCGAGATCGCCGGCGACAGGCCTTCGATGGCGTCGACGTCCGGCTTTTCCATCAGCCCGAGGAACTGACGGGCATACGCGGAGAGCGACTCCACGTAGCGCCGCTGCCCCTCGGCGTAGATGGTGTCGAAGGCGAGCGACGACTTGCCCGAGCCGGAGAGGCCGGTGATGACCGTGAGCCGGTTCCGCGGGATCGAGACCGAGATGTTCTTGAGGTTGTGCTCGCGGGCACCCTTGACGCGGAGGAATTCCTCGGGCATAAGCGGCGGAAGCTAGGTGGCCCCACCGCGGGACTCAACCGGGCCGATCGGCCCCTCGCGGGGCCCGCGCCGCCTGCCCGGCCGGACTGCTCCATGTACCTTGGTCTCATGCCCCGCCGCCTCCACTCCGCCCGATCCGTCGACCCCGATCCAACCACGCTCGAGGGCTTCGACCCGCCGCTGCTGGAAGGCGACCCCCTGGTTCCCACCGCCGACGCTGGAAGCGCCCTCCGGGTCTTTGCCCGGGACGTGCCGGAGCCCGGCCTGGGGCTGGCAACCGACCGCGCCGCGAGTGGGGGCGAGACGGCGCTCCGGCACGCCAGGGAACTCGCCCGCCAGGGTCGGCGCCTGGAAGCAGAGCTGCTGCTTCGCCAGCACCTGGCGGTCGAACCGGCGTACCGCCCCGCCCGGACCCTGCTGGCCACCGTTCTGGCCCAAGCCGGCGAGGCGGACGCCGCGATCGACGAGCTGAGCGCGGTCCTGGCCGCCGGTCCGGACCTTGAGGTGCTGGTGCAACGTGGCGCGCTCTATGCACAGACCGGCCGGGCGGCACTGGCGGAGCGGGATTTTCGGGCGGCCAGGTCCATCGATCCAACACATTGTGCCGCAAGTCGTTACCTCGGTGTAACGTTGCTGCGCCGGGGCCTCGCCGGGGAAGCCCTGGCCGTGCTCGGCCCGGCCGCCGGGCTGGCACCTGACGACGCCGAAATGAAACTCGCGTTGGGTGAGGCCCTGGCCGGAATGGGACGGATGGAGGAGGCCCTGGTGGTGCTGGAGGAAGCCAGTCGGCTCGATCCGCGCGATCCCCGGCCGCTCACCCTGGCCGGCCGACTGCTGGACCGGCTCGGACGCTCGGAGGACGCACTGACGATGCATCGCAGAGCACGGGACGCGGCCCGGCCGTGAAGCTCGGAACGTTCAACCGGCGGACCGCGGGCCGTCTGATGCTGCTCACCTGGGCAGTGGCGCTGGCCTGGTTGGCTCGCCGCGAACTGGGCAAGACCGAGGCTCAGGTGATCGCCGAGGCCACGCTCCGGCTCAATCCCGAGGCGCACTTCTACGCGGTGCTGGCGCGCGGCCATCAGGTGGGATACGCCAGCATGACGGTCGACACCGTCCCGGCAGGGTTCTCGCTGTCCGAGGTGCTGGCGCTCGATGTTCCCGAGGGCGATTCCACCCGCCGCGTCACCCGGCGCACCGAGCTGATCGTGTCGCGCAGCCTCCGGCTTCGGGAGTTCACCCGGACCCTGAGCGGCGGCGGGCTCTTCGAGGAGCTCGAGGGCCGGATCGAGGGCGACACGGTCCTCCGCCTGGCCCAGCGCGATTCCCGGGACGCGGAGCCGGTCGCCTGGCGGGTGCCGCTGGGCGGCGACGTGGTGCTGCCTCAGCTTCTGGCCTACCGCCTGGCCTTCAGCCAGCGGCTGGAAGTGGGCCGGAGCGTCACGGCGAGGGTGCTGGACCTCGCCACCGGCACGATCGCGCCGCACGAGTTCCGGGCCACGGCCGAGTCGACGTTCGTGGTGGCCGACAGCGCGGTGGAGCAACGCGGAGCCCGCCGCTGGGTTCCGGTGACCTGGGACACGGTGAAGGCTTTCCGGATCGAGCACGAGGCGGCAGGCACCCCGATGGTCTCGTGGGTGGACTCTCGCGGCGGGCTGGTGCGGAGCGAGGCCGCACTGGGAGTCCGCCTGGAACGGTCGGCGTTCGAGCTGGTGAGCTTCAACTACCGCGATGCCCTGGCGCAGGCCGGCCCCGGTCACCATCGGCAGGTCGCCGGAATGCAGAGCCTGGTCGAGTCCGGTCTCCGGCCGGGGCCGGCTGGGGAGTCCGCCGACTGGTCGGTGACCGGCACGCCCGCCGAGCGGTTCCTGTTGCCACGGCTGGCCTGGCTGGATGGCGGACGCCAGGCGTCCCGGCAGGATCACCTCCGGGTCGGCGAGGAGCCCCCGCGCTCGGCGGCGCCGAGCGCCCGGGTGGAGTACCTGGCTCCCGCCTCGATGGTCCCGGACTCGGTTCAGGCGCTGGCCCGGCAGATCGTGGCGGGCGTGGACGATCCGGCCGCGCGGATCGAGCGGCTGGTTCGCTGGGTGGCCAGGGAAGTGCGGGTGGATGCCGACCGGGGAGGGCCGGTGCTTCCCGCGCGGGTGCTGCTCGAGCGGCGGGCCGGCGCGGAGGGCCACGCCCGGCTCTTCGCCGAGCTGGCGCGCGCGGTGGACCTTGCGGCCCGGCCGGTAAGCGGTGT
>CAZFSA010000151.1:0-10486 GCA_964521535.1 uncultured Gemmatimonas sp.
CATCCGTCGGACGGCGCCTTCGGCGCGAAGTCCGAGCGCCCCGGCGCTTCCCGCGGCCGCCACCGCGGCGGCCGGGTCATCGTGCAGCGCCCCGGCCCATACCGAGAGCTCCCATCCCGCCAGCACGCCGCGGCCCCGGAGCAAAGCCGTGACGGTTTCGCCTCCCTCGGATTCGGGAGCGACGCGAACCATGGCGTCGAGATCGCTCAAGGGGCCGAGGAAGATCTGGACCCGCGCCGCGTCCACACCCGCCCGGAACTCCCGGAACGGGTCGGCCGGGTCGAAGGGCACGAACGGATCTGCGGGGGTGAAGAACAGGGTAGTGGCCCAGGAGACGGTCTGCCGTCCGACCTCGACGGCCGCCATCCGGCCAAGCTTGAGCGACAGGCTGATGCGATCGAGCCCATGGGTCCAGCGCGCGTGCCGTCCCTCTACCACCGTGCCCTGGAGGTCGAGCCACTGGGTCCCGGTCCGGGCCCCCTCGAAGCCGTACCCAAGCGCGAGGGACCCGGTCCGAAGGGTGAGGGCATGCTCGTAGGCCAGGTCGAGCGCCAGCGGGCCCCAGGCGGGACGGGTCATCAGCCGGAGTCGCTGCACGTCGAGCGCCCCGCCCTCGCTGAACGCCGCGCGCCGGATCCCGGCCGCGGCATGGAGGTAGTACCCCCGCAGTTCGGGCGTCTGGCCGGCCATCACGGCCGGGCTCGCGGCCACGGCACCGGCCGCCATCGCGGCCGCCCGCACCAGGGAGAGGATTCGCACCGCGGGGCCGGGCCGGCGCTCGCCGGACGGGGGGCTCGCCCGCCAGTGGGCTCGATGGCCCAGGCGGGCAGTTCGCCCGGTTCCTTTACCGCGTCGCGCTCCACGTGGCCGTCCACCAGCCGAACGATCCGCCGGGCCCGTCGCATCACCCGGGGGTCGTGGGTGCAGAAGATGAAGGTGACGCCCCGTTCGCGGTTGAGCAGCTCCATGATATCGAGCAGGGCGTCGCTGGCGGCGGTGTCGAGGTTGGCGGTGGGCTCGTCGGCCAGGACCAGCGCGGGCGCCCCCAGCACGGCCCGGGCCACCGCGACCCGCTGCTGCTGGCCCCCGGAGAGAGCGCCCGGGCGTCGCTGGTCGAGCCCCTCCAGCCCGATGCGCTGAAAGAGCGCCAGCACTTCCCGGCGGCGGGTCTCGCGATCGGCGCCGCGGAGCATCAGGGGAAATTCGGCATTCTCGAGCGCGCTCAGGACCGGCAGCAGGTTGTACGACTGGAAGACGAATCCGATCCGCTCCAGCCGGAGCCGGGCCCGCTGCCGCTCGGACATCCGGCCCACCTCGCGGCCGTCGACCCAGACTGCTCCGCGACTCGGGTCGGTGAGCCCGCCGATCAGGTTCACCAGCGTGGTCTTGCCCGACCCCGACGGACCGCACAGGGCCACGAACTCGCCCCGGTCGATCCGGATCGTGATCCGCTGCACGGCGTGGACCGCGGTTTCGCCCTCACCGTAGGTCTTCCAGAGGTCGTCGGTGCGAACCGCGGCCTCGCCCTTCGATCCGGAGTCGGTACCCATGCCCTCCTCCCGCGTCAATCCTCGGTCTTCATGGCGGCGGCGACCTCGATCCGGGTGGCCTGCCAGGCCGGATACAGCGACGCCAGGAACCCGATCCCCATCACGATGGAGACGATCGCCGCGAGGTCGTTGGCCTGGATCACAGGCATCACGACCAGGTCGAACACCGTCCCCCCGAACGCGAGCTGATCCTCCGAGACCAGCCACGCGAAGTTCATCCCGTTGCGCCAGACGGTCCGGACCACAGCCACGCCAAGCAGCATGCCCAGCGCCCCGCTCGCCAGGGTGAGGAGGATGCCCTCCACCATCACCATGCCCCAGACCGCGCGCCGGTTGAGCCCGAGGGCGCGCAGGACCCCGAACTCCCGGGTCCGGTAGAGCACGGCCATCAGCACCGAGTTCACCACCGCCAGGGCCACGATGGTGAGCAGGATCAGGAACATGATGTAGGTGTTGGACCGATCCGCCCGAAGCGAGGCATGGAGGTCGGGCATCGACTCCCACCAGGGGCGGACCGCGGCCTGGCCGGCCGGCACCTGGGCCGCGTCGAGCCCCTCCCGGAGCGCGCGAGCGACCTCGGCGGTGTGGCGGTCGGAGGTGAGCACCAGGCTCAAGCTCGTGGCATCGCCGTCCACACCGAGCCACTGTCGCGCGGTCTCCAGCGGCAGTTGCACCAGGCCACGATCCACCTCCGGGATCCCGGTCCGAAAGACGCCGGTGACGCGCACCAGCTGGCTCTCCAACTCACCGGTGGCGCCCTGTGCCATCAACACCAGCCGCGAGCCGAGTTCCACCCGGAGCCGCTCGGCCAGGCCGGACCCGACCACCGCCTCCAGCCGATCACCGGCCTGGAGGAAGCGACCCGTCCGCACCCGTTCGGCCAGGAACGAGACTGGCACTTCCCTCGCCGGGTCGACGCCGACCACCCGGACGGGAATGGAGGAGGTGGCCGATTGCGCGAGGCCGCCGACCGCGAGTCGGGGGACGACGGCCCGAACAGCGGTCGCCTCAGGCAACGCGGACACGGTGCTCTCAGCCCGGGCCAGCAGGGCTCCGGAGAGCCGGTCGGCCAGGTCCTGGGAGACTTGATGGTCCGGGTGTTCCACCGCCACGTGCCCGGCCCCGAGCCGGACCGCCGATTCGATCCCGGCCACATGGGAGCCGGCCTCGCCGGCCCGGGCCACTACCAGGAGCCCGATCCCGAGGATCATGGCCGAGGCCGTAAGCAGGCTCCGCCTCGCCTGGCGGCGCACGTTCCGCGCGGCAAGCCGGATCAGGACCAGCGCGAGCTCGATCATCGTCCTGCCAGCGCTTCGGCGGCCGGCACCCGGTTGGCGCGATACGCGGGATACAGGGCGGCGAGAACCGCGCTCAGGAACAGCGTCAGGCCCCCGGCCGCCGCCACCTCCCAGGCCGGTTCCACCCGGAGGACCATGCGGTAGAGGGTCTCACCGTAGGTGACTTCGCCGGTGACGGAGGTGAGGTCGAGCGGGTATCGGCCGAGCCAGAACATGATCGGAAGCGCGAACAGGGAGCCCGCGACCAAAGCCATCGCCCCGAGGACCAGGGCCTCGCTCACCACGGTCGCGAGCACCTGCCCCGGCCGCATCCCCATCGCCTTGAGCACGGCGAACTCCCGGCGCCGCTCGAAGGTGCCCATCAGCATCGTGTTGGCCACGCCGAAGGCGGCCATCACGAACACAATCACCAGGATCACCCATTGGGCCCCGCCCACCAGCGCGGCGAACTCGACCAGCTCGGGCCGGTAGGTGTTCCACGCGGTGACCTGGACCGCCGGGCCCAGATCGGCGAGGGCGGCACCCAGGGGTTCGACCGCCGGGAGGGCGTTCCACGGATTGGCCGCCGCCGCGGCGATCTCGTGCACCTCGCCGGGGCCCAGCGCCAGGAGGCCCTGAAGATCTTCCAGGCGGAGCACGGCCTGGTTGGCGTCGAACTCGGCGATGCCGGTCCGGAAGATCCCGCTCACCGTGAAGAACTCGTTCCCCAGTCCGCCGAGGGCGGAGGGTGCGACGAGGATGACCTGGTGGCCCGGCCGGGCGCGGATCTGGCGGGCCAGCTCGTCGCCGAGCAGGACCTCGCGGCGCCCGGGACCGGGCAGGGCACCTTCAACCAGGTGATCCAGGAAGCGGGTGACACCGGTCTCCCGGTCGGGGTCGATGCCCATGAGCATCGCGCCCCGAGAGGTGGAGTCGCTGGCGACGATGCCGGCGCCATAGACCCGGGGGGCCGCGCCGATGATGCCGGGGAATCGTGAGGTACGATCCAGCAGCGCGGGCAGGTCGATACCACCGTCTCCGCCCACCACGTCCCAGAGTTCGCGCTCCGGCTCGTAGGACGGGTTCTGGATCCGGATCTGGCCCAGGACCAGGTCGGTGCCGTTCCGGATGAAATCGCTGGTGAGAGCCTTCATGACGCCGCCCAGCACCACCACGGCCGCGAACCCCCAGGCCAGCGCGATGGCGGTGATGACACTTCGCCGACGGTGTCGGCCCAGGTTCCGCCAGCCCAGGCGGAGCCAGAAATGCCGCTCGCTCACCGGCGCTCTCGCAGGCGCTGGAGTGAAAAGAACGACGGATCGAGGCCGAGGTTGAACCGGAGCTCGGCGTAGCGAAGGGAGGTCCGCTCGCCCGGCTTGTCCGCCGGCACCATGTGCATTTCGCTCGGCACCAGCCGGCCACCCATGGTCCGGAACTCGGCAAAGGTCATGGTCCGGGCGAGACCGCCACGGTCGTCGTAGTACCGGGAGCGAAGCGGCATCAGATCCTGCTGGCGGACCTCGAGCTGGAGCCGGCTCCACACCACCGGCGCCTCCGGGCGCGGGGTGAGCACGAACTCCCAGATCCGGACACCGTCGCGCACGCCATCGAACGCCAGCCCGATGGTGAAGTCGTCCACCAGGCTGCTTTCCCGGACCAGGTCGTCGTAGGTGAAGTGGGATCCCATCCACGACCCGCCCATCCCCGCGCCCGGCACCTTGATGGTGCGGTCCACGCGGGGCAGGTAGTTCCAGATATCCTTCCCGACCTTGAGTGTGGCGGTGCCGGCGTCGCGGGCGGGGGCGAGGACCCGGACCAGAGAGTAGTCGCGGCCCAGCGACCACATCTCCATCTCCATGCTCCGGGTCCAGCGGGCGGTGACCACCTCCATGGTCACCCGGCCCCGGCTCGATTCGCCGCGGAGCAGCTCGTCGACGTGACGGACGATCTCGGTGGGCGTCCGCTGGGCGGACAGGGCGGCCGGAAGGACCAGTCCGGCCAGGGCGAGCAGAGTGCGCATCGGCCAGCTCCTCGACCGGCGCAAGGTACACCCGCCGGGCCGGCCTGCCTACCGCCCCGCTACGCTGGCCCAAGCTGCCCGCGGAGCCGCCGCATCCCCGCGAGCCATCGCTCGGTGTCGTCCCACTTGCGGCGGAGGTACTCCCGAACCTGGGGGTGCGGGAGGATCAGGAACTCTTCCCGGGCAATTCCCTCAAGGATGGCGGCGGCGGCCTGCTCCGCGGTAATCGCGTCGGGGCGGAGCAGGGCTTCGATCCCGGCGCCCGCCGAGCGAAGCATCGGAGTGTCCACTCCCAGAGGGCAGACGCACGAGACCCGGATTCCACGGTCGCCGTAGGTGACGCTGAGCCACTCGGCGAAGGCCACCGCGGCGTGCTTGCTGACCGCATACGGCGCCGCGCCGAGCTGGGTGAGGAGGCCAGCGGCCGAGGCGACGTTCACGAGATACCCCTGGCCACGGCGGAGCATGTCGGGAACCAGGAGGCGGGCGGCGCGGACGTGCGCCATGACGTTGACCGACCAGATCCGGTCCCAGTCCTCGTCGGGGACCTCGGCGCCGCCGCCCACGGCGATGCCGGCGTTGGAGCAGAAGAGATCGATCGGGCCCACGCGCTGCTCCACGTGGGCCACCAGGGCCGCCAGGTCACGGCCGCTGGAGACGTCGGCCCGGAAGGCCACGCCGCCGACCTCCCGGGCGACCGTTTCGGCGCCATGCAGGTCGACGTCGGTCACCACCACCTGGGCTCCGGCGGCGCCCATGGCGCGGCAGAGGGCGGCGCCGATGCCGCTGGCGCCGCCAGTGACGACGCAGACGCGGTGGTCGAGGTTCACCTGCCGGGCCTCCGGAGTTCGCCGAGCGTTCGAGGCAGCGCTACTGGTGGCGGCGAAGCTCGAGCTTCGCCACCGCCTCGCGGTGGACCTCGTCCGGACCGTCGGCCAGGCGGAGCGTCCGGGCCTGGGCCCAGGCGTAGGCCAGGAAGGTGTCCTGGCTTACCCCTGCCCCGCCGTGCACCTGGATGGCCCGGTCCAGGACCCGGAGCGCCACGTCAGGCGCCACCACCTTGATCATCGCGATCTCGGCCCGGGCCGCCTTGTTCCCCACGGTATCCATGAGGTGCGCCGCCCGGAGCACCAGAAGCCGGGCCTGCTCCAGCTCCATCCGCGAATCGGCGATGCCGGCCCGCACCGTGCCCTGCTCCGCCAGCGGCTTGCCGAAGGCCACCCGGCGGTGGGCCCGGCGGCACATCGCCTCGAGCGCTCGCTCCGCCACCCCGATGAGGCGCATGCAGTGATGGATCCGGCCCGGGCCCAGCCGCCCCTGCGCGATCTCGAATCCCCGTCCCTCGCCCAGGAGCAGGTTGGCGGCTGGAACCCGCACATCGGCGTAGGTGACCTCGCCGTGGCCGTGCGGCGCGTCGTCGTAGCCGAAGACGGTCAGCATCCGTTCCACCTTGACCCCGGGCGTGTCCATCGGCACCAGGATCATCGACTGCTGGAGATGCTTCGGCGCGTCCGGATTGGAGCGTCCCATCACGATGCTGATCCGGCACCGGGGATCGCCCGCGCCGGAGGTCCACCACTTGCGACCATTCACGACATAGTGGTCACCGTCGCGGACGATCGCCGCCTGGATGTTGGTGGCATCGGAGCTGGCCACCGCGGGCTCGGTCATGGCAAAGCAGCTCCGGATCTCCCCTGCGAGCAGCGGCTCCAGCCACTGGCGCTTCTGGTCCGGAGTGCCGTACCGGACCAGCACCTCCATGTTGCCCGTATCCGGGGCCGAGCAGTTGAACACTTCGGGCGCCATCGGCGATCGGCCCATGATCTCGCAGAGCGGCGCGTACTCCAGGTTGCTGAGGCCGGCGCCGTACTCCGACTCGGGCAGGAACAGGTTCCACAGCCCGGCCGCGCGCGCCCGAGCCTTGAGCGCCTCCATGATCCGGGTCGGCCGCCATCGGTCGGCGGCGATCTCGTCGAACCACACCGGCTCGTTGGGATAGACGTGTTCATCCATGAAGCTGAGCAGCCGGGAGCGCAGCTCGGCGGCTCGGGGCGACAGCTCGAGGAGGTCGGGCACGGAAAGAGGCCGGGGATGGCGGTGCCGGAACATACGGCGTCCCGGCGAGCCGGGGGAGCCTCGGCCCCCCCCCCGATACCATGGGCGTCGACCCCGGCTGGCCCCCGTGCCCCGGTCCCCGGTATGCTACCGGCATGGCGTTCTCGACCTACACCAGCTTCACCCGGGACGAGTGGGCCGCGCTCCGGTTCAACACCCCGCTCACCCTCTCCGAAACCGATCTCGCCGAGCTTCAGGGCATCAACGAGCGGCTCTCGATGAACGAGGTGGTCGAGGTCTACCTCCCCCTCTCCCGGCTGCTCAACCTCCACATCGGCGCCAGCCAGGAGCTGGGCCGGGTGGCCGACATCTTTCTCGGCAAGACCGCCGGCGACCGGCCCTATCTGATCGGCATCGCGGGCAGCGTGGCGGTGGGCAAGAGCACCACCGCCCGCGTGATGCGGGCCCTGCTGGCCCGGTGGCCCAACACCCCCAGGGTGGAGCTGGTGACCACCGACGGCTTCCTGCTTCCCAACCGGGAACTCGAGGCCCGGGGCCTGATGCACCGCAAGGGCTTTCCCGAGAGCTACGACACCCGGCGGCTGGTCCAGTTCGTGGCCGATCTCAAGGCGGGCGCGCCCGTGGTGAGCGCGCCGGTCTATTCGCACCTGGTCTACGACATCATTCCCGGCGCCGAACAGCGGGTGGACCGGGCCGACATCGTCATCATCGAGGGGCTCAACGTCCTCCAGGGAGCCGACCGGCGGGCCGGCGACGGCGACCGTCCCTTCGTGTCCGACTTCTTCGACTTCTCGATCTACGTCGACGCCGAGGAGGCCGATGTCCGGGCCTGGTTCCTGGACCGGTTCCGCCGGCTCCGCGAAACCGCCTTCCGCGACCCGCGGTCGTTCTTCCGGCGCTACGCCGAGATGCCCGAAGCCGAGGCGCTGAGCTTCGCGGACCGGGTCTGGGACGAGATCAACGGCGTGAACCTTCGGGAGAACATCGAGCCCACCAAGGAGCGCGCCCACCTGATCCTCGAGAAGGCCGCCAGCCACGCGGTGACCGGAGTCCGGCTCCGCCGGTTGTAGCGGGGCAGCCCCTTGCCCGGAAACCGTTTCAGGACGAAACTCGTAGGCCGGACGTCACCAAAGCTAGCTGGAGGAATGGCAATGACTCGATTGAGCAGAATCGGCCTCGCCACGCTGGGCCTCGTCGCCCTGGCCCACGTGTCGGGGCCGGGGAGCGTTCAGGCCCAGACGACGGCCGCCTCGGACAAGATCGCGGGCGCCTGGGAGGGGTCGTTCACCACGGACGGGCCGTCCGGCACGATGAGCCTGACGGTCACCAAGGGCTCCCCGTGGAAGGTGGCCGTGGGACTGGCCGGGGACGTCCCTCCGCCCGGCGAGCCCACCGACGTGGTGGTGAGCGGCAACGTGCTCAGCTGGAAGCAGGTCTACGGCGACTTCGACGTGGCGTTCAAGGCCACCCTGAGCGACGACGGTACCAAGCTCACCGGCACGCTCGAGGCCACCCAGGGTGGCTCCTACGTGGGTGGGGGCTCGTTCAGCCTGACCCGAAAGGGGTAGGCTATCGCACGGCCCGGCGGGTCGTGATCAGGATCGCCCCGGCCTCGTGGCCTGGTCCGAGCTTGGCGATCGCCTCGGTCCCGCCCATGTAGCGGATCTCGAGCACCTCGGCGATCTGCACTGACCGGAGGGATTCCTCCATCTCGCTCTGCCGGGCATCGTCGATGTAGACGACCGGATCGACCCGGCGGCTGGGGGCCCGGGAGGCATCGCCCATCGCCGCCGCAGCGGCCGCTCCGGGATCCGCCTGCGGCTGGGCGCCGCCCTCAGCGCCTGGCGCCTCGGGCTTGGGCCGATAGGGCTTGGCCCCGGCGGCCCCGCTGCCGAAGTCGCCCCTGGGCCTGGCGGGCTTGAGCCACTGCGACCGCAGCTGGCGGATGGCATCGTGTGCCGTCACCAGGTCCTGGCGCTCCTCGATTTCCGCCAGCGTCAGGCGGTATCGGTCCTTCTTCTGGGCCTCGGCCGGGGCGGCCCCCTGACTTACGACCGCTCCCAGCACCAGCATCCCCACGACGAGCATCGGCTTCATGGTCCCTCCCCTCGATCGCTGCTCCTGTGCTCCGCGCACCACTGGGGGCAGCGCCAGCCGCCCCAACCCAAGGTGCAGCCCCGATCACCCGCCGTCAACCAATTCGATCCGGGCGATCGCGTCGCCTTCCAGGATCGCGTCCACCACCTCCAGGCCCGAGACCACCCGGCCCCAGACCGTGTAGTTGAAGTCGAGCCGGGGATTATCGACCAGGTTGACGAAGATCTGGGCGTCGCCGGTGTCGCGCCCACGAGTGGAGATGCCCAGCGTACCGCGCTCGTGGGAGAGCGGGCCGATCTCGTCCCGGAGGTAGGGCCCGTCGCCGGCGTACTCGTTGGCGCCGGGGCTGCCACCCTGGATCACGAAGTTGGGCTCGACCCGGTGGAAGGTGAGGTCGTCGTACCAGCCCGCGCGCGCAAGGCTCACCACCCGGGCCACCGTGGCCGGAGCCAGTTCCGGCAGCAGCTCGATATCGAAGGACCCCCCGCCGGCGGTGGGACTCATTGTCACCCGGAGCCGTTTCCCTCGATAGCCCATGATCTCGGCGAACGAGAGCGGGGTCTTGGGGAGGGGCCTCGCGGCCGGCACCAGAGTCCGCCCGGTCCAGCGACCGATCACCTCTGCGGCGCGACGCGCCACGACCGGGTCGAAGTCGGTGAGCCAGACCTCGAGCGATGCGGCATGGTTCGGGTTGCCCACCTCCTCCAGCCGTTCCAGCAGCGCCAGGCGGGCGTCGCGGGAAGTCTCCTTCCGTTCCGCGGTGGCCCGCCGAAGAGCCGACAGCAGGCCCGCGGCGGCACGATCGCGCTCTGGGGTTCCGGCCAGGACCGCGGCGGTGGTGATGAGGAGTTGATAATCGGTCCGGGCGAGCTGGTCCAGAAAGATCGGGCCGGCGCCGTGGCCCCGCACGGAGGCCAAGCCGCGAACCGCCGCTTCCCGAACGTTGTCGTCACGGTCGTGGGCCAGGGTGATCAGCAGGGTGGACTCTCCCAGGGCGGCTGCCGCCCGCGCCGCGTACATCCGGACCTGCCAGACCGCGTCGGCCGCTGCGCGGTTGAGGAGGCCACGAACGCGGTCCGGGGCCACCCGGGCCAGCGTCACCATCGAGCGGGCGCCGCGATGCCACGACGCGAGGCCGAAGAAGGCCGGCCGAGCGGCTCCGGCCAGGCTGTCGACGTAGGGACCGAGCAGACGCGCCAGGTCGGGGGCGCCGCCGCACGGCTCAGCCAGCAGATCGATGGCCAGCAGCGCCACCGCATCGCTGCGATCGCCGAGGGCGCGGACCACAGGGCCGCAATCCTCGGCCTGGTGATGGCGACCCCATCCCCGAAGCGCCTCGTAGCGGACCATCCCGCTCGAGTCGCGGAGGGCCTGCGCCAGCAAGGCCGGCCGGCCCTCGCCCCCGGCGGCGGTCGCCGCGACCACGGCCAGCCGACGGACCTGCTCGTCGGGGTCGGCCAGCCCCT
>CAZFSA010000152.1:0-10278 GCA_964521535.1 uncultured Gemmatimonas sp.
CGAGTCCTACGACCGGACCATCCGCGAGTTCATTCCCGACTATGACGAGATGCTCGATCAGGCGGCGCGGGCGGTGGTGGCCGCCGCGGCCCGCGGGGTGGCGCTGGACCTCGGCGCCGGGACCGGCGCCCTGAGCGAGCGGGTGCTCGAGCTCGCCGGGCAGGTGACCGTCGAGTTGGTGGATGTGGACCCCGAGATGCTGGCGCAGGCGCGGGCGCGCCTGGAGCGCTTCGGGAGCCGGGTCCGCTATCGGGTGGCCTCCTTCCACGACCCTCTGCCCCGCGCCGATGCGGTGATGGCGTCGCTCGCCCTGCATCACGTGCCCACCCTCGAGGAGAAGACCGCCCTCTACCGCCGGATCGCCAGCGGGCTCCGGCCGGGCGGCGTTGTGGTCAACGCCGACGTGACGATGCCCGACGAGCCGGCCGAGCGGGCCGCGCGATACGAGCACTGGGCGGCTCACCTGATGCGATCGGGAATGGACCGCGCCGCGGCATTCCGGCACTTCGAGGACTGGTCGGGCGAGGATCACTACTTCTCGCTTGAGGGCGAGCTGGCCGCGATGGCGGCCGCGGGTCTCGAGCCGGACGCGATCTGGGTGTCGCTGCCAGCCGCGGTCCTGGTGGGCGCGGCGCCGCCGGCCACGCCGGCCGGACCCTCCGCATGAAGCGCCGCAGCCTGCTGGCGGCGCTGGCGGCGGTGGGCCTGGCGCCGGCTGCCCGACGGCAGCGCCGGTTGGGCCGGATCGGGATTCAGCTCTACACCGTGCGCGATCTGGTGCGCCTGGACTTCGAGGGTACCCTGGCCGCGATCGGGGAGATCGGCTTCGAGGAGGTGGAGTTTGCAGGCTATCCGCCCGGGGCCCGGGCCAGCGAGGTCCGGGCGATGCTGGGACGGACCGGGCTCGCGGGCCCGGCGGCGCACGTCGGGTTCGACCAGGTCCGCGACGGGTGGGGCCAGACCCTCGATTTCGCCGCGGAGGTCGGGCACCGGTACCTCGTGCTGCCCTCGCTCCCGGCAAGCGAGCGGGCAACCCTGGATGGGTATCGGGCCGTGGCCCGGTTGCTCGACCGCCGGGGCGACGAAGCCAGACGACGAGGCCTCTCGCTCGCCTATCACAACCACGACTTCGAGTTCATCCCGATCGGCGGGACCGTGCCCTTCGATCTGCTGCTGGAGGCGACGGACCCCGAGCTGGTTCTGATCGAGCTGGACCTCTACTGGGTGACCCGTGGCGGCCGGGACCCGGTGCAGTACCTTACCCGGTGGCCCGGACGGGTCCCGCTGGTTCACGTCAAGGACATGGACCGCGGGCCGGGACAGGGCTTCGTGGAGCTGGGCCGGGGCCGGATCGACTTCGCCCGGATCTTCCGGAGCCCGGGCGCCGCGGGGATCCGCCATCACTTCTACGAGCAGGATCGCACCGAGGGTTCGCCGTTGGACAGTGCCCGGACCAGCTACCGGTTTCTCCGGCAGCTCGAGTTCTAGGTCTCCTAGAGGCGCTAATGTCCCGAATCGACCGCCGCGCCGCCATCACCGCCCTGGTCGGGTCAGGGGCGGCACTGGCCGGCCTGCCCTTCCCGACCGTCCTCCGGGCAGCGCCCCGGAATGGCCGGTTGAAGCAATCCGTATGCAAGTGGTGCTACCCGCGAATCACGGTGGAGGAGCTGTGTCGCGAGGCCCGGGCCATCGGGCTCCTGTCGGTCGAGCTGCTGGATCAGAAGGACTGGGCGACGCCGGCCCGGTTCGGCCTGACCTGCGCGATGGCCAACGGGCCCTCCACCATTTCGATCGGTTTCAACCGGCCCGACCAGCACGACCGCCTGGTCGCGGAGCTGGAGCGCATGCTTCCGGCGGCCGCAGCACTCCGGATCCCGAACGTCATCGTGTTTTCCGGCAACCGCGCCGGCCTCTCGGACGGCGAGGGGTTGGAGCACTGCGTCCGTGGCCTCCGCCGGATCACCCCGGTGGCGGAGCGTCACGGCGTGACACTCTGCATGGAGCTGCTCAACAGCAAGGTGGATCACCCGGACTACCAGTGCGATCGGACCGCGTGGGGGGTGGAGGTGGCGAAGCGGGTTGACTCTCCGCGGTTCCGCCTCCTCTATGACATCTACCACATGCAGATCATGGAGGGCGACGTGATCCGCACCATTCGCGACCACGCGCCGTTCCTGGCGCACTTCCACACCGGCGGGGTCCCGGGCCGGAACGAGATCGACGACACCCAGGAACTCAACTACCGCCGGATCATGCTGGCGATCGCCGAGACCGGCTTCACGGGGTACGTGGGCCAGGAATTCATTCCGACCCGCGACCCGATGGCAAGTCTCCGGCAGGGGTTCGAGATCTGCAACGTCCCGTGAGGCAGGGGGCGGCGACCACCCTGCCGGCACGAGCCGCCTACCTCATCGGCGCGGCGTGGGGCGCCGGCGGTTGGCTGGCCGTGTCCCGGGCCACCGGGCGGCGCGAGGCGTGGGATAGCGACCTTTACTTCTCGTGGTTCCTCCCTTCCACACTGGTGGCGGTCGCGGTCCTGGCGTTCTTCGCGCCGGAACGATCCTGGCGCTGGGCGTTCGTACCCTTCGCCGCCCAGGCGACGGTGGCGTTCGTTCAGGCCCCCTCGGCCAACCTGCTGCCGCTTGGACTGGCGGTGTTCGCCTTTTATGGGGCGGTCTGCCTGATCCCGGCGGGGGTGGGGGCCGCCCTCCGACGCCGGCTCGACCGCGCCAGGGCAGGACGGTCGAAGGCGACCGACTGACCGGGGTCGGTGCCGGTGGTCGCCGGCTCTACCGAATCCCGACCAGACCCTTCACCGACGCGATCAGCCGCGCCGAATCGTACCCCACGCCGTCCTTGAACACCGTCACCGCCTCCCGGATCACGGCTGGATTGGCGGCCAGGTCGCCTCGGAGCACCACCAGATCCGCCACCTTCCCCGCTTCCACGGTGCCCCGCTCCCGCTCGACGCCCAGGATCCGGGCGCCGTTCGCAGTCACGACCTGCACCGCCTCCGGCACGCTGAACCCGGCCTCCACCAGCAGTTCCAGAACCCGCTGGTTGCCAAAACCGGGCAGCGCCGCGAACGCGGGGTCGACGCCGGCGCCCAACAGGCCACCGGCGTTGACGAAGGCGCGCTCGTAGGCCAGCGACTTCGGATAGATCTCCCGCATCCGCGGATAGATCTCGCCCACCGGCGGAATCCGGTCGAGATTGGCCCGGCGCTCGATTTCCTGCTGGGCGATCCAGGGGGCCATCGCCTCCACCGTGCGCCGGTCGGGACCGGGCCGTCCGGGGGCCAGCTGCTCATTGACCGTGGTGGTGGTCATCGCGACGCCCCTCGACACCATCTCGCGGAAGGTCTCCTGGATCCGGGGATCGTCGAGCCGGAGATTGGCGAGCACCTCCCAGTTGCTGCCGGGACAGCGGTCCGGCGCCTTGGCGGGATCGTAGTCCGAGTTGGTGCGGAGCCCGTGCTCGATGTTGTCGATGCCGAGCCGGGCAGCCTCCGAAAAGCTGATGGAGCAGAGGTGACCGGTCACCTTGAGGCCGTGCTTGTGGGCCTCGTCCACCACCGCGGCAAAGATGTCGCGGGAGATCTGGGTGTAGACCTTGATCCACTCGGCGCCTTCCTCGGCCCAGTGACGCACCACCCGGCGGGCCGCCTCCTCGTCCTTGAGCTCGTACATCCCCTCGTAGCGGGTGGGCCCCGGCGAGATCAGGTACGGGCCGGTGATGTGGATCCGTGGACCCGGGACCTCACCACGCTCGATCCCGGCCTTGAGGGTGAGCTCGGTGTAGGGCGCATTGCTCCCGGTGGTCCGGACCGTGGTCACGCCGCTCCCCAGGTAGAGCCGGGGGAACGAGAAGTTGGACTGGACCGGCGTGGACGACGGCGTGGTGTAGAACATGTGGTCGTGGAGCCCGACCAGGCCCGGAATCACCGTGTGACCGGCAAGGTCCATGACCCGGGCGCCAGCCGGCGGCTTCACGGTACCCGACGGCCCCACGGCCTGGATGCGGCCGTTGGCGATCACGACCGTCTGGCCGGCCCGCGCCGGACGGCCCGTGCCATCGATCACGGTCACGCCCGTGAGCGCCACCACCGGCTCGTCCACCGCGACGTACTGGCGGACCTCGGCCGAAAGCTGCGACGCAGACTGCGCGGACGAGTGAGAGGAGACAAGGCAGGTCGCGGCGGCCGGCAAGGCGAGCAGGAGATGGCGCATCGAGGCTCGGGCTGGGGTTGGAGAGCGGCTCCCTGGTACGGTAGGCGGGCCACGCCGACGGGACAAGGCGACCGTGCCGGGGCTGGCCGAGTCGCCACGCCCTGTGGAGGCCGGGGACACCGGGCAACCGCGTTGCCCGGAAACCGGGTCACATCCGAAAAAGGTAGCTCAGCTTGGTGAAGAACCCGTCCCCGGTCCGGCTCAGCCCCCGGAAACGGAAGCTGTCCTCTTCAGCCAGGCTGGAGCCGTACCCCGCGAAGAACACCGTGCCGGGCGTGGGCTGGAAGGAGAAGAGCCAGTCGACCCGGAGGGTGTTGCTCGACCAGCCCTGCGCCAGCGCGCGCTTGAAGACCCCGTCGGCCGGGTCGCGGATCAGCACCGGATGGCCGGTTCTGGCGTCGTCGCGCAGGTCGTCCTGATACAGTGCCCGATACTCGCCCACGAACCGCAGGAAGATGGCGCGTGAAACCTGGTACTCCAGCTTGAGCCTCGGCAGAACGGTCCCGTCGACCCGGCTGCCGTCGGTACGGCGGTAGTGGATCAGGACCGGCATCCCGCCCTCGAACCGGAGCTTGCCCGTAGGGCGGTAGGTGAGCCCGAGCCGGGCGAAGACGATCTCGGACTTGGACCACTCCAGGTAGTTCGGGTCCCGCCCGTACGCGGCGAACCCGTCGAAGGCGAAGCCTCCTACCTCCCGGGTACGAGCGCGAACCATCACTGCCCGCACCGGAAGGTCGGGCTTGACGCCGTACCCCACGGTGTCCGCGCCGGTAGCGGTCGGGACCTCGATGCGGTAGTCGCGATAGAGCCGCTCGTCGAAGCCGAAGGTCTCGACGAACGCGGTGGCGCTGAGCGAATGGCCGCCCCTGAGGGTCCAGGTTCCGTTGAAATGGAACTGGTGGTCCCGCGGTCCCTCCCCGGCCACAAAGCGGGGATAGGTCCAGGTCAAGAGCGCGGTCACGGACCCGTTGAATCGCTCCACGAACGCACCCTGCCGGCCGTAGAACGTCAGAGAGGGGGCGACGGTCGCCTGCGCCAGGTCGCGCTGCGAGACGAACCCGCTCCGGGCGTCGAACTGATCGGATACCGCCTGGAAGGTGGCGTTGAGACCGAACCGCCGGCCCAGTCGCTGAAAGCCAAGGTACCAGAGCGGGGCCGTGGTGGCGGTTCCCTCGGTCCGGGTCCGGCTCAGGGCGCCGTGGAACGCGAGGCTGTTGACCGCGGCGAAGACCAGTCGACCGTCGACCTGCGCCACCCGATTGTAGTCGTCTCCCTCGATCCGGTCGGTGTAGGCGAAGCCCAGGCGCGACTGGGCGCTCACGTCCTTGAGCACCCGCAGCACGTTGAAGACCGGCCGGTCCCGGCCGGACAGCGAAACCGCCCGCCCGTCTACCGCCGAGAGGAGCCCGAAGCTGGTGCCCGAGACCTTGCCCGTGACCTTGACGGCCCCGGCGGGCGCCGCGATCCGCCTGGTATAGATGACCTGACTCGGCGTTGCAAAGTACTCCAGGCCGTCAAGGAAAAACGGCCGCTTCTCGGGGAAGAACAGGGCCCGCCGCGGATCGGGCGACACCTGGCCCGCGTCCGACTCCACCTGTGAGAAGTCGGGATTGACGGTGCCGTTCAGCGTCAGGTTGGTGGAGACCCCCCACTTGACGTTGCCACCCACATCCGGACCGCCTCCGTCGTACCGCCAGCCGCTGGTCGACGGCCCACCCTCGATCGACGACGTGACGATTGGGTTGAGTTCCAGCACCAGGCCCCGCCGGAAACCCGTCAGCCCCACCAGCCGGCCGTGTTGCGCGATGAACGAGGCGGCATCCCGCCGGGCCGGAGCCCAGGTGTCCTCGCGGCCGCTCTGCGCGCTCTTCCGGACGATCTGCAGAGTCCAGTCCTGGGGGTCGACGCTCTGGTACCGAAGGCTCCGGAACGGAATCCGGACCTCGATCTCGTATCCGGTCTCCGTGACCCTCCCCCGCGATTCGAAGGTGTAGTCCGGGGAGAGGTCCGCCTGCTCCCGGCCCCCGCTCCGATCGATTTCGGTGACCGACCGGCGGGTCTGGTTGCCTTCCACCAGCGAGCCGTCCGCCTGGATACCCAGCGGGTTGACCGCGAACACGTAGGCCGACCGACCGTCGTTGAACGTGCCGAGCTGGATCTCGATGTAATCGTCCGGGATGATCCCGCGGTCACGCTCGGTGAGGTTGGCGCGGACCGTCCCGGGTTCCGCCATGGCCCGGATCCCGAAGTGCAGCGCCGTGGGGGAGTACCAGACCAGAACCAGGGTGGGCTGGACCGCCGGATGTCCGTCAGCCGGGCTGTACTGCGTGAAGCCCTCGAGCCTCGCGGCCTGGCTCCAGACCTCCTCGTCGAGGACGCCGTCGACCGTGACGGTGGTTTCGACTCTCGGGGGAGCGACCTGGGCGGCGGCAACCTGGAAGAGGAAGAGGGAGAGCATCGGTGGATAGGAGGCTAGCAGAGCGGGGGCAGAGCAGGAAGGGCTCGGTGCCGCCCGGGCACGAGGGCGCCGAAACCGGGGGCTCGCCGGCGCCGTCGATCAGGGGCCCGATCCCGATGACCCGGTGGGGGGAGCCGATGGGAAGGCGGTAAGGGCATGGCGGCGAACGGGACTACCTTGCTGACGCCGGGGATGGGAGACACGGCCTGACGGGGGCATGAGATCGCCTGACGCGCCGGGAGGCGCCCCAACGCCCGAGGACGAGTTCGCGGAGCTGCTCCGCGAGTTCGGCCCCGCCCTCCGGCGCCTCGCGGCGGCCTACACCCGCTCGGCCGCCGATCAGGACGACCTGTTCCAGGAGATTGTCTTCGCGCTCTGGGGCGCCCTCCCCCGCTTCCGGGGCGAGGCCTCGCAGCGAACCTATGTCTACCGTGTCGCCCACAATCGGGGGATCTCGTGGAGGAGCCGCCGCCGGCCTCCGGTCGAGCCGATCGACCACCACCATCAGCCAGCCGATCCGGCGCGGACGGCGGAGCAGCAGCTGATTCGCGATGAGGCCTTCGATCGTCTGCTCAGGGTGGTGCGAGACCTGAGCGACCCGCTCCGCCAGGTGGTGCTGCTCCAGCTCGAGGGACTCGAGGCGGGGGAGATCGCTGAGGTGCTGGGGGTGAGCACGAACGTGGTTCATGTCCGGGCCCATCGGGCTCGCGAAACGTTGCGCGCCCTGCTCGGGCGGGAGCAGCGGAAATGATCACCGGCACGCCCGACGGAACCGACGAGCTGGGCCGACTCTGGCGCGGCGGCGGACCGGCGCCGGCCGATCCGGCAGCGCTTGCCGCGCGGGTCGCCGAGCACGTCCGCCGAACCCGGCGGCGGACCGTCGCGCTCACGGTCTTCGAAGCCCTGATCACCCTGGGTCTTCTGGGCTGGCTGGGACGGGCCCTGCCGCCGATCACGCCGGCCGCGAGAGCCTTGTGGGCGGCGGCCGGCGTCCACGTGGTCGTGGTCTGCACCCTGGTGATCTGGAGCCGGCGCGGCCTGTGGCAGGTCTGGGCCTCGACCGCCGAGTTCGTCGCCGCCATGCGGGTTCGGGCCCGACGACAGCAGATCACCGCCCTCGGGCTGGCGGTGCTGCTCGCGACCGAGGCCGTGGCCCTTCTGGCCTGGGGACTCCTCCATTCCTCCGGACCCGCGGCGTCGCACCAGACGCTCCCTCTCGGTGTCTGGGCCGCGGTGCTGGCGCTCGCTGGCGGCTTCGTGGGCCTCTGGTTCTACCGGAGAAAAGCGCGGAGGGATATGGCCTGGGCCGAGTCGCTCGCGAAGGAGGCCGATCGGCTTGACTGAAGCACCCGCGCGGCGCCAGTGGCTGCCACGGAATCCGGCGCCTCCACGTCGGCGGACCACGGCGGAGCGAGGACCCCGACCTGTACCAGCCGGCGCGGAGTTGGTGACGGCCCTGCTCAGCGGGCGGTCCGGCTAGATTACCGCCGCGCCGGGTTGGCCGGCGCCCTCACTTCCTCGCATCCTCAACGCATGAAAGTCGGACTCGTCGGCTTCGCCGGCTCGGGCAAGACCACGGTGTTCAATCTCATGACCGGGCTGGACGTACCGGTCGGGTTCGGGGGCCAGGCCCACGTGGGCACGGTGCGGGTGCCCGATCCGCGGATCGACGCGCTGTCCCGGATCTTCAAGCCCCGAAAGACCACCTACGCCGAGATCGTCTTTTCGGATCTGCCGGGCGAGCACGGCGCGGAGCAGCGCGGACTCTCGCGTCAGGCGCTCCAGCAGATCCGCGACCAGGACGCGCTCTGCCTGGTGGTCCGCGATTTCGAGAACCCGGCCGTCGAGCGCCCGCCGGATCCCGGCGCCGACCTGGCGGCGCTCCACGCCGAGTGCCTGCTGGCCGACCTGGAGCTGGCCGAGCGGAAACTGGAGCGGGGCCGGAAGGAGCGCACCCCGGCCGGCGAGCTGGCGCCGTTCGAGACCATCAAGGCCACGCTGGAGGAGGAGCGACCGCTCCGCCTCCTCCCGCCGGAGGCGCTGGACCGGGCACCCCTTCGCGGGTACGGGTTCCTCACCGACCGCCCCCTGCTGGTGGTGCTCAACCGGAGCGAGGATCGCGCGGCCGAGCCGATGCCCGAGCCGTTGGAGCGGCGGATCGGCGAGTTGGGCGCTGCCGGCCTGGTGCTCTCCGCGGCGGTGGAGGCGGAAATCGCCCGACTCAATCCCGAGGACCGGGCCGCCTTCCTCGCGGACCTCGGGCTCAGCGAATCGGCGCTCGATCGATTCATCCGCGCGGCCTACGGACTGCTCGACCTGATCTCCTTCTTCACCGTGGGTGAGGACGAGGTCCGGGCCTGGACCATCAAGCGTGGGACCCGGGCCCGGCAGGCGGCCGGCCGGATCCACTCGGACCTGGAGCGGGGCTTCATCCGGGCGGAGGTGATGCCATATGCGGTCTTCATGGAGTACGGCTCGGAGGCCCGCGTGAAGGAGGCCGGGCGGCTGCAGATCGAGGGGAAGGACTATGTGGTGGCGGACGGAGACA
The DNA here is from genome assembly GCA_964521535.1 of uncultured Gemmatimonas sp. Taxonomy (GTDB): domain Bacteria; phylum Gemmatimonadota; class Gemmatimonadetes; order Gemmatimonadales; family GWC2-71-9; genus SHZU01. The sequence goes on from CAZFSA010000152.1 coordinate 9,236, forward strand.
TCCTCCACATCCGCTTCAACGTGTGACCGGAGCGCCCGTCACGAGAGAGCCTCCAGAAGCCGCTCGACGTCCTGCATGTCGTTGAACACCGACGGCGCGATCCGGATCCAGTACGGCGCAACGCGGGCGCTGATCCGGGCTCGGGCCAGGTTTCGCTCGATCGTCTCGGCATTCCGGTGGGCGAAGGTCACGATCGGCGAGGTACTCTCGAGCGGGGTCTGGGGAATGAAGCCCAGTCGGGGCAGCTCCTGCTGGAGCCGGTCGATCAGCGGCTGCCGGTGGCGCTGGATGTTGGCGACGCCGAGACGCTGCAAGTAAGGGATCGATACCGCCAGCGCCGCCCCGACCGCGTACGCCATGGTTCCGAGCTCGGCGTGGTGCGAGGCGGCGCCGCCCGGGGTCCAGCTCACGGGCCCCGGCGACCGCGGGTCGGTCGGCGAGAGGTGGATGTCGGCCGCGGTGGCCGACATGTAGCTCCAGTGGGGCCGCTCGAACACCCGGCCCAGCAGGTCCTCCCGAACGTACAGAAAGCCCAGCCCGAAGTCCCCCATCAACCATTTGTAGCTGGCGGTGGCCGCGAAGTCGACACCGCACGCCCGAACGTCGAAAGGAACGGCGCCGGCCCCCTGCGTGATGTCGGCGTAGACATATGCCCCGTGCGCGTGCGCCAGGTCGCACACCGCCTTCAGATCGTGCTGGAACCCGTTGTACATGGCAACCAGCGAGACCTCCACCAGGCGGGTCTTCCGGTCCACTACCCGCTCCAGGTCCCGGAGCTCGATCCGGCCCTCGCGCGGCATGACCACCCGGAGGTCGAGGCCGCGCTTTTCCAGCTCGTACAGGTGGATGAGCGCTCCTTCGAAGTGGAGCGCGTCGGTCACCACGTTGCCATCCATCCGGCCGAGGCCCAGGCACTCCGCGACCAGGTTCTCGCCGGTGCTGGTGTTGGGGAGGAACGCGATCTCGGAGGGTCTGGCGTTGATCAACTCGGCAAACGCCGCCCTGGCCGCGGCGGCCGGCGCGCTCGCCGAAGCGGGCGGACC
>CAZFSA010000153.1:0-9876 GCA_964521535.1 uncultured Gemmatimonas sp.
ACCGCCGGCGAACGGGTGCGGCTGAGCCAGGAGATCCTGGCCACGGCGCGGGCTACGGTGCAGGTGCAGACCGAGCGATACCGGATCGGCTCGATCGACATCACGGTGCTGAGTCAGGCGGAGCAGCAGCTGGCCCAGGCCGAGCAGGATGCGGTGCAGGCGCGGTTCGACTATGTGCGGGCCCGGGCGAGCATCGAGGCGATCATCGGGAGGCCGCTGTGAGAACAGGGACGGTTGTCTGGGGGCTGCTCGCCGGCGCGCTGGCGCTGGCCGGCTGCAAGGCGGCCAAGGGGGACGCGGCGGCCGAAGCCGGCGCGGAGAGCGATACCACCGCAGTCACCGGAGGCGGGGCCGGGGGAGTGACGCTGCCGGTGGTGGGAGCGCCGGTGCGCGAGGGCGATCTGGTGCTCTCGATCGTCACCACCGGCCAGGTGCGGTCCGACGCCCTCGCCACCCTCCGGAGCGAGACCGCCGGCCCGGTGGTGGCAGTGCACGTGCGGCCGGGCGCGCGGGTGACCCGGGGCCAGGTGCTGGTGGAGGTGGACCCCGCGCCGCTCGATCTCGCGGTGCGCGAGGCGGAGGCCGCCCTGGCCGACGCCGAGCTCAAGGTCCTGGATTTCACCGTGCCGGATTCGATCGTCACCGGCCGTCCGGTGACCGGCGAGCGGCTCCGCGCGGCCCAGGTGCGAGCCGGCCTGGACCGGGCCCAGGCCCAGCTGGCCCGCGCCCGACTGGAACGGGAGAAGGCCGCGATCCGGGCGCCGTTCGACGGGGTGATGGACGATGTGCGGGTCGCCGTGGGCGACCGGTTGAGCAACGGCCAGGAGATCGGCCGGGTGGTGGACCTCGCCAACCTGAGGGTCGAGGCCGCGGTGCTGGAGCACGACCTGCCGTTGATCCGGGTGGGCGGCGAGGCCACGGTGACGCCGGCCGCGATGCCCGACCGCCCGATTCAGGGCGGGATCACCGCGATCCTGCCGCTGGTGGACAGCGCCACCCGGGCCGGCCGGGCGGTGATCGGCCTCCGCGGCAGCGGCGTGCTCCGCCCCGGGATGTACGCCGACGTGCGGCTCGAGGCCACGCGCCTGAGCGGCCGCACGGTGGTCCCCGCGCCCGCCATCATCGAGCGCGACGGCCGGCCGCTGGTGTTCGTGGTGAAGGACGACCGGGCCCACTGGGTCTATGTCTTCCCGGGCCGGAGCAACGGGATCGAGACCGAGATTCTGCCCGACAGCGCCACCGGCCGGGTCCCGCTCGCGCCCGGCGATATCGTGCTGGTGGAGGGGCACCTCACCCTCACCCACGACGCGCCGGTGCGCCTCCTCGCCCGACAGGAGCGGGGGAACTGAGAGCTGACCGAGGGTGTCCACTCCATGGTTCCCAGCCTCGTCGAGTGCGGCAGCGGCCCGGATCGAGTTACACCAGCGCTCCGGTAGCAATCGCCGACATCGGCAGGGGTCGTTGCTGGTCGACCGCTTGACCCCAGGTCAACGGCCGGGGCTCCCACTATCGCCTTCCGCCGCGGACCCAGGTCGGGTACCACTGGCATTGGCCGGTGTCCACCACATAGCGGGTTACCACGGTTCGAACCCGCGCCTGCCCCGATGCTGCCTCCTCCAGCACCTGGTCGAGCGAGTACAGGGTGTCGTTGGCAAACGCCAGGCGCGGGCGACCCGTGCCCGGAGCGTCGAGGCGTCCATCGACACACGCGCTGCGAAGATCGGGGGCCAGGACGGTGAGGTAGGCCGTGCCCAGGAGGGCCGCGTTAGGCTTTGCCGGATGCTCCGTCGTACCGTCCTGGTACCACAGCAGGACTTCCCCCGACGCCGTCCGCCACATCCCGGCCAGGGCGGAGAGCGCTGACACCGTGGTGTGAAGATCGAGCCCAGGGTTCCGAAACAGCGGGAGCACGGCTCTCGGCACCCCGCGTCGCAGCCGGGTCGGCGCCTGAATGGTGTCCAACGGGGCGCCTGACCACAGATGCCTGACCAGCAGGTTTGTACCGGTATGGCCAACCAGCAGGGTGTCGCCCCACCCCACCAGATGGACCATTCCGAAGGTCCGCAGTTCAGGGTACCGCCGAAAGTCCTCGGGCAATCCGCCGAAAGTCGCCTCAACCCGCAGGCCCTGGTTCAGCAGCTGATCCAGAGGCACGAGGGCAACCGATTGCCAGGCGCCCGCGTCGTGGATGCCGAGGGCAAGTGAGTGGGTGCCAAGGACCCACGAGCTGAGACGGCCGCCATGGTGGAAGCGATTCAACTCCCTGCCATCGCCCCTGGCCAGCGCTACCACCGTGCCCGTGGCCATGCCTTGCAGGACGAGCGAATCGAGCGGAATGGTGAAGGCCTTGATGTGAGTGAACTCCCCGGGGCCCCGCCCATGCTTCCCGTAGGTCCGGGCCAACTGGCCGTCTCGGCGGAAGACCAGCAGCTGATCGGACGACTCGTCCGCAACGAAGATTTGTCCGTCGCGATCCACCGTGAAGGTATACGGGAGCCTGCCCAGATAGACCGTGTCTGCCTCGGCGAGTACGAGGCTGTCGACCGGCCGGAGCACCGGACCCCTCGCGTTCTGTGGGACCGACCCCGGGCCGCCGAGCGGAGCGCGGGTGCCCGGTCCTCCAGTGCACGCCGTACCAGACAGGGCCAGCGCACCGCCGAGCGCAATCGTTTGCCTCACGATTCCGGCGAGGTGTCCCGCGGCCCTGGCAGCCCATCCTTGATGGCCACAGGGCCCGCTCCGGTGGACCCTGGAGGACTGGTGCAACGGACCGGTCTCCGTCAGCGGCGCCGGCGACAGAGCAACCCCTCTAGTTCTTGCCACCGCCTGGGCAACAACCGCACGAATTGAGGATTGTGGGGACGTCGCAGGTTCCTTCCACCGGATGCATCTTGCACAGGGCACAAGTCTGCGGGTTCGCCGCAGTGGTCGCAACCAGCGCGGCCAGCGCCAGCGGCAGCGCGGCCGCCACGACTCTGACAACCAGACGATTCGGCATCCTTTCCTCCGTGCTGGGGTTGAACGGCATGGGAACGTCGCCAGCCACACCTTCTCAGGGCGACGGCTCGTCTAACAACTGACGCATGAACGCTTGTGCGGCCGGCCGGCCGATCGCCGAGTCACGCAGCTCCGACCCGACCCAGCGGTAGACTGTCGGCGTGCTACCGCGCCACCGCCCCGAAAGGATGCCAATCGGAACAACCCGCGCCGCCGCCAGAGCCTCTCGTTCCGCGCCAGTTGCGGGGCGCGTTAGCACAATCGCCAGTCGGCCCCGGTCGCGGCCGCGTGCCCAGCGGAGCCAGGCGCCGACCGGGACGCCGCAGCCAAGACAATCCGCCGGATCCAGGAGCACGACCACGGTTGTGTCCGTAGGCAGAAGGGGCACTCCAGCGCTTCGGAGGACGGACTCCAGGTTGACCGGCGGCCCGCCCGCACATGCGAGGAACCCCGCGACGCCCGTTGCCCAATACCACGAAGCCCGGCGATAGCCGTCAGTCATTGGAATCTGCCTCGTGCCGCACCCGGCGATTCGGCGTCGCTCCGGCCAGCCGAACGAGGGGTCGCAAGAACTGCCCACATGCATAGTACGCATAGCGCCAGGTTTGTCATCCTCACTTTTCATACGGAAGATCTTTCCGGGGTATTTCACGCGGGCTTCGAAACCCCTGGGCGCCCCGCCCGCCTCCGCACCGGCGTCGCCGTGGAGGGACCACATTACAGGTCGATGACAACCTGATGACGCTTCCCTGGCCCTCTTGCCCCGGGCCCGATCTCGCCCCACCCTGAACCAGGGTGCATCTTTTCCCGTGCGGCAGGCATCCTTAGGGACGCCCGGTCCCCTTTTCGGGGTGGCCCGGGAGCCGGTGGGACCAGCCGTAACGAACCGCCCAGCCCGAGGTGCCACAGTGTACCGAGCGATCGGAAAGCCGCGAGGCTCCGCCGCGCCTCGCGCCAGATCCGCGCGACCCCGCTGATGTCCCTCGCCTCCACCGCGCTCCGCCGCCCCGTCACCACCATCTCCGCCGTGGCCGCGGTGGTGCTGCTGGGCCTGGTCTCGCTCAGCAAGCTGCCGGTTTCGCTCCTGCCCGACCTGGAGTTGCCGGTGCTCACCATCCGCACCAGCTACCCGGGCGCCGCCGCCACCGAGGTCTCCCGGTTCGTGGCCGAGCCGATCGAGCAGGCCGTGGCCGCCACGCCCGGCCTGGTGGACCTGCGCTCGGTGAGCCGCAACGCCGAGGTCACCACCACGCTCCGGTTCGCGTGGGGCACCGACATGGCGGCCACCGTGCTCCAGGTGCGGGAACGGCTCGACAACGCCCGCGCCAACCTGCCCGAGCGGGCCGAGCGGCCCACGCTCCTCACCAGCGACCCCGGCGAACGCCCGATCGCGGTGCTGGGGCTCACCAGCCCGGGCGATCTCCGGAGCATCGCCCGCACCGCGCGCGACGTGCACGCCCGGCGGCTGGAGCAGCTGAGCGGGGTGGCGAGCGTGGCGGTGGTGGGCGACCCCAAGGACGAGATCCGGGTGGACCTCGATGCGGAGAAGATCCGCTCGCTGGGCCTCACCCCCGACGACGTGGCCACGGCGGTCCGGAACGCCAACGCCGCGGCGCCGGGCGGCACCATCCGGCGGGGGCAGTTCCGGTTCGCGCTCCGGGCCCTGACCGAGTTCCAGACCGTGGACGAGGTGGCCGAGACCCCGGTGGGACCGGTGGGCGCGGGGATCCGGCTCCGCGATATCGGCCGGGTGTCGCTGGGCCTGGCGGATCCCCGGACCATCACCTCCCTCGACGGCCAGCCCGCGGTGGGACTCGTCGTATATAAGGACGCGGGCGCCAACACCGTGGCGGTGACCCGCCAGATCTACCGGATCATCGAGCAGCTGGGCGAGGAGTTTCCCGGGGTCCGGATCCAGGTGGTGGCGGCCCAGGCCGAGTTCGTCACCGACGCGCTGGCGAACCTGGGGCAGGAGATCGTGGTGGGCGGCACCATGTCGTTGCTGCTCATCCTTCTCGTGCTCCGGAGCGTCCGCTCGGCGCTGGTGATCGGGCTCATGGTGCCGCTCTCGGTGCTGGTGGCGCTCACCCTGCTCCAGCAGCTCGGCGTGACGATCAACATCCTCTCGCTGGGCGGGATGGCGCTGGGCGTGGGGCTCCTGGTGGACAACGCCATCGTGGTGACCGAGGCCGGGGCCCGCTACCGGGAGCAGGGGCTCTCGCCCTACGAGGCCGCCCGCCGCGGCACCGAGGACGTCACCGGCCCGCTCATCGCCGGGACGCTCACCACCATCCTGGTGTTCGGGCCGATCGTGTTCGTGCGGGGGCTCGCCGCGGCGCTCTTCCGCGACCTGAGCCTGAGCGTGGTGCTGTCGGTGGGCGCGTCGCTGATCCTGGCGCTCACCCTGATGCCGGTGCTGATGACCTGGAAATCGGGCCGCGGGAAAGCGGCCGAGCCCGAGGGGACCGGGCCCGGGGCCACGCGCCCCACCGTCCTCGACCGGATCGGCGCCACCTTCGCCGAGTGGTACGAGCACGGGATGGCCTGGTCGCTCCGGCATCCGCCGGCGGTGTTCGGGATCGGGCTCGCAGTGCTGGCGGTGACCGCGGTGCTGGTGGGTCGATTGCCCCGGGAGATCCTCCCGCAGGTGGACGAGGGAATCGTGGTGGCGGAGCTCAAGCTGCCCGAGGGCACGGCGATCGAGGAGACGGCCCGGCAGGCAGGGCGGATCGAGGCCGCCGCCCGGGCGATGGGCTCGCACGGCGTGTACGCCCGGATCGGCGTCGCCACCGACGAGGAGGTGCTGGCCGGCGCCGATCCCGGCACCGCGGCCACGGCCCAGCTGCTGGTGCCGGTGCCCGACGGGCAGGACGCCCCGTCCTTCGCGAACCGGCTCCGGCACGCGGTGCCCGATCTGGCACGGGGCGCGCTCAGTCTGGACCTCGCCGGGCAGTCCGAGTTCGGCAGCCTGATCGGCCGGGAAGGGCGGCTGGTGCGGGTGGAGGTCTCGGCGCCCCGGCTCGACGAGGCGGCCCGCTGGGCCGACACCGTGCGGGCAGCCCTCGCCGGTCTCTCCACCCTGACCGACGTGCGCGACGCGTTCAGCAGCACCCAGCCCACTGTGGAGGTGACGCTGGAGCGGAACCGGATCGCCGAGCTGGGGGTCTCGCCCCAGGCGGTGGCCAACGCGCTGGCCGGCGGGCTGGGCGGGGTGCAGTCGGGCGAGTTCCGGGAGCCGGATCGCCGCACCCCGATTACCGTGCGCTTCGGCGGGCAGGCCAATGAGGACCTGGCCACCGCGCTCGCCACCACGGTGCGCGGGGTACCGGTGGGGCAGCTGGTGACGACGCGGGAAGTGCGGGCCCCGATCGAGGTGGTGCGGATCAACCAGCGGCCGGTGAGCGTGGTCGAGGCCCAGGTGGAACAGGGCGGTCTGGCGCGCGCCAGCCGGGACGTGGGCGCGGTGCTGGCCGGACTCGAGCCGCCCCCCGGGGTGCAGTGGACCGTGGGCGGCGCCCAGGCCGAGCAGGAGCGCACCACCCGGGAGCTGATGCTGGTGGCGGTGCTCTCGGTGGCGCTGGTGTACCTGGTGCTGGCCGGCGAGTTCGCGTCATTCACGACTCCGCTCCTGGTGATGCTCACCGTGCCGCTGGCCGGCGCGGGGGGGGTGGCGTTCCTCTGGCTCACCGGCCAGAGCTTGAACGCGGTGGCGCTGATCGGGATCATCGTGATGATCGGCATGGCCGACAACGAGGCGGTGGTGAAGCTCGACGCCATCCGTCGCTTCCGGGCCCAGGGCCACCCCGTGGACCAGGCCGTGATGCTGGGCGGCCGGCAGCGGCTCCGCGCCATCACCATGTCGTCGATCACCACCGTCACCGGTGTCCTGCCGCTCCTGTTCGCCTGGGGCAGCGGAGGGGAGTTGTACCAGCCGCTCGCCGCCGGCGTGATCGGTGGCAGCATCACCACGCTGGCGGTGACCTTCTTCCTGCTGCCGACGGCCTACGCGGTGGTGGAACGGCGGAAGGAGCGGCGGGACGCCGCCGCCCGCGGCCGGTCATGATCCGCTGGGCCGCCGGGCGCCCCGCCGTGGTCTGGGCCACGGGCGTCGCGCTGATCCTGGCGGGCGGGGTGGCGTTCACCCGCCTGCCGCTCGCCACCAAGACCCGGGTGGAGCTGCCCAAGCTCACCGTCGCCACCAGCTGGTTCGGGGCGTCGCCGGAGCTGGTGGAGACCTACATCACCTCGCCGATCGAGGAGGTGGTGCAGTCGGTGCGCGGGGTCCGCAAGGTGAGCAGCGAATCGACCGACGGCGAGTCCCGGCTCGACATCGAGCTGGAGCCGGGGACCGACCTGATCATCGCCAGGCTCGAGATCCACGAGCGGCTGGAGCTGCTCCGGCCCCGGTTGCCGCTGGGCGCGGCCGCGCCGCAGGTGAGCAACGCCCAGGTGAGCGAGCTGGAGGAGCAACCCCTCCTCCAGTACACACTCTCCGGCCCCTACACGCCGGGCACCATCAGCCGGATCGCCCGCGAGCAGGTGCAGCCCCGGCTCACCTCGGTGCCCGGAGTGGCCGACGTCCGCACCTTCGGCGTGTCGCAGAACGGGGTATCGGTGGCCTACGACGCCCAGCGGCTCCGCCAGCTCGACCTCGACCCCCGGCTCCTCACCGAGGCGATCCGGAACGCCCGGCTGGTGCAGGCCCTGGGCGAGGAGCGGCGCGGCGCCAGCGTCATCACCGTGGCGCTCCGCGATCAGCCCAACGCGCTCGCCGACCTGGAACGGCTGCCGATCCGGGCCCGGAGCGGCCGGGTGTTCCGCCTGGGCGAGCTGGCCTCGGTGCGGCCCGAGGAGGACAGCCGCGGGATGTTCTACCGCCTGAACGGGGCCTCGGCGGTGGCGCTGTCGGTGAGCCGGCTGGCCGGCGCCGACGCGATCCAGACCGCGCGGCGGGTCCGGCAGGCGGTGGCCGAGGCCCAGCGGACCCTGCCGCCCGGGATCACCTTCCGGCTGGAGGACGACGAGAGCGTGGAGCTGGCGAAGCAGCTCCGCGAGCTGGTGCTCCGCGGGGCCATCGCCTTCACCGCGGTGGTCCTGGTGCTGGCCGTGGTGCTCCGGAACTTCACCTCGATCTGGCTGGTGATGGGCAGCGCGGCCGTGGCCATCGCCGGCGCCGCGCTGGGTCTCTACCTCCTCGGCATTCCGGCCAACCTGCTCACGCTGGCGGGGCTCGGCATGGGCATCGGGGTGCTGGTCCAGAACGGGATCGTGGTGGTGGAGCGCCTCCGCCACGCGCCCGACACGGCGGAGGGTCGCGCCGAGGCGGGCCGGCAGATCACCCCGGCGGTGGTGGGCGCCACGCTCACCACCGCGGTGGTGCTGCTGCCGTTCCTCTACCTCCAGGGCGACGCCCGGGCCGCCTTCCTCCCCTTTGCCGCCGCCTTCCTGCTGGGTCTCGGCTGGAGCGTGGTGGCGTCGGTGGTGATGATCCCGGCCGTGGGCGCGGGCCATGGGCTCGCCCGGCGGCAGTGGCGTCCCCTCCATCGGTTCTACACCTGGAGCCTGATCAGGCTCCTCCGCTGGCGCCCCGTCACGCTCACCCTCGCGGTAGGTCTCCTGGCGCTCGTGGGGTGGGGTTTCGCGAAGAAGGTGCCCCGCTCCTCGTGGGGCAGCTATTTCGGCGAGCGCACCACCCTCAACGTCAGCGTCAACTTCCCGCGCGGGTCCGATCCCGAGAGCCTCGACCGGGTGATGCGCGAGTTCGAGTCGATCGCCGTCGGCCGCCCCGGCGTGGCCAAGGTCACCGCCCGCGGCTTCAGCGGGCGGGCCTTCGTGCAGGTCACCTTCGACCGCGAGGCGGGGCTCGGCGCGCTCCCCGCGATTATGCAGGAGGAGATGACCCAGCGCGCGGTGTTCGTGGGCGGCGCCACCATCGGCGTCTTCGGCCGCGGGCCCGGGTTCTTCAGCGGCGGCGGCGGCTCCAGCGTGAGCTTCCGGATCAAGGTCCTGGGCTACTCGTTCTCGGGCGTGGAGCAGCTGGCCCGCGATCTCCAGGCCCGGCTGGAGCGGATCCCCCGGGTGCGCGACGTCAACATCAACGCCGGCAGCTTCCGCTTCGGCGGCGACCGGGCCATGAGTGTCACCCTCTCGCCCGACCGCGAGGCGCTGGCCCGGGCCGGGGTCACCGCCCAGGATTTCGCGATGGCCGTGGCCCGCGAGGTCCAGGGCGCGGTGGGCGGCACCCGGCTCGAGCTGGAGGGCGAGGAGGTCGTGGTCAACGTCAAGACCCAGGGCGCCCGGGAGCGGTCGCTGGAGGAACTCCGGCGCTCGCTGGTGCCCAACCCCCAGCGCTCGCCGGTCCGGGTGGCGGACCTTTCGGCGCTGGGCGAGCGCGAGGGCCTGGCGGCGATCAGCCGGGAGGACCAGCAGTACGTCCGGATCGTGAGCTACGACTTCCGGGGCCCCGCGCGACTGGCCAACCGGACCCACGAGGCCTTCATGGCGTCGATCGCACCGCCTGCGGGCTACTCGGTGGACGACGAGCGCTTCACCTGGGCGCTCGACGACAGCGCCAAGGGGCTCTGGCTGGTCTTCGCCCTGGGCGTGGTGCTGGTGATCCTCTCGGTGGCGTTCGTGTTCGATTCGGCCTGGGCGGCGGGGATGGTGCTGGCCAGCCTCCCGATCGCGCTGGCGGGCGTGGGCGGGATCTTCTGGGCGACGGGGACCTCGTTCAGTCGCGAGGCGGCGGTGGGGGTGATCGTGGTGGTGGGGCTGGCGGTGAACCAGGCGATCCTGCTGGTGCACGCCGCGCTCCAGCGGAAGCGCGCCCGGTGGGCCGCCGCCCCGCCGGACGCGGCGCTGCCGCCCGAGGAGCCGATC
>CAZFSA010000154.1:0-9868 GCA_964521535.1 uncultured Gemmatimonas sp.
TACACTCTTTCCCTCGGCGTCCCCCTGGCCCGGCCCCCGGCCCGGATCGCGCTGGCGCCGGCCGAACGGGCCCGGTACCTCGGCGACTACGACCTCGCGCTGCCGGGCGGGGCGCGGCTCTATCAGGTGACCGAGCGGGACGGCACCCTCTACGGGCGGCTCGACGCGCCGGGCCAGGGTCCCACGGAGCTCGTCCCCTACGCTGAGTCAAGCTTCTATGCGGCGGCGGACGACAACGTGAGGCTGGTGTTCACGGTGGAGGGGGGACGGGTGACGGGGTTTACCCTCCGCCAGGGAGGAGCTGCGATGAGGGCCACCCGCCGGCCGTGAGTGACCGCCGGGTCACAAGCGGGGATGGATCACCGAGTTTGCGCCGGAGCCTGAGCCCGGCGCAAGTCCCTACGGCAGCAACACCAGGTCCGTGATCGAATAGCTGTACTCGTCGTCGATCGCGTTCCGGATCCGGTCGACCACGACGGACATCGGGTAACCGAGGGAGCCGTGGTAGGTGACGGCCACGGAGGCCGCGGGGCGGCGCAGCTCCTCCTCAATCAGTGCGAACAATCCGGGCACGTCCGGAAACAGCGCGGCGAACTCCGAGGGCACCGCCTGGCCGGTGTCCAGGTCGGTCCGGACGATTACCGTCTGGTTGACCTGGACCCTGACCCGGAGCGGCCCGGCGCAGAAGCAGCCCCGCTGAACCGTGAACTCGTATCGCGTGGCACCGTGCTCCGCCCAGCGCTGGCGGGCCTGCTCCAGGGCATCGCGTTGCGCGGAGGGGCCCGTGGCACACGCGGTGCCGAGCCCTGCCAGCAGCCACCAGGTCCGCCGCATCGTCGTCTCCCCCGTCCACGGAGGATACCCCCGGTCCCGGTCCGGAGTCACGGCTGGTCGGCGGCAACGGCCTCCGGCCGGCCTGGCGCGGTCTGAGCCACCGCCGGTGCCCGCCAATCAGGCGCCGGGTCGGGCGCCCGCTGCGGCCACGGGCCTCGACGCGAGGGCGGCCACCCCCATGATCGCCGCCGCCCAGAGCAGCGCCACCGGATCCTCCAGCAGACTCACCGCCAGCACCACCGCAAGCAGCGCCAGATAAAACACCACCGGGAGCGGGTAGAGCGGCATCCGGAACCCCGAGGGCGGCCCTTCGCGGCGCCGGAGCAGCACCGCTCCCAGGTACACCGCCGCCAGCAGCGGGTAGAAGGAGAACACCACCAGCCGCACCAGAAACTCGTACCCGCCCACCATCCCGAGCAGCGCCGCCAGCGCTCCGTGGAGGAGGATCGCGGGCGCCGGGGTCCCGGCCCGGGCGCTGAGCAGCGCGAACCGGGGAAAGAAGAGCCGGTCGTGCGCCAGGCCGAACGTCACTCGGGGATGGCTCACCAGCTGCGCCATGCCGCAGGAATACGACGAGAGCAGCACCAGGCCGGCCACCAGCAGCCCGCCGATCCGTCCGGTGAGCGCCTCCACCGTGTCGGCCGCCACGGCGGTGGACGCCGCCAGGCCGCCGAATCCGAGCGTCCTCCCGTAGGCCAGGTTGAGCAGGAAATACACGACCACCACGATGCCGGTCGCGAGGAGCAGGCCCCGGGGAATGGTGCGTCCCGGGTTCCTGACGTCGCCCGCCAGCCCGACCTGCGAGGTGCCGTCGTAGGCCCAGATCACCGCCACCATCGCGGCGATCAGCGCGCCGGCACTGCCGGCGGTGGCGGGGAGCGGTGGCGCCACGGCCGGAGCCGCCGCCCCGAGGGCGTAGGCCGCCGCCACGACCAGACCCATCGCCGCCAGCTTGGCCAGCGTGGCCGCCCCGATCACCCGCGAGGCCACCCGGGTGGAGGCGATGGCGAGCAGCGTATGGAGCAGGATCACCAGCGCGGTGATTCCGCGCCGCCCACCCTCGGAGAGCGGCGTGAACACGGCGAGGTAGTCCGCGAAGGTCCGGGCCACCGCCGCAATCGACGCCGGGGAACTGAGCAGGAGCCAGCTCACTCCATAGACGAAGGCGAGCCGGCGCCCGAAGATCGCCCGCATCAGGGCGTACTCGCCCCCCGGGCCGGGAATCCGGGCGGCCACCTCGGCCGCCGAGAGCCCGCCGGCCAGGGCAAACACGGCCCCGACGATCCAGACTGCGGCCGTGGCCCCGGGGGAGCCGGCGTTGGCCGCGATCACCGATGGGACGCGGAAGATCGCGGTCCCGATCGTGATCCCCACCACGATCAGGGCAAAACGGCCGGTTCCGATGACCCGCGGGAGCGGGCTCGCGTCCGGCGCCGGCGGACGGTGGCTCACGCCGGGGTCAGACGGCCGGTTTCACGTTGGCGTTGAGCCGGAACAGGTTCCGTGGGTCGGACGGCAAGCGGCGCCACCATCGCCGGCAGCGAGGAGCGGAGGAAGGCTTGACGACGCATCTCGGGCGCCTCGGGCGGCTTGCAAGGGAGAGTTGGGTGGGGCCGGCATGACGCTACCGTGCGTCACGGCGACGGTCAAGCGAGGCCGGAGTCCGGCAGTCCCCGGGGACCCGCTGGTCGGTCCAGCGATGCCGGTCCGGGAGGGGTAGCGGACAGACGGCAACGAGCGCATCGTCCGGTCGCCCGCATCTTCCCCCGACGGCGCCCTTCCATGGCCTTGACACCCCCAGCCGCCCGTGCATCCCCGCACCGGAGCCGCGGATTCGCTTGCGCGTGTGCGGCGGCGCTGGCGTGCGCCCCGGCGCACTCGGCGGAGCGCTGGTGCGACGCCCTGCCCCGCCCAGCCAACGCCTCCCTCCAGCCGGCGCTGGAGAACGAGAGCTGGTACGACGTGCGCCACGTGAGCGACGGCGTCTTTGCCCTGATCGAGCCGAAGCAGTTCCAGGAGGTCATCTCCTGGCTGGTGGTGGGACGGGGGCGCGCCCTGCTCTTCGACTCCGGTCTGGGCCTGGTGCCCATTCGGCCGGTGGTGGAGCGACTCACTTCGCTACCGGTCACTGTCGTCAACTCCCACACCCACTACGACCATGTGGGCGGCAATGCCGAATTCGCGGAGGTGCTCGCCCTCGACACTCCGTATACCCGCGCCAACCAGGCGGGCTTCGATCATGCTGAGCTCGCTGGCGAAGCAGCGGCGCAGAGCTTTTGCGGCGCCCCGCCGCCCGGCGCCGACACCGCAGGCTTTCACACTCGCCCGTGGCGGGCGGCGGGGGCAGTCGCCGACGGCCATCGCATCGATCTGGGGGGGCGGGAGCTGGAGGTGCTCCACGTGCCCGGCCACACCCCGGACGCCATCGCGCTGCTCGACCGGGCCGCCGGCCTGCTCTTCACCGGCGACACCTACTACGAGGGCCCGATCTGGCTCTTCGTGCCCGAGACCGGCCTCGACCGGTACGAGGCCTCGCTGGCTCGCCTGGCGGACTTGAGTGGCTCAATCCGGATGCTGTTGCCGGCTCACAACGTCGCGGTGGCCGATCCCGCGCGCCTGGGCCAGGCATTGACGGCGTTCCGGCGAATGCGCCGGGGCGAAGTCACCGGCGTGGATCTGGGCGACCGGCGGCGCCAATTCCGGTTCCAGGGGTTCTCGTTCCTGGTGGCGGAGCCGCTGCTCGCGGGGGCACGGGGCGATACCACCCGCGGGGGTTCGGGCCTCACCGCCTGGCCCTGACGGGCCCTGGGTGTATACCACCGTCCGCAGGTCCGGACCTCCAGGCACCGACCGCAGCCGGGTAACGCGCAGGTCACGCCTCACGTGCATGCTGAAGCACCCGTCACGTGGACTCGGAATGCGAGATGGACTGTTGGTCGCAGTGGCTTTGGGTGGACTTGCCGGCGGGACCCTCGGGTTCCCCCGAGCGGCCGCGGCCCAGTCGTCAGGGTGGTCGCCAGGCGTCGCGGTCACCGTGAATACCGCCCTGGGCCGACGAGACTCGAATTGGGGACCGGGGGCCACCCTGGACCTCCTCCGGCGAACGGGGCGGTTCGCCTTCGGGGTCGAGGCCGGCTACCAGGCCTTCGGCACCGAGGTGACCCGGATCGAGAACTTCGACAACCGCGCCGGCTGGGTCTACCGCGAGGACTTCCGACGCTCCATGCTCCGGCTCGTCGCCATCGGCCGGATCGGGCTGCGGACGGGTCCGGCGCGGCCCTACCTCGTCGCCGGCCTCGGGGGCTACGACGGGCGGTTCCGCAATCGGATCGAGGTCCGCGACGAGAACGGCCAGCGGGTGCCGTTCTACGACTTCGAGGGGTCCGGAAGCGACGTGAAGCCCGGTGCCACGGCGGGGCTCGGGCTGGCGCTGGTGCGGGCTCGCGGTGGGCCGCGCCTGGCGCTCGAGGGTCGCTGGCACGGCATCTTCGACGTGACCGAAGACGGGTTCGGCACCGCCGACTTCCTCTCCTTTGGCGTGGCCATTCGCTGGTAAGCCCCTCCGGGACCCGTCGTCGGTCCGGTATGCCCGTGCCGAGTCCGTGGCCACGCTCAACTGCCTCGGTGCTCTAAGCGTTCGCGCCTGACCGGCCGTTTGCCTTCCCCCGTGACCGGAGCGATATTTGCCTATCCACCTCCAACGAAGGCATCCATGCGGATGCAATCCCGATTCGCGGCGGCGGCGCTGGCTTCCGTCCTGGCCGTCGCCGGTTGCGCCAGGGAACAGGCCGCCGACCAGACCCAGACCCCTGCGGACAACCCCGGTCCCGGCGAACTCTCACTCGCCGACCTGCGCGCCAGCACGGCCAGGTACAAGAGCCTGGACACGGCGCTCGCGGCGGGGTACGTGCGCGACCCGTCGAACCTCTGCGAAGACGCCCCGATGATGGGCCTGCCGGCGTCGGCAGGCGCCATGGGCATCCATTATTTCCGCCCTGACCTCCTGGGCATCACCGCCACCGAGCCCCGGGTCGACGGCAACGGGACCCACACCGACTTTGCTCAGCCGGCCGTGCTGATCTACGAGCCCCAGGCGGACGGGAGCCTGGAGCTGGTGGCGGTGGAGAATCTGGTGTTCATCGCGGCCTGGGAGGCCAGCGGCAAGACCAGCCCTCCCACCTTCCACGGCGTGGCGTTCGACCTCATGCGGGACGACCCGGCCACGGAACTCGACGAGGCCCACGTGTTCGCACCGCACTACGACCGTCACGTGTGGGTGCATCGGGACAACCCGAGCGGCGTCTTTTCGATGTTCAATCCGGCCGTCACCTGCCGGCACCACCAAGGCGGCGGCCACGCCCACCCGGCGGCGGACTGACATCGTCGTCACGCTGGCAACCATCGGCCCTTCCGCTTAAGCAAGGTCGAGTCAGCGGGAGGCCGGAAGGCGCTCGAAACCCTTCTCCTGTGTTGGCCACGGAACACGGCGGCGCTCATGCCGGTCACCTCGCATGAGCGCCAAGTCCGAGCCATCGTTGCGAGCCGGGGCCCGGAACTGCCCCCTTACTGCCCTCGCGGTGTCGTACGTCATCGGGACGGCGGGATTTGAACCCGCGACCCCCTGAACCCCATTCGACCGTTAGGCAAACCCTCGAACATCAACTTGTCGGATTCACAAGGGTTTACGAGCGGGTGACGGATGGGTTCAGGGGTTTTGGCGGCCGATAATCGGAGAAACTGCCCCCAAACTGCCCCCGTTCGAGAACCCACTCCCGGGGAAGCACGGGCCCCGACCGCCAGGTGTTGCCCACCGACCTAGCCATCACGGCCTAGAACCGCTAGGCTGAACGAGCAATCCGACCGAGGCCCTATGAATGCCATTACTCCGACAAGCTTGATCCGACTCGATGAAACCTCGGGAATTCGGGTCGAGAGCTTTGAAGGATCACGTGAAATCGTCGACCGGGATGCCCTGGGGCTAGTTTTTCGCGTTCAGCTGTCCCCCGGCGCGGCATTCAGTCGAGCGACCGTTGTGCTCGATCCCCTCATCGGCCAGGACTTTGTGTCATGGGGCTTCCGAACGCTCGAACGGTATTCGGCTGACCTCGCTGTACCCCAGATCGCGCTCGCTGCACTGTCGGCACATTTGGACAGGCTTTCACCTGGCGAGGAGCTTGCTATTCGAACTGTGGATTGTTGGTCCGAGTGCCTGGAATCCCTTGGAAAGCGACATCGCGTAGCCGATGATGCGATCCTTCACTACCTGAAGGGGAAACTCCACTGGGCGTGGAAGTATGACCTCCGGATGATCAACCTCTTCCCGTTGATGGTATTCTGCTTGGCGCCGACACAGAAGTCGTTGACCGCGTCAGCCAGATCGCGCAGGGCGAACCGCTGAAGAGGACGCCCTATTCTAGCGGCAGCATCGTGTATGAGGCCTTGCCACCGCTCCTTCGGCAATTCCCGCTCCGCTCAAGCCGCGCCGCGGCTGCCGGTGCGGCCGATGTGCTGCAATTGCTGGCCGCCCCGCGCTATTCTGGCCCGCACCACCATCTTTCGCGGTCAATCGAGTTGATGGCGGCCACGGAGCCTGACCATACAAACAGCGCCAAAGAAGCTATTAGTTGTGTTGAAGGCCTCGCGAGGGTAATCGCTGGCGATGAATCACCTACACTCGGCGACCTCATTTCTCGATTCCGAGGCGAGGGGCGAATGAACCCCGCACTCGCCCGTTCTCTCGAGGCGCTCTGGGGCTTCACCAGCAACTCGCCGGGCGTTCGTCACAGCTCCCCGGCACCGCCATCCATCACGTCGCAGGAGGCGGCAGACGTTCTCGGAGCTGCAATGGCCGCGATTCCGCTCCTTCTGGCTCTCGATACCGCGTCTAGCTGATCGACTCTATGCTTCGAGAGGCGCCCCGGTGGCCTCAATGCTGACCACCACGGCGGACCTCGCCGAACCCAACTGGCAGTGCACGCAACGCGAGCACAGAAGACCGTACGAGAAAGCTCGCGCCGGCTGGACACCGCCCGGGAGCGCAGCAGGCGTTCCATCCGGCGCAGACCCTGCCTAATTTGAGGTATGCGCCCCTAATCTGGATGCCTTCGACGGAGTGCGATGTCAGCCAACGCCTTGACAGACAACGTTTTACGCCTTCCGGTCCGGCTTGACCAGTCGCCCGTCGAGGAGGCCGTCTTCGAAATCAGGTTTGCGCCGTCGCGTGCCGGCGTGGCGGATCTCCTGCCGGGACTAGTCTTTTCAAAACTCGGGACCACCTACCATCGGTCGGAGGCTCAACCACTCGCAAGCCTCCCAGCCGAGTTCAGATCCATGCAGCCCGAGCTCCGTTACCAAGCCCAGTACCGCCTTTCCGGAGAGACTGCGTCAATCTTCGTGGGAGAGGCTGTCGCCGGCATTGGCCTAGTATCCCCTTACGAAGGCTGGCAGAGCTTTCGACCGCGAATCCTCGAACTCCTAAACACGCTTCGGGAAAGCAACTTGCTGAAGGTCATCGAGCGCGCCTCCCTCAAGTACGTCAACCTCTTCCCCACCAGCGGCCCAGACCAATTGGCCAAGCTCAGGCTTTCCGTGCTGGTCGCCGGTAGCCCCGCGCCGGAGGTCGGGTTTAAGCTTCGAGTCGAACTCAACGACGCGAAGTTCATTCGGATCGTTGAAATTGCACCCAACGTGAGGCTCCAATCGCCGCAACGCCGGGCAAAGGCTGGCTTACTGGTCGACATTGATTGTATCACCGTGGCGGTGCAGGACTTCTGGTCACATCAAGAGACGGTGCTCGAAGGGCTCCATTCCGAAGCGAAGAGAGTCTTCTTTGAGTTGGTTGCTCCCGAGGCTTTGAAGGAGTTAGGCCCTCACTACGAATGAGCCAATGACATCGCCGACAACGACCTTCTACGTCACTCCGTCGCTCTCCATCGCGGCGATACCGCTCATGTTGGGCAGTCTCTTCGGCACACCGATTCCGGCATCGCGTCAGCTCGCCGTCGATTACGGCCAGACGGCTGGAACGGATTGGCACGTGCCCTCGAATTCACTGAGCCACGAGGTACAGTTCCTTCAGAAGGTAACGCGCCTGTACAACAGTCTCATCGCAAGCCAGACAGACTTGTCAGATGAAGCCAAGGATGTGCTCTATAGTCGTCTTGGGGATCTCTACTTGTGAGCCTGTCGAATGCCGGACGAAGTGCTTGACATAATCAAACTATACCTTCCGAAATACCTAACGCCAGAGCAAACAGCCGAACTCTTCAGCGAGCTTGATTCCTTCCCGTCCATCCCCAGTTTCTATCTTCCACCGAGCCACGACCCCGCGATTCTACTGCAGGGCGACGCCTGGCGCGGTCTGATCCTCATCAACTTTCACAGCGCCGAGCGGCGACCGGTGACCGGAGTGGTCCTCTCCAATAGTTGCGACATCGACCCGGCCAACCCCCGCCGCATGCCACCGAACGTCATCTTCGCGCCGCTGCTCTCCGTCGCCCGATATATCGATCGTCTTCGGGAGCACGGGCAAAGCCAGGCTCAAATCGATGGGCATGTCGACGCAATCCGGAAGCAAGGTGTTTCGAACATCTTTCATTTTCCAACGGGTCAATTCGGCCCTGAGGAGAGCATGATTCTGTTCGACGATCTGCATGCGCACCCGGTGGACCACTTCCTCGGAGGAAATCGGGAGCGCGTCTTTCGGTTGGGGCAGACCGCGTTCTACATGTTTCTCTTGAAGCTGGCGATCCACTTCTGCCGGTTTCAGGAGGGCGTCCCGAGGTTCGGAGTCGCCCTGTAGTTTCCCCGCCCGACCTGCCTGAAGGACATCCAAGACAACGCTGACTCCGCCCGCTCGAAGGCCGGGCTCTTGAAGCGAAGGGTCCTGCCATTCTCGGTCACCGTACGCACAAAGCCTTCGGGCGCGCCTCCAGGCCAATCCGCCTCGATCTCAAGAATGACGCGAACCTTGGCCTGGACGATGCCCGCCGAATGCGCGATCACCTCCTCCGCGACCCGGCCCGCATCGCGCCCAAGCCGTTCCGGGTCGAGCTCAACCGTGCCGTGGAACCGCGTCTGCCGCGTACTGATCGCCGTCTTCGGCGCCGACCGCGAGGTGAGGAGCCTAACGGCGGAGGATCAAGCCGCGTACGTGGCCAGGGCTCTTCCGACAAGGAAGGTGACGTCACTAAAGCGGTTCGAGCGAGGACGTTCGACGCTGATTTGTTCCTGCTCCAGACGATGCTGTCGTGGGCGTCACGGCTTCGAATCGGCGGCACGCGGTGGATGGACTTGAACCCGCTCCAAGGGATTCGACGACCGCGCGAAGCGGACCCTCGGCGCCAAGCACCGACGTGGGAGCGGTTCACCGCAACCAAGGCCCCGATGCAGAACTTGGCCGCGGACGCCAAGTCGGAACCGGAGCGGCTGCGGTGGGTCAAGATGGGGTTTGCCTTGGTGCTCGCCCAGGCCACGGGCCGCCGTTTGGGCTCGATCCGCAACCTCCGGTGGGAAGAACTCGACTTCGCCAATGGGGAGATTCATTGGCGCGCCGCGCACGACAAGAAGCGGAAGTCGTGGGACATCCCCTACCCGCCGGATTTCTGGGTCGAGGTGCGGCACTACCGCCGGAAGTTGGGCGCGGTCGGTGGGTTGTTCGCCGGCGAGCGACTGCCGGACCAGCCGATGGACCGCCACTTGTTCGATAAGTGGCTCACCGTCGCCGAGAAGGCCGCTGGCTTGCCGAAGCTCAACGGCGGACTCTGGCACCCCTACCGCCGAGCCTGGGCGACCGCGAGAATAGACCTGTCGTTAAAGGATGTCGCAGCGGCGGGAGGTTGGAAGGGCGTCGAAACACTTCTCATGTACAGCAGCCGGACAAGGAAACGCTCATGCGGGTTACCTCGCATGAGCGCCAAGTCCACAACATTGTCGCGGGTCAGGGCTAGATGTAATTGATGAGGACGTTGTTCACGATCTTTCGGCTAGGCGCTGCATAGGGGTGATGAAGCCGAGCGCCGTGTGGGGGCGCTCG
>CAZFSA010000155.1:0-9748 GCA_964521535.1 uncultured Gemmatimonas sp.
CCCCAACCACCCAAAGGTAAGGGCGCGCCCGGGCCGCGCGCGACAGCCGCCCTGGCATCCGCCCCGCGGCTCCCCGGCTGCCGCGCTCGGCGGACGTTGGCGGAGCGCGCCTGCCGGCGCTACAATCGAGATCCTGCCAGCTGGAGCGCGTCGTGGCCACCGTCTCGGACCTGCTGCGCCGTAAGGGCACCCTTGTCTACACCGTCGGGCCCGATGACTCGGCGCTCAGCGCTGCCAACCGGATGAACCAGCATGGCGTGGGCGGATTGGTGGTGGTGGATGGGCACGGACGCGTGGGCGGCATGTTCACCGAACGCGACATCCTGCGGCGGGTCGTGGCCGAGCGCCGGGATCCGGCCACCACGCCGGTCCGAGACGTGATGACCGCCGAAGTCCTGGTCTGTCGACCGGAGACCACGCTCGAGGAATGCGCCGCCGTGATGACCGCGAAGCGCATCCGACACCTGCCGGTACGGGGACCGGCGGGAGGGCTGGCCGGGATCATCACCATCGGCGACCTGCTGGCCTACCAGGTGGACGAGCAGCGGAGCACGATCGAGTATCTGACCAGCTTCGTCTACGACAATCGATAGCAGCGAGCCGACCGCAGGGCTGGCCTCGAGCAACCCGGCTGCAGGCCGGGAACCAGCGGCCCCAGGATGGCATTAAGTTCGGGCCACTCCTTGCCGGACACCCCTCGACCCGACCAATGCCCGTCGCGCTCGTCCTCCTGGCCGCGTTCCAGGTCGCCGCCCCTTCGCCCGAATCGACCACCGTGGTTCCCGGCCCCCAGCATGCCGCCGGCGGACTTCATCGATTCCTGCTGGGCAACACCTACCGCGATCTGTGGACCACGCCGATCCGGGTGCCAGTCCTGAACCTCGACCGCTTCGCCGACGGGATGACGCCGTTCGAGCGGGGCGGGTCGAAGCAGACGCGGTCCCTCCGCTTCCGTACCGGGGACGGCCGTACGCTGGTGTTCCGCGCCCTGGAGAAGGATCCAACCCAAACCTGGCCCGAGGTCCTGCGCGAGAGCCCGGCCCGAGGACTGGCCGAGGACCAGATCAGCGCGCTGCTGCCGGCCGGGGCGCTCGCGGTGAGCGTCCTCGAGGACGCGGTCGGCCTGCTCCATGCCCGGCCCGCCCTCTACGCGCTTCCTGACGATCCCCGGCTCGGCGAGTGGCGGGAGGAGTTCGCGAACAGCCTGGGCCTCCTGGAGCAACGGGTCCGGGGTCGCGGTGACGCGGTGGAGGCGGCCCTCGGCGCCCGCGAGGTGATCAACAGCGAGACGTTGTTCGACCGGCTGGCGAGCAACCCGACCCACCGGGTCGATGGCGCGGCCTTCCTCGCGGCCCGGCTGTTCGACCTGGTGGTAGGCGACTGGGATCGGCATGCCGACCAGTGGAGCTGGGCCCGGTTTGACGAAGGCGCCCTGCGAATCTGGCGGCCAGTGCCCCGGGACCGGGACTGGGCCCTTTCCCGCCTCGACGGCCCGCTCTATGCCCTGCTTCGTCTCTACCTCCCGAAGTACCAGAGCTTTGGCCGCCGGTACGGCAGCGTCTATGGCCTCACCCTCAGCGCCGAGCCGCTGGATCGCCGCCTCCTGGTCTGGCTCGAGCGGCCCCTCTGGGACTCGGTGGCGGCCGACCTGGTCGCGGCACTCGACGATCGCACCATCGACGCTGCGATCGCGGCCCTGCCACGGGAATTCGCCAGCCAGTTCCGCACGGAACTCGCCGAGGCCCTCCGCCGACGCCGCGACCGTTTGCCGGAGGTGGCCGCCGCGTTCTACCGCCAGCTGGCTGGCGCGGTCGACCTCCACGGGACTGGCCATGCCGAGCGGGTCGTGGCCGATCGGGCCGCGAACGGGGCCATTACCGTCACGATGGCCCCCGCCAACCCCGACGTTCCGGCTCGCCAGCGGCGGTTCGACCCGGACGAGACCTCCGAAGTCCGGGTGTACCTGGGCGGGGGCGAGGACACGCTGTCCGTACAGGGCGAGGGACCCGGGCGGATTCGCGTGCGGGCCGTGCCCGGTCCCGCGCCGGTGAGCCCGGTCGCGATCCCTCGGGACTGGGGCCAACGGTGGAGCGTGGCCCCCTGGTTCGAGGTCTCCCCGGAGGTCGGGGTGATCCTGGGCGGCGGCCCGGTCCTCTATCGGTACCGGTTCGGCCGCCACCCGTTCGCCACCCGGGCGGCGCTCCGGGTCGCCCAGGCAACCGCCCGGGGCGGGCTCAACGCCGACCTGGGCCTCGACATCCGGCCCGGGAGGCCGGACCTCCGCTTCCTGGTACGGGCGGCCGTGCTCGACCTGGATGTGGTCCGGTACTTCGGGTACGGAAACGAAACGGCACGAAGCGAGGAGGGCAGCTACTACCGCGTGGTGCAGCGCGATGTCCTGTTCGAGCCCTCGGTCGAATGGCGGCCGCGACCGGACCTGAGGCTGGCCCTGGGGGGCTTCCTCCGGGCCGCCCGGGCCGACCTCGATGACGAGTCGCTCCTGGCGCTGGAACGCCCCTACGGGGCCGGTGCCTTCACCCTGGCAGGAGCGACCCTGGAGGGCGTTCTGGACACCCGGGACCTGGCCGCGTACCCCACTCGGGGGACGCGGCTTGCGGCATCGATCCGGGCGGCGCCCGGGGTGTTCGACCTCGATCGCGCCTTCGCGGCGGCCCGGATCGAGGTCTCCGGCTACCTCACCGCGAATCGATGGCCGACCCGGCCGACCCTGGCGGTCCGCGCGGGCGCTTCGCGGGTCTTGGGCTCCGCGCCGTTCTTCGAAGGCGCCGCCGTTGGCGGTCGGGCCAGCGTCCGGGGCCTCAGCACCCAGCGATTCCTGGGTGACGGCGCGGCCTGGGCAGGGGCCGAGGTACGGCTCGCAGCGGGCCGGTTCACGACGTTCGTACCCGGCGAGTGGGGGATCTTCGGCCTGACCGACGTGGGGCGGGTCTGGCTCTCAGGCGAGCGGTCGCGCCGCTGGCACGGAGCGGGCGGCGGCGGGGTCTGGTTCGCGTTTCTCGACCGCCGGAGCACGATGAGCGTCACCGTGGCCCGCAGCGAGGAACGGACCCGGCTCTACGTCCGGGCCGGGATGCATTACTAGGGAATCAGTCGCGGGGGCGCTTGGTCCGTCGCCGGCGGCGGGCGGCGGCGGCCTTGAGCTGCCGGGCCGCGCTGGGCTTCAGGTAGTACCGCTTCTGGCGGAGTTCCTTGAGGATTCCGGCCCGCTGCACCTTCCGCTTGAAGGCCTTGAGCGCGAAATCGATCCGGTCATCGTCCGACAGAATCACTTCGACCATGTCCCCTCTCCTTCGTGCCTGGCAGCGCCTGCCGGCAAGCGATGCGGCCGGCCCGACCCTGGGGGCCGAACCGGCCGCCGCGTGACAGGGCGCCGGGTTTACCGGCCGAGCTTGACGACGTTCTCGGCGGCAGGACCCTTCTGGCCCTGCACGATGTCGAACTCGACCCGCTCGCCCTCGGACAGCGACTTGAACCCCTGCCCCTGAATGGCAGAGTGATGCACGAAGCAATCCTTCTGGCCGTTCTCGGGGGTGATGAAGCCAAAGCCCTTGGCATCGTTGAACCACTTGACCGTGCCGGTCGTACGCATGCAACCGCTCCTCAGTGCTTGGTGTAATCGGAGTGCGGCCCTCGCCGTAACGACCGACTACAACGAATCGTGATCGTGACCCCTCACGACGGGGTGCGTTCCCCGGGTGCCGCGGCCCTCGCCGCGGCGCCGGTGCGACCTCAGAAAACAGGGGCCGGCGCGAGCCAAGCCCCTTGAGTTTCCTCCGGAACGTGCCACGCCAACGCGTGGAGATCGCAGCGTTCCAAGATAGCGATGGGTCTCGGTTTACGCAACAGGCATGACGACCCGGACGCAGCCGCCCGATCCGACCGGTAGCCGGCGTTAGAGGGGGGCTCAGAGCCCGAGACCGAGCTGGGCGACCGGCATGAAGCTTCGCCGGTGATGGGGTGTCGGGCCGTGGAGTTCGATCGCCCGGCGGTGGGTCTCGGTCCCGTACCCCCGGTTGAGGCTCCAATCGTACCCGGGGTAACGCCGGGCGAGGGCCGCCATCAGGCGATCGCGGACGGTTTTGGCGATGATGCCGGCCGCCGACACCGTCAGGCAGCGGGCGTCGCCGTCAACCAGCGCCTGGTGATCGATCCCGAGTTCCGGCAGCGCCAGGCCATCGACCAGCACGGTGGTGGGGACGTCCCCGAGCCGCCGCCGGGCCCGCCCGATCGCCCGCCGCATGGCAACGATGGTGGCGATCCGGATATTCAGCCGGTCGATCTCCCGCACGGAGGCGGCGCCCACCGCGACCGCCAGGGCGGCCCCCCGGATTCGACGGGCCGCGTCGTCCCGCTGGGCCTCGCTCAGGGTCTTGCTGTCACGCACTCGGCGGGGCCGACGGCATCCCGAAGGGAACACAACGGCGGCAGCCACGACGGGGCCGGCGAGCGGGCCGCGCCCGGCCTCATCGACACCGATCAGGAGCCGACCCGCGGCCCAGGCGAGCCGCTCGCGCCGGAGGCTCGGGACGATCCCGGGCACGTTCCGGCGGGTCCGGACTACTCCGAGACCTGTTCCCGCTTCTCGCGGATTCGCGCGCCCTTGCCGGAGAGCTTCCTGAGGTAGTAGAGCTTGGCCCGGCGGACGCGGCCTCGTCGCACGACCTCGATCCCGGCGATACTGGGGCTATGCAGCGGAAACATCCGCTCGACCCCAACGCTTGCCGAGACCTTCCGGACCGTGAAGGTCTCCTCGACCCCACCGCCCTTGCGGGCCACGCAGACGCCCTCGAACGCCTGCAGCCGTTCCTTATCACCCTCCCGAACCCGGACCATCACCTTGATGGTGTCGCCCGGCGCGAACGCCGGAATGTCGGTCCTGAGCCCTTCGCGGGTCACCGTCGTCATCGGGTCCATGGTCAACGCCTCCATCACTGATCCCGCTCGCTTTCATGGCGCGCCCACAGGTCGGGGCGCCGTTCCGCCGTCAGCCGTTCCGCTTCGCGCTCGCGCCACGCCCGGATTGCGGCGTGATTGCCGGACGTGAGCACCTCCGGTACCCGGAGACCCCGAAATTCCGGGGGGCGGGTATAGCTCGGGGGGCTCAGCAGCCCCTCGTAGAACGAGTCGGACGCAGCCGACTCGTGATCACCCAGGGCCCCCGGCAGGAGCCGGACCACCGCGTCGATCAGGCAGAGGGCAGCCGGCTCTCCACCGCTCAGGACGAAGTCGCCGACCGAGACCTCCTCGGCGCCCAGCACCTCGACCACCCGCTGGTCGACGTCCTTGTAGTGCCCGCACAGCAGGGTCAGTGCCCGACCCACCGAATACCGCACTGCGTCCCGGTGCCGAAGCGGCCGTCCCCGGGCTGACAGGAGCACCACGGGACCTCGCTCCTCCAGGGACTCCACTGCGGCCACCAGCGGCTCCGGCTTGAGGACCATCCCGGCTCCTCCCCCGTACGGATAGTCGTCCACGGTGCCGTGCCGATCCACGGCGAACTCCCGCAGTTGCACCACCCGATACCGGACCAGCCCCGCCGCCTGCGCCCGGCCCGCGATGCTGGCGGCCAGGAACGGGCCGAAGACCTCGGGGAACAGGGTGATGACGTTGATCGTCAGCACCGCTACTCGATCCCCTCGGGCAAGTCCACCACCAGCCGCCGTTCGGCCCGGTTCACCTCCCGGACGAACTCCTTCCGGTAGGGGAACATGAACTCGCGCCGCTGTCCCTGCACCTCCACGGTGAGCCCGCCGGGAAGCTCGTAGACCTCGCTTACCACGCCGAGCGCCCGGCCGCCCGGCTCGGCGACGGAGAACCCCACCAGCTCATGCAGCCAGACTTCATCCCCCTCTGGTGGCGCCAGGTCCGCCTCCGGTACGGCCAGCAGCAGATCCCGCCACCCCTCAACCCCCTCCCGGCCCGGGCGCCCCCGAAAAGCCACCAACCACTCGCGGTGGTAGGGGCGGCTGCGCTCGATCTCGAGCGGCCCCGCGACGGTGGTGCCATCCAGGGCCGTCACCCAGACGGTGCGGCCCGGGGCAAGGACCTCGGCGGGGCGGTCGGTGAGCGGAAACACCGCGCAGTCGCCGCGGAGCCCGTGGGGCTTGCGAAGCCGCCCGACCACAATGGGGCGGGGGCTCGCCGGCGTCACTCGCCGATGCCCGCCTTCCTGAGCAGGGCGCCAACGGTCTCGCTGGCGGTCGCCCCCTTGCCGAGCCAGGCCTTTGCCTTCTCGGCGTCGAGGGTCACCTGCTGACCGTTCGCCGCCCTGGGGTCGTAGGTGCCCAGCACCTCGATGAACCGCCCGTCACGGGCCGCGGTGCGGTCCGCCACCACGATGCGGTACAGCGGGACCTTCTTCCGCCCCACCCGGCGGAGCCGAATTCGTGTCGACATGACAATCCTCGTTGACGTCCAAACCTGCGGGCCGTCGCCCGCCTAGCGCATTCCCGGCATCCGCCCGAACGGCAGCCGCGCGCCCGGCCGGCCCGCCGACTTCATCAGCTTCTGCATCTGCTTGAACTGGTTCAGGAGCTGATTGACTTCCTGCACCGTCCGCCCCGACCCTCTGGCCACCCGCGCCCGTCGCGATCCGTTCATCAGCTCGGGGTCAGCGCGCTCCGCCGGGGTCATCGAGAGCACGATCGCCTCCAGGTGCCGCATCCGGCGGTCGTCGACGTTGGCGGCCTGGAGCATCGCCGGGTTCACGCCCGGCAACATCCCCAGCACGTTCTTGATCGGCCCGAGCTTCTGCATCTGCCGCATGGCCCCGAGGAAGTCCTGAAGATCCAGCCCCTTCCGGGAGGTGGCCTTCCTGGCAAGCCGGGTCGCCTCCGCCTCGTCGATCGTGGCCTGGGCCTTTTCCACCAGGCTCAGGACGTCGCCCTGCTGGAGGATCCTCCCGGCCATCCGATCCGGCCGGAAGGGCTCCAGGGCGTCGAGCTTCTCGCCCACGCCCACGTACTTGATCGGCGCGCCGGTCACCCCGTAGATCGAGAGCGCCGCTCCGCCCCGGGCGTCGCCGTCGAGCTTGGTGAGTACCACGCCCGTCAGCCCGAGGGCCTCGTGGAACCCCTGGGCGACGCGGACCGCGTCCTGGCCCGTCATCCCGTCGGCGACCAGGAGAATCTCATGGGGCCCGATCGCGGCCTTGAGCTGCTTCAGCTCGGCCATCATCTCGTCGTCGATCTGGAGCCGGCCCGCGGTATCGACCAGCACGGTCCGGGCCCGCGCGCGCCCGGCCGCCTCGATGCCGCGCCGGACGATCCCCACCACGTCGGTCGCTCCCGGTTCCACATGGCATCCCACCTCGACCTGCCGAGCGAGCGTCGCGAGCTGCTCGCCGGCGGCCGGTCGGTAGACGTCGGCCGCGACCAGGAACGGCGCCTTCTGCTCCAGCTTCAGGCGTTTCGCCAGCTTGCCAGCCGTCGTGGTCTTGCCCGAGCCCTGAAGACCCGTGATCATGATGACCGTGGGCGGCACCGACGCAAACGCGAGCGGGGCCTGCTTCTCGCCCAGCATGGCCACCAGCTCGTCGTAGACGAGCTTGACGATCTGCTGACCGGGGTTGACCCCCTTGAGACGGGTGACCCCGACCGCCTTGTCCTGGACCCGCTCGAGAAACCGGCGGGTGAGCTCGAAGCTCACGTCGGCCTCGAGCAGGATGCGCCGAATCTCCCGGAGGCCCTCCTTGACCGCGTCCTCGGAGAGAACGCCCCGACCGGTGAGTCGGGAGAGGGCGGCGGTCAGCTTGGAGGAAAGGTCGGCAAACATAAGCCTTTAATTGTAGCGGAGTTACGGCAGACATTCAAGATCATGGATGCCAGGGCCGGCCAGAGCCGCCGCCCCGGACGACCTGGGGGAGCGCAAACCGCCAACAGCTCCACTAGGCGCTCGAAGTGATCGGCTGCGCCAGTGGCGGCCGCCGCGGTCAAACTGGGTCTTTCCGGGTGAACCGGCTTCAAGACTCTTCCGAAGGAGCCTTCACTCGCTCCTCAGGGTGGGGACCAGACCGGGATTGGGATCGCAACGCTCAGATGGAGCCGGGTCATGTCGGCGCGGACGGTGGTCGTGGTGGCCCGGCGCTCCGAGCCCGCCGAGAGTGGATCGACCCTTCGGACTTCGAGGCCAAGCGCCAGGCGGCGGGCCAGGTACCAGTCGGCGCCGGCCCCAGCGCTCCAGAAGCTGAACCACACCCCGCCAGACTCGGCGACCCGGCCGGCTGCGACGTTGACGCGGGGCACCAGCGCGAGGCCCACCGGCAGTCGCCCCTCGAGGCCGCCTTCGACCACGGTGAAGCCGGAGCCGTCGCCCAGCCCACCGCCGTTCCACTGCGCCGCCCCGAACAGGTTGAGATGCGCGATCGGGCTCACGCCGGCACGAATGCCGACGATCGGTCCCGGCCCGTACGTGGCGCGTCGATCGAGCAGGGTTCCCGTCCGCTGCTCCAGCGTCCAGGCCGGCGTCGCGATCACCTCCGCTCGCAGCTCGATACCCGGCAGCGGCGGGGACTTCGCTTGAGCGGCGAGCACCACCGGCCACCCGAGGCCGAGCAGGAGCACCTTCGACGGTCGTCGCACCGGACCTCCCGGGATTGCGCCAAGCGTACACCCGGGTGCATGATCGAATCCTGAAGACCCTCTGAAGGCCGGCCCGAGGCGATTATCCTCCACGCCCATGGATTCGGCCACCCTCCTCATGGCCGTAGCGACCGTGGTTGGTGGCTCGGTTGCGGGCGGACTCACCAACATCGTGGCGATCTGGATGCTGTTCCGCCCCCACGAGTCCCGGGGGGTGGGACGGCTGCGGATTCAAGGCGCGATTCCGAAGAACAAGGCCCGGTTGGCGAAGAGCGTGGGACGCACGGTCGGCGAACGACTGCTGACGGCCGAGGACATCGCCGCGCGGCTGGCAGCCCCGCCGATTCGCGAGGCCTTCGATGGCGCGATGCAACGCGCGATGGAGGCGATGCTGGACCGCGAGCACGGGAGCCTCCGGGAGCAACTCGGGCCCACGGCGGTCGAGCTGATCGAGGAAGCGGCGTCGGGCCTCGGGCCGAGGGTCGCGGAGCGGATCGCCGAGTACGCCGGGACGGCGGACTTCGAACAGCTGGTGGCGTCCTGGTCGGAGCGGCTTCGGACCGAGCTGGCCGGCCGACCGGTGGCGGCGATGCTGACTCCGGCCCGCCGAGCACTGATCGCCAACCAGGTGGACGAATGGACCCGAGCCATGACCGAGGGCCAGGGACTGGAGCGGACGCTCCGGGGCTGGGTGACGGAGCAGTTGCGCCGGCTGGAAACGGACACCCGGCCCCTCGGAGAACGCCTGCCTGACGGCCTGGTGGCCCCGGTGGAGCAGGCCATCACCGACGCCCTGCCCACGGCGCTGGAACGGCTTGGCGACCTGCTGGGGGACCCGGCCGTGAAGACTACGATTCGACGGGCCCTGCGCGAGGCATTCGACACGGCCGGGAGGGAGCTGCTGCTGCATGAGCGGCTCCTGGCACGACTGGTGGTGACCGACAAGGCCCTGGCGCGGCTGGTGGACGGATTCGAAGGCGAGGGGTTCGACCGCTTGACGGCGGCGGTGACCGCGCCGGACATGCGCGCCCGGGTCGAGACGGCGGTCCGGGACGCTCTCCGCCAGCTGCTTCGGGAGCCGCTGGGGTCGCGCCTGGCCCGCCTGCCGCCGGAGCGGCGGGCGGCGCTCGAGGCGACGTTAGGCGGAT
>CAZFSA010000156.1:0-5318 GCA_964521535.1 uncultured Gemmatimonas sp.
CTTCCGGGGCCGCCGGCTCGCTGCCCGGATCGATCGCGGGCCGGAACGGCCTCGCCCCGGCGGCAGGCCCCCGCCGGGACGGAGGTCGGCTTGACCCGCCGGGTCCCCCGCTCTATCCTCGACCGTCCCCACGACACCTGAAGGCGGTCGATGTACCATCCCTCGCGCGCGGGCTCGATCGAGGTGATCGCCGGCGTGATGTTCAGTGGCAAGAGCGAGGAACTGATCCGCCGGGTACGCCGGGCGCTCATCGCCCGGCGGCGAACCCAGGTCTTCAAGTCCCACCTCGACGGCCGTTACGGGGGCGTCAACCGCGTCTCCAGTCACACCGGCGTCGAGATCGAGGCCGTGCCGGTCGATTCGGCAGCGGAAATCGCGCGCCTGGTCCGGCCGGACACCGAGGTGGTCGCCATCGATGAAGCGCAGTTCCTGGAGGAGGGCATCGTGGAGGTCGCGACCGGACTCGCCGAACGCGGCGTCCGGGTGATTCTGGCGGGCACGGACACGGACTTTCGTGGCCTCCCGTTCGGCCGGATGGGCGAGTTGATGGCGGTGGCGGAGGAGGTGCAGAAGCTCCAGGCGATCTGCGTGGTGTGCGGGGACCTCGCCTGCCGGAACCAGCGGCTGATCAACGGCCGGCCGGCCCGCTGGGACTCGCCCACCATCATGGTCGGCGGCACCGAGGCGTACGAGGCCCGCTGCCGCCACTGCCACCGGGTGCCCCGGCAGGACGAGGACCAGACGGTGATGATCTGACCGCTGCGATGTTGAACGTCGCCCTGACCGGGAACATCGCGGCCGGCAAGTCCACCGTGAGCCGGCTCTTTGCCGAATGGGGCGCGACCGTCATCGACGCCGATCGGATCGTGCACGACCTGGAGCGGCCCGGCACGCCCGTCTTCGACGCCATCGTGCGTCGCTTCGGGCGCGACGTGGTGGCCGCGGACGGAACGCTCGACCGCGCCCGCCTCCGGACCCGGGTGTTCGCAGCCCCGGCCGAGCGCGAGGCCCTCAACGCGATTGTCCACCCGGCGGTCGCCGCCGAACGGGAGCGCCGCCTGGCCGCGGCACGGCGCCGCGGCGACCGGATCGTGGTGAGCGACATCCCGCTCCTCTTCGAGGTGATGGATCCCGGGGCCTTCGACGCCGTGGTGCTGGTCGACGCGCCGCTGGCCGTGCGTCGTGCCCGGCTGATGGCGTCCCGCGGGTTGGATCAGGGTGCGGCGGACGCGATGATCGCGGCGCAGTTGCCCGCCGAGGGCAAGCGCGCCCGAAGCACCTTCGTGATCGACAACGACGGGGACGAAGACACCCTCCGGAGCCGCGCCGCGGCGGTCTGGCAGGAGCTCGAGCGTCTGGCGCGCGCCCCCGGCCGACGCTAGCAACCGACCGGGCGCGGCCGGATCGAAATCCGCTTGACCCTGCCCGACCCCGGGGGTATCCTGAGAGCCGAATTCACCGGCGGAGACAACGGTGGCCAACGTACCGGAGGATCTCAGGTACACGGCGGAGCACGAGTGGGTCCGCGCCACCGACGACCCCGCGGTGGTCGAAGTCGGCATCACCGACTACGCCCAGGGCGAGCTTGGCGACATCGTCTTCGTCAACCTCCCAAAAGTCGGCGATCGCTTCGAGACCCATCAGGCCTTCGGCACCGTCGAGGCCGTCAAGGCGGTCTCGGACCTGTACAGCCCGCTTGCTGGAGAGGTCGTCGCGGTCAACGCCGCACTGGACAGCGATCCGGCGGCGGTGAACCGATCGCCCTACGACGACGGCTGGATGATCCGACTCCGCGTCGATCCCGCGGGGCTCGACGCGCTGCTTTCCGCAGCCGCCTATCGGGCCCACATCGGCGCCTGAGGGCCAGCAGGAAGGCGCAACGCCGCACGAAGCCCCGGGTGCTCCGCGCCGGGGCTTCTGCGTTCCACCAGAGGAATCCACACTGTTCTCATGACTGTCGCCCCGACTCCGGCCGTCTCCTTCCCGGATCGCCATCTCGGCCCCCGGGAGACGGATGTCCGCTCGATGCTCGCCACCCTGGGCTACCCGTCCCTCGAGGCCCTGATCGATACCGTGGTCCCGGCCGACATCCGCCGCCGCGCGCCGCTCGACCTGCCGGCCGCCGCCAGCGAGCCCGACGCCCTCCGGGAGCTGGCCGAGCGGGCGGCGGGCAACCAGGTCTGGCGCTCCTACCTGGGGCTCGGGTACGCCGGCTGCCACGTGCCCGGCGTGATCCAGCGGAACGTGCTGGAGAATCCCGGATGGTATACCGCCTACACCCCGTACCAGCCGGAGATCTCCCAGGGGCGACTGGAGGCACTCCTCAACTTCCAGACCGTCGTCTCCGACCTGACCGGTCTCGAGATCGCCAACGCCTCCCTGCTGGACGAGGCCACCGCCGCAGCCGAGGCGATGGCGTTGGCGCATGCGGTGGGGCGGGCCGATGCCACCCGCTTCCTGGTGGACCAGGCGTGTCATCCGCAGACCATCGCCGTGGTGCAGACCCGGGCCGAGGCGAGGGGCCTCACGGTGGAGGTTGGGGACCCCGCGGGATTCCGGTTCGATCCGTCGTCCTTCGGCTGCCTCCTCCAGTACCCCGGGACCGAGGGCCAGATCGTCGATTACCGCGGCGTCGCGGAGCGGGCTCACGGCGTCGGCGCCCAGGTGGCGGTCGCCACCGACCTGCTGGCGCTCACGCTCCTGGAGGCCCCCGCCGCCTGGGGCGCCGACGTGGCGGTCGGCAACTCCCAGCGGTTTGGCGTGCCAATGGGTTACGGAGGGCCGCATGCCGCCTTCTTCGCCACGCGCGATGCGCACAAGCGGCACGTGCCAGGCCGGATCATCGGGGTCTCCCGTGACCGCGATGGGCGGCCGGCCCTGCGGATGGCGCTGCAGACCAGAGAACAGCACATCCGGCGGGAGAAGGCCACGAGCAACATCTGCACGGCTCAGGTGCTGCTGGCCGTGATGGCGGGCATGTACGCCGTCTACCACGGCCCCGAGGGCCTCGTCGCCATCGCCCGGCGGGTCCACCACCGGACCCGGGCGCTGGCCCGGGCAGTCGAGGCGCTGGGCTACCGACTGGCGCATCGAAGCTTCTTCGACACCATCGCGGTCGACGCCGACCCCGCGACCGCCGCGCGGGTCCATGCCGCCGCCCGCCGGCGTTCCATCAACCTTCGCGAGATCGGGCCCACCCGGATCGGGGTGACCCTGGACGAGACTGTCTCGTCCGGCGACCTCGAGGACCTGGTCGCCTGCTTCACCGAGGCCACAGGCGGCACCCCGCCGCCGCCTGCCCTCGAAGCTGAACCGCCCGAAACCATCCCGACAGCGCACCGCCGCACCACGCCGTTCCTGACCCATCCGGTCTTCCACCGCTACCGGTCCGAGACCGAGATGCTCCGGTACCTCCGGCGGCTCGAGGCCCGCGACCTCTCGCTCACTGCCGCGATGATCCCGCTGGGCTCGTGCACGATGAAGCTCAACGCCACCGCCGAGATGGTGGGGGTGTCCTGGCCCGGCTTCAACGCGCTTCACCCCTTCGCCCCGACCGACCAGGCCTCCGGCTATGCCCGGCTGTTCGCGGAGCTCGAGGCCTGGCTGGCGGAGATCACGGGGTTCGCGAAAATCTCGCTCCAGCCCAACGCCGGCTCGCAGGGGGAGTACGCCGGTCTGCTGGTGATCCGGGCCTGGCACCGCGCCCGGGGCGAGGGCCACCGGAATGTCTGTCTCATCCCCCAGTCGGCGCACGGAACCAACCCGGCCAGCGCAGTGATGGCGGGCTTCCGGGTGGTGGTGGTGAAGACCGACGCCAGCGGCAACATCGACCTGGCCGATCTCGAGGCTCGCGCCGCCGAGCACCGCAGCCACCTCGGAGCCTTGATGGTGACCTACCCGTCCACTCACGGGGTGTTCGAGGACGGGATCCGGCGGATCTGCGAGATCGTCCACGCCGCGGGCGGTCAGGTGTACATGGACGGCGCCAACCTCAACGCCCAGGTGGGACTCTGTCGCCCGGGAGACTTCGGCGCCGACGTCTGCCACCTCAACCTCCACAAGACGTTCTGCATCCCCCATGGAGGCGGCGGGCCCGGCATGGGGCCGATCGGCGTGGCCGCGCACCTGGCGCCCTACCTTCCCTCCCACCCGCTGGTGCCGGTGGGCGGTCCGGAGAGCTGCGGCACCGTGTCCGCGGCGCCCTGGGGGAGTCCGTCGATCCTGCCGATCTCGTGGGCGTACATCCGGATGATGGGGCCCGACGGCCTCACCCAGGCGACCCGCTACGCCATCCTCAACGCCAACTACGTCGCGCGCCGCCTCTCCGATCACTACTCGATCCTCTACACCGGGCGGGAGGGCCTGATCGCGCACGAATGCATCGTGGATTTCCGGCCGTTCAAGCAGACCGCCGGCGTCGAGGTGGAAGATGTCGCCAAACGGCTGATCGACTACGGATTCCACCCGCCCACCGTCAGCTTCCCGGTAGCCGGCACCCTGATGATCGAGCCGACCGAGAGCGAGTCGAAGGAGGAGCTGGACCGCTTCTGCGACGCCCTGATCGCGATCCGGGAGGAGATCCGCGAGATCGAGGCAGGGATCGCCCCGCGGGGAGACAACCTGCTGACCCACGCTCCCCACACCCTGGCCCAGGTGGCCTCCGATTCCTGGGCCAGACCCTACAGCCGGGAGCGGGCCGGGTTCCCCTCCGCTGCCGTGCGGGGGCACAAGGTCTGGCCGACCGTCACCCGGATCGACGGGGCCTTCGGCGACCGCAACCTGGTCTGCGTCTGCCCGCCGATCGAACAGTACGCGGAGGCGTGACCGACGCCGTCTGCTGGGTGGACGCGGAGGCCCGGCCGGGCTGGTGGCAGATGGCCCGGGACGCCGCGATGCTGGACCTGGCTCGCACGACCGGGGCGCTGCTGGTCCGACTGTACGTCTGGGCGCCCCACTGTCTCTCGTTCGGGTCGCACGAGCCGGCCTCCCGCCGTTACGATCGAGCCCGGATCGAGCAGCTCGGACTGGACTGCGTCCGGCGACCGACCGGCGGCCGGGCGGTCTGGCACGCGCGCGAGCTTACCTACGCGGTGGCCGCGCCCGAGCGCCGCCTGGGCGGCCTGACCGACG
Source organism: uncultured Gemmatimonas sp. (assembly GCA_964521535.1). Taxonomy (GTDB): domain Bacteria; phylum Gemmatimonadota; class Gemmatimonadetes; order Gemmatimonadales; family GWC2-71-9; genus SHZU01. Next base: position 5,131 of record CAZFSA010000156.1, read on the forward strand.
CGTATCGCACGATTCACGAATGGATGGCCGGCGCCCTGGCCCGGCTGGGTGCGGCCCCGGCACTGGCGCCCCGGCGGGCCGCTCCGGGAGTCGACGCCGGGCCCTGCTTCACGGCTGCGGTTGGGGGAGAGGTTCTGGTCGGCGGCCGCAAGATCGTGGGGAGCGCCCAGCTTCGCCGCGACGGCGCG
>CAZFSA010000156.1:5328-9725 GCA_964521535.1 uncultured Gemmatimonas sp.
CCTCCAGCACGGCTCGATGCTTCTGGAGGACGACCAGGACCTGGTGCGCTCCCTCCTCATCGGGGACCGGGCTCCCGGCGGCCCGGCGCCCGAGGCGCCACTCGCCCGGGTGCTGGGCCGGCCGGTCTCCTTTGCGGAGGCCGCCCGAGCCGTAAGCGCCGAAATGGCGGCTCGCCGGCTGCCCCCGTTCGAGCCTCGAGGCCCGGCGGCACTGGACCGGCTGACCGCCCGATTCGAGCCGCAGTTCCGTTCGCCGGCCTGGACCTGGTGCCGCTAGCCTGGGGCCGCGGGACGGGCGCTTTTCCCGACCGGCCTTGTACATTACGGCACCGCGGAACGATGCCCGAAGCGGAGGCGGAATGGGCTGGCTTCGACACGCCTGGCCGGCGGCGCTCGTCCTCGCCGCCACGGACGCGGGCGCGCAGCGACCGTCCGACCACGGCACGATCACCATCGTGCTGGGCGCCGAGCCCACCCTGCCGGTCCCGACCCTGAGCACCCGGAAGCAGAACACCGACGTCGCCGCCCTGCTCTTCCTGCCCCTGGCGCGGATCGGCCGCGGCCTGGAGAGCGCCGACGAAAGTCGGTTCGAGCCGGCCCTGGCCCGGGGCTGGACCCGGCGCGATTCCCTGACCCTGGCCTTCGAGCTCGACCCGCGGGCGCGGTGGCACGATGGCGTCCCCGTCACCGCCAGGGATGCGGTCTGGAGCCTGGAGCGGGCCCGGGACTCCAGCGTGGCGCCGGTCTACGCCCTGTTGCTCCGGCGAGTGGCCTCGGTGAGCGCTGAGGGGGAGCACCGGGTGGTGGTCCGGTTCCGCGAGGCCTACGCCGAGCAGATGTACGACGCCGTCTTCCACGCCCCACCGCTTCCCGCCCATCTGCTCGATACCATTCCGGCGGATCGGCTGGCCAGCTCGGCCTTCGCGGCGGCACCCGTGGGCAACGGGCCGTACCGGTGGAGCCGGATCGATCCGGGCCGGCAGGTGGACCTGGTCGCCAACCCGGAGTTCTTTCTGGGAGCGCCCCGGATCGAGCAGGTGACGTTCCTGCTGGTTCGAAGCGCCGAGGCCCAGCTCAATCTGGTGCTCGACGGCACGGCCGACGCGTACGAGGGGTTCGTGATCGCCCGCAACATCCGCCCGATCGTGAACCGGCCGTCCCTTCGGATTCACACCTTCCCCTCGCTGAGCGTGGGCTACCTGCTGTTCAACCACAAGGCCTACGGCGATCGGTCGCGGCCCCACCCCATCCTCTCGGATCCGGCGGTCCGGCTGGCGATTGCCCACGCGATCGACCGGCCCCGGCTGCTCCGCTCGGTCTTCGGTCCCTACGCCTCGGTGGCCGAGGGCCCGTATGGCCGGGCGAGCTGGGTCCGTCGGGTGGCCCCCGAGGGGCCCCGCTTCGACCCCGCCCGGGCGCGCCGGCTGCTGGCCGAACGGGGCTGGCGCGACACGGACGGGGACGGCACCCTGGACCGCGGCGGCATGCCGCTCTCGCTGCGGCTCACCTACCCGGGCACCAGCGTGCCCCGCGTGGAACTGGCCGAGCCCATCCAGGACATGCTGCGGCGAGTGGGAATCCGGCTGGAGCTGATCCGGCTCGACGGGCCGGTCTGGGCGGAGCGGCGGAGTCGGGGCGAGTTCGATCTCGACTTCTCCCAGGCGGGCCTCGACCCGACCCCTTCGGGCCTGGTTCAGAGCTGGTCCTGCGCCGGCATTCAGGAGGGCGGGTCGAACGTCGGTCACGTCTGCGATCCGGCGTTCGATCGGGCGCTGCACCGGGCGATTCGGGAGACCGGTGACGCCGCGGGGGCCTGGCGCGAGGCCATCTCGGCCCTTCAGGCGGCAGTGCCCGCGGTCTTCATGTACTCGCCCGCGGACGTGGTGGTGCTCCACGCCCGCTACCGGAACGTCTCGTTCCGGTCGGAGTCGCCCTGGGCGGACCTGTGGCGGTGGTCGGTGGACCCCGCGCAGCGCCTTCCCCGCGACCATCGCCCGGGACGTTAGGTGCTCCTCTGGCTCGCCCGCCGGCTCGGCCAGGCCATTGTCACCTTCGCCGCCGTCGCGGTCCTGTGCTTCTTTCTGATGCGGGCCGCGCCCGGGGATCCGCTCGAGCGGCTCAGCAACGATCGCGGCATGCCCGCCGCGGAACGGGCGCGGCTGGAGCGACTCTTCGGCCTCGATCAGCCGCCCGTCACCCAGTTCGCCCGGTTCATCGGCGGCATGCTCCGTGGGGACCTGGGGGTGTCCATCGAGTACTACCCGCTCCGGGTGAGCGAACTGGTGGGACGTCGGATCGGGCCGTCCCTGCTGCTGGGCGGAGCCGTGCTCCTGGTGAACTTTACCCTGGGCGTTTGGCTGGGCGTTCTTCAGGCACGCCGGCGCGGCAGCGCCCTCGACCGCTGGCTTGCCCGGCTCAGCCTGGCCGGCTATGCGATGCCCAGCTTCTGGCTGGCGCTGATGCTGGTGGCCTGGCTGAGCCTCCGATGGCAACTGTTCCCGGCCGCGCAAATGCGGGGCCTGCTGCCCCCCGACGCCGGGACGGTGACCCGGGTGCTCGACCTGCTCCATCACCTGGCGCTTCCGGTACTCACCCTGTCCCTGGTCTCGATCGCCGTCACCATGCGGTACCAGCGAGCCGCGCTGCTGGAGGTGCTCCGGCTCGACTACGTGCTCGCCGCCCGCGCCAGGGGGCTGAGCGAACGTCGGGTGATCTGGCGGCATGCCTGGCGCACGGCACTCTTCCCGGTCGTGACCCTGCTGGGCCTCTGGCTGCCCGTGCTGGTCACCGGCGCCGTGTTCGTCGAGGCCGTCTTCAACTGGCCCGGCCTGGGGTCGCTCGCCGCTGCCGCGATCGGGGCGCGGGACTATCCGGTGCTCCTCGCAACCGCCATGCTCGCGTCGGGAGCGGTCCTGGCGGGTGGGGTGCTGACCGACGTGGCCTACTACTGGCTCGATCCGCGGGTGCGGCCAGCATGACCGGGTCGGTCCTGGCGGTGCTCGGCCGGGCGTGGCGCCATCCCGGCGGACGCGTGGGCATCGTCAGCCTGGCGGTGTTCGCGGCGGCAGCGCTGTTCGCACCGGCCGTCCTCCCGGATCCGGCGGCCATCCCGGCGCTCGAAGCCGGCGCCGCGCCACCCAGCCCCGCCCATCCCTTTGGCACCGACCGCCTGAGCCGGGACCTGCTTTCCCGGGTCGTCCACGGGGGCAGGGTCTCGCTCACCATCGCCGCGCTGGCCGTGGCCCTGTCGCTCAGCGTGGGCGTGGCGGTAGGCGTCATCGCCGGACTGTCCGGCGGGTGGATCGATGCGCTCCTGATGCGGATCGTCGACGCGGCCCTGGCCATCCCGCGCCTCTTCGTGCTGCTCCTCCTCCTGGTTGTGTGGGAACGGGTGCCCCTCGGCGCCCTGATCCTGGTGATCGGCCTCACCGGCTGGTTCGGCACCAGCCGGCTGGTCCGGGGGGAGGTGCTCCGTCTCCGTGCCCTGCCGTTCATTCAGGCGGCTCAGGCCCTGGGATCCGGTCCGGCACGGCTGGTGGCTCGGCACCTGGTTCCCAACGTCGCCGGCGTGGTGCTGGTGAGCGCCACCCTCGGCGTGGGCGACGTGATCCTGCTCGAGGCGGGCCTCTCCTTCCTCGGCGTCGGCGTCCAGCCGCCCACGCCGTCCTGGGGCAGCATGGTGCTCGACGGGCGCGATCTGCTCGGGACGGCTCCCTGGGCGGCCTTCTTCCCCGGCGCCGCGATCGCCGCGACGGTGCTGGCGGTGAACCTCGTGAGCGACGCCCTTCGGGCTGCGTTCGACCCTCGCGGGGCATGACGCCGCTGCTCGAGGTGCGCGACCTTCGGGTCCAGTTCCCTGGTCCGGCCGGACCGGTGCGTCCGGTGGACGGCGTGAGCTTCCAGCTCGAGCGGGGCGAGACCCTGGCGCTGGTCGGGGAGTCGGGCTCGGGCAAGAGTCTCACCGGCCTGGCCCTGCTTCGCCTGGTTCCCGCCCCGGGCACGATCGGGCCCGGGAGCGCGATCCGGCTGGACGGGATGGACCTCCTCGCGCTTCAGGGCGAGTCGCTCCGCCGGGTTCGGGGAGGGCGGATCGGGCTGGTGTTCCAGGATCCGATGACCAGCCTCAACCCGGTGCTGACGGCCGGGTACCAGGTGCAGGAAGCCATCACCGCGCACGCCCGGCTGAGTCGCTCGGAGGCGCGCGACCGGGCGGTTGCCCTGCTCGAGGAGGTGGGCATTCCCGATCCCGGGGCGCGCTACTCGGCCTACCCCCACGAGCTGAGCGGGGGGCTCCGCCAACGGGTCATGATCGCCATCGCGCTGGCCGCCCGTCCCGATCTCCTGATCGCCGACGAGCCGACGACGGCGCTCGACGTGACGGTGCAGGCGCAGATCCT
>CAZFSA010000157.1:0-9642 GCA_964521535.1 uncultured Gemmatimonas sp.
ACTCGGCCGGGCCGGCCGATGCCGCGCCGGCCAATCTCCCGGAAGGGGGGACGGCGGCCGGCAGCCGCGAGCGACCATCACCGGCACCAGCCGCGACGGACACCCAACCGACCTCGCCGGCCTCGGCGGAAGCCGCCAACGAAGCCGGCGCTGTGGCCGATGCCCGGCTCGTCGCCAAGATCCTGGCGGCGATGAAGCCTCGCGAAGCCGCTGACATTCTCGCCCGGCTCACCGACGCCGAGGTGGAGCGAATCCTCCGCCAGCTGGGCACCCGCCAACTGGCCCCGATGCTGGCGGCGCTGCCGGATGACCGGGCCGCCGCACTGAGCCGGCGGCTGCTGGGCGGCGGCCCGCCCGATCCCAAAGGAGACTCCCGATGATGGCTCCGCTGCAACTCGGAGCGAGCCCCACTCCGGACGCTGGATCGCCTGCGTCGACCGCCGACCTATCCGGACCGGACGGCGCCTTCGAGATGACGCTCGGCGCTCTGTTCTCGACGTCGCCTCTCCCGCTTCCCGGGGCGACGCCCGCGCGCCCGGCCACCTCGACCGAGGGGGACGAGCTGACGTTGGTCCTCGGAGAGGACTGGAGCCTGGATTCGACCGAGTCGACCGGCGAGGACGATGGCGCCTCCCAGCCCGGCCTCCCGGCGGCCGACAAGCCGGACCCCACGGGCGGGTTGACGCTGGAGCGGGACCTGGAGATCTGGCTCTCCCGGGTCGGTCGTCGGGCCGCGACGCCGCAGCACGACGGTCCGGACCGCCTGCTATTCGCTGAGGATGCCGAGGCGCTGATCGGCTCGCGCGTTCCATCCGACGCCCGGTCTCGAGCGATGGAGCACCTGTGGGCCCCGCCCCCGGAAGCCGATGCCGTGGCCTTGGGGCGACTCGACTTCCGGCCAGATCCGGCAGCGGACCGAACCCCACGAAGCGGCTCCTCGGAGACCTCGGGCCGCCCGGGCCCCCATCACCCTGCCGGGGCCATGGCCGATGAGGTCGATGCCGAGACGCTGCTGCGGGAACTGGGTCCGGTGGCCAACGCAGTCGAGATCGGGGGGTTCGGCTTTCCGACCATGGACCGGTTCCCGCCCGCCATTGCCGCGGAGGACTCCCGGCGAGCGGACGCCCCGGCAGCCGCGCCCCATGTCCGGCGTATCGATGCGCCGCCTCCTGGACCGGAACTGCGGGTCGGGCTTTTGGCAGCCCTCCACCAGCGTGAGTCCCACGGAGTTCGCAATCCGGCGACCCAGGCGGCGGCCCCAGGTGGTGCGGAGGGGGCGGCGACGGTCGTCGAGGCTGAGCCCGAGGGCACAGCCGGCGATTCGCCAGCTTCCGCGCAGCGACATGACCGCAGTCCGGTCCCGCCTCCCGGGCCCCGGCGCGACAGCGCTGGCTGGGCGACGGTCGCCTCGTTCGGCCCGGAACGCGCCGGCCCCGAGCCGGTCAGCGCCCCGCCCAGCGCCGATGCCCGGCCCGCGAACCGACGACCTGACCAGGTCTGGAGAGCCGAGCGCTGGTCCGTCCCTGAACCCCAGAGCGAGCGGTCCCCGAGTCTCCCGGCCATCGCGGGCGCCGATCCGCCGGCGAACAGTCGGAGCAGCGCACTCGTTCCCGATCGCGGAGGCAGCGCTGGCGAGACGCCGGCTGCCCGGACCGTGTCGCAGGTCATCACGCCGGCTGCCGTCGCGCGCCGGCCGGATCGCGTGACGATCGACCTTCATGACGATCTCGGGGAGGTTGGCCGGCTCCGAATCAGCTTCCGCGGTCCTTCGCTTCGAGCCACGATCATCCCGGCCGAACCGGCTCTCGCCGCCCGGTTGGAACAGGAGCTACCGGGATTGCACCGGAGTCTTGAGGAACGCGGGATGGTGGATGCCCGGGTTCGAATTCAGCCTCCGGGCGACCCTGGCGCCGCGACCGGCGGCGGATCGGCCGAACCTCGGGGGCCGGATCGGCAAGCGCCAGGCGAGGGACGCCGGGAGAGCCCGGGTCACGAGGGTGGGCAGCGTCGGCAGGGGCGGCCGCGTGAGCGTCCGACCCCGGAACAGGAACAACCCGGGAGGTGGGCATGACCTTTCCATTGGCGGGGCTTGGGGCCGTCGCATCGGCCCCGGCGGCGCGTGATCGGGCCCAGCTCGGACGCGACCAGTTTCTGGAGTTGCTGGTCGTGCAGCTTCGGCACCAGGACCCATTGAGCCCCCTGGAGCCGGACGCGTTCGCGGCGCAGTTGGCCCAGTTCTCCACGGTGGAGCAGCTGACCCGGCTCAACACCGCGATCGAGGCCCAGCTCGGGGAGCAGATCAAGGCCGGGCTCCTCGACAAGACCAGGCTTGGCGCATCGCTGATCGGCCGCCAGGTGCTGGCCGCCGGCAACGAGGTGACCGTCGCCAGCGGCGGGGCGGTCACCATTCCGGTTGAGGTCGGTGCCGGCGGCGGCGCTGCGACCGTTCGATTCGTCGATGCCGCCGGCCGCGTCGCCGCCACGGTGGCGGCCGGTCCGGTGTCGGGCGGGCTTCACCGGCTGGATGTCTCGCCCGATCTCCCGGCAGGCAGCTACCGGGTGTTCGTCGAGGTGACGGATTCGTCGGGCCGTACCCGCGGCGCCACGACCTACATCGAAGGCGTTGTCGACGGAGTCGTGTTTGAGCAGGGAACGATCATGCTCCGGCTCGGGAGCCGGCGCGTGGCGCTGGATAGCATCTCCGAAATCACTTCCTGACCGAAGGAGCGTAACGAGCCATGATGCGGGCCCTCTTCGCCGGCGTGTCCGGCCTCCGCAACCATCAGGTGCGGATGGACGTGATCGGCAACAATGTCGCGAACGTGAACACCGTGGCGTTCAAGTCGTCCCGGGTCACCTTCGCCGAGTCGTTCAACCAGCTGCTGCAGGGCGCCACCCGTCCCCCAGCCAACTCCGGGGGCCGGAACCCCCTCCAGATCGGCAACGGGATGAACGTTTCCAGCATCGACATGAAGTTTACGCAGGGTACGATTCAAAGCACCGGGGTCGCCACCGACGTGGCGATCAACGGGGATGCCTTCTTCGTGGTGAAGGGCAACGGGCGGACCATGTACACCCGCGCCGGCAACTTCCAGTTCGACGCCAACGGCCGGCTGGTGTCGCCGAGCAACGGGTTCATCGTGCAGGGGATCAATGCCGATGCCCTCGGCAACTTCTCGTCCTCGTCGGCGGTCACCGACATCGACCTGACCCTCAACCTCAAGTCGCCGGCCCGGGCCACCCAGAACCTGAGCCTGGCCGGCAACCTCAACGTCAACCAGCGCATCATCCAGACCTCGCCGACCACGGCCTCCGAGCCGCACCAGATGTCGATCACGGTGTACGACACCGTGGGTCAGGCCCACAACCTGGTGCTCCAGTTTGATCAGGTTTTTGCCGGGACGCCGCCGACGCCCAACAATACCTGGACGTTCGGTATCACCAGCGCCACGGCCACGGTCGAGGCGATCGACAATGCCAGCACTCCGGGGACCGCGCCGCTGGATACCAACCAGGGGCTGGTGACCTTCAACGCCAACGGGCAGATGGTGGACTTCAGCAACGGGCTGGTCAACCTGAGCGCGGAGCCAGTCCGGATCCGGGTGACGCCGAACTCCGGCGGCACGCCCTTCGACATCGTCCTCGATCCGGGCAACGTGAACGACATCAACGGTCTGTCCCAGTTCGCCAACCCGTCGAACGCGGTCTTCACCACCCAGGACGGATACACCAGCGGCGACCTCCAGGACATCTCGATCGATTCGACCGGCGTCATCACCGGGTTCTACACCAACGGCGTGAATCGGCCGGTGGCGCAGCTGTCGCTTGCCAGCTTCAACAACCCCACGGGGCTGATTCGCCGCGGGGACAACATGTACGAGGGCTCGGCCAACTCGGGCGTGGCCGTGCTCGGATTCGCCGGCTCGAGCAACACCTCGTCGATCACGGCGTCGGCCCTGGAGCAGTCGAACGTGGACCTCTCGGAACAGTTCACCGAGATGATCACGGCCCAGCGCGGGTTCCAGGCCTCGGCGCGCGTGATCACCACCTCGGACGAGATGCTGACCGAGCTGGTGAACCTGAAGCGGTAGTTCTGGCCGGGCGGAAGGAGGCGGCGTGGCCGTCTCCTTCCGGTCGGCGTTTCCGTCATCGACCCTCCGGCAAGAAAATCCACATCCCGAACGGAAGTTCCGCGCGGGTTCCCCAATGGGCTCCGGCGGGCAGACGAGCCGCCGCAGCGCAACCCTCACACTGACAACTGGTTGCGGCGCAGCGCCGCCCTCCAGAGTGCGCGACGGTTGCTGGTACGTCGGTTGCCTTTACGTCCTGACGGCGGAATCCACCGCCAGTCTTCGAAACGAGGCGACCGGTCATGGCGGACCAGGCGGCGGCGGAATCGGGCGGCGAGGCGGCATCGGCGAAACCCGCCGGCAGGAAGGGCCCGGTCTGGCTGGTGCCCGCGGTGGCGCTGGTGGCCGCCCTCGCGGGCGCGGTGGTGGGGGCTCTGATCATCGCCCCGAGGTTTCAACCCGCCGCCCCGGCCGTGACCGCCGGACTCGACCCGGCCCCGGCCGAGCCGGCGCCGGAGGGATCGGAGAAGGGGCCCATCTTCCGGGTCGACAACTTGATCGTCAATCCGGCGGGCTCGCAGGGATCCAGGTTTCTCATGATCTCGCTTGCCGTGGAGACCCCCGATGCCAAGGTCGATGCCGTGCTCCGCCGACAGGAGGCCAGGATTCGCGACTTGGCCATCTCCCTGCTGGAGCGGCTGACCATGGAAGCCTTGAGCACCCCGGGCATTCGAGACTCGCTCAAGCGCCAGTTGTCGGACACGATTTCAGCGGTCGCAGGGACCTCCACCAAGCTGCGGGTGTTTCTGCCGCAGTTCGTCGTCCAATAGCCGGCGCCCCGATCGCTTCGCATGCCCGACACCGATCCCCAAGGTGCCACGCCTCCTCCGGGCGGCGCCGACGCGCTGAGTCAGCGGGACATCGACCAGCTCCTGGGCCGAGCTCAGCGCGGACCCGCACAACCCCTGGTCGCGACGCCCTACAACTTCCTTCGCCCGCCGCGGGTGTCGAAGGACCGCCGCCTGACGCTGGAGGCGATCTTTTCCCGGGTGGGTGCGTCGCTTCAGGCCACCTTCTCGTCGCGCCTGCGCACGCCGGTCGACGTCATCTGCGCGGTGGAGCAGGCCACCTTCTCGGAGTTCGTCCTCGGCGTGAGCAGCCCCTGCGCCGCCTTCGTCTTCGGGCTCGGCGGATCAGTCCGGGGCGAGGGCGTGGTGGACCTGGGGCTCGACCTGGCGTTCCTCGTGGTCGACCGGGTGTTCGGCGGGCCGGGTGAGCCGATCAAGGTGGAGCGGCCGCTCACCATGCTCGAGCGTTCAGTGGTTCGCGGATTCATCGACAAGCTGCTGGCCACCCTGCGGGAGGCCTGGGCGGATCACCTGGTCCTGGCACCCGAAGTGACCGGGTTCGAGTCGACGCCCGACATGCTGCGGATCGCCAGCCGGGAGGACAACGTCCTCGCCGTGCGGTTCGACGTCCGGGTCGGTGGCTTCGAGAGCTATATCGGTCTCTGCCTGCCCCTGCTGTCGCTGGAGTCCTTTCTCGCCGAGAAGACCCGGGGAGCCGCCGCGGCTGCCTCCACCCCGGCCCAGCGGCGCCTGGTCGAGTCCGCCCTGTTGGCCGCCCACGTCGGGCTCGCGGTCAGGCTTCCGCCACTCCGGCTCACGGCCCGCGAGATCGCGCGGCTGCGCCCGGGGCAGATCATCACTACCACCCAGCCGATTGACGCGCCGGTCGAACTCCACGTCAACGGCCGATGTCGCTTTGTGGGAACGCTGGGCCAGTACCGGCGCACCCTCGGTCTGAAGGTCACACAGCCGGCGGGCCCCCGGGACGGGACCGGACGGCCTACCCGCGGGAGGATCCAGTGAGCGATGAGACGGCGGCGGGCGGAGCGCCCGCCTGGAACGAGCTGGGCGGAGCCGGGACCAGAGCGGGGGCCCCGCCCGCGCGGCTCGACACCCTGCTCGACATGACGCTGCCCCTCGCGATCGAATTCGGTCGAACCAGCATGACGGTGCAGGAGGTCCTGGCCCTCGGTGCCGGATCCGTGATCCCGCTGGAGCGAATGGTGGGCGACCCGATCGACATCTTCGTCAGCGACCGGAAGCTCGCCGAGGGCGAGGTCGTCGTGATCGGCGAGCACTTCGGGGTCCGGATTACCCGCCTGGTGGCGGACTCCGATACTCCTGAACCGGCTGCCTGACCCATGGACCTGGTCGGAGTGGTGGCGGCCTTCGCCATCACGGGCGGTCTGCTCCTCCTGGTGCTGCGCCTCCTGAAGCGCCTCCACGCCGGGGGCGCCCCCACTGGTGTCCTGCCGCTGGACGTCCTGGACCGCAAGCCGCTCGGCCCGAAGCAGGGCCTGCTCCTGGTACGGGTGGGGGAACGCGTCCTGCTGCTGGCCACCGGCGACCAGGGGGTGCGCCTGATCACCGAGGTCCGGGGCGATGACCGCGACCGGATCCTGGCACCCGCCGCCCGGGGCGGCGATCGCACCCGTGCGGATCATGAGTTCCGGCGGCTTCTCGGTCGGCTCACCCTGGCCCTGGCCCTGACGCTCACGGCGGCTCCCGCGGGGGCCCAGTCCGCTTCCGATTCCGCGCGTGGTGTCGTGCCGGTAGGACCGGTCCTGGCTCCGGCCCCGACCGCCCGGACGGCCGTGGTCCCCCAGGGGCCGGTGGCCGCGCCAGCCGTTCCCGGCGTGGATGTCCGGATCGGGCAGGGCCCCGAGCAGGTCCGGCTCTCGGGCACGGTGGGCCTGGTGGTCTTTCTGGGCGCCCTCACGCTCCTGCCGGCGGTGGTGCTGCTGATGACCAGTTTCACCCGGATTCTGGTCGTCCTCCACTTCCTCAGGTCTGCCATCGGGACCCAGGGTAGCCCGCCCGGCCAGCTGCTCGTGGCGATCGCGGTCCTGCTCACCGGCGTCGTGATGCACCCGGTCCTGGACGAGGTGAACCGGACCGCGCTCCAGCCCTATCTCGAGGGCCGGCTGCCCCAGAACGAAGCGTACCGGGCCGCGGTCGAGCCCTTTCGGCGGTTCATGCTCGGCAACGTGCGGGACAAGGACCTGGCGACGTTCACCGAACTGGCGGGCGTTGCGGAGGCCGGATCGATCGACGAGGTACCGACGCTGACCATCGTGTCGGCCTTTGTCACCAGCGAGCTGCAAACCGCCTTCTGGATGGGGTTCGTGATTTTCCTCCCTTTCGTGGTCGTGGACCTGGTGGTGGCAACGAGCCTGATGAGCCTCGGCATGTTCATGGTGCCGCCAGTCATGATCTCGCTGCCTTTCAAGTTGCTCCTCTTCGTCCTCGCCGACGGCTGGTCCCTGGTGGCCCAGAACCTGGTCGCGAGCTTCCATCGGTGACGGGATGACGGCCGCGCTGGCGGTGGATCTGATCCGGCGGGGGGTCATGCTGACCCTGATGGTCGCGTCCCCCTTGCTGCTGACGGCGGTGCTGGTCGGCCTCCTCGTCACCCTGGTGCAGGCGGTGACGCAACTGCAGGAGCAAACGCTCACCATCCTGCCGAAGGTGCTGGCGCTGGCGCTGGTGCTGCTCCTGGTGCTGCCCTGGATGCTGCGGGAACTCGTGGAGTTCCTGGTGGCCGCCCTGCGCAGCCTGCCGGGATTGGGGGCCTGATGGACGGCACCCAGCTTCTCGCGCCCTGGGCGTGGCCCGGCTTCGTCCTGATCAGCACCCGCCTGACCGGCCTGGTCCTGGTTGCCCCCTTCTGGTCCATGTTCGGCGTGCCCCGGACGGTCAAGGGCGCCGTGGTGGTGGTCCTCGCGGGGGTCCTGCTCCAGGGGGCGCCGCGGGTTGCCTATCCGGACCATCCGCTGGAGCTGGCGCTGCCCCTGGCCACCGAGTTCATGGTGGGCGTGACCATCGGCCTCGTGGCCGCCGCGCTGCAGCACGCCCTCACCCTGGCGAGCGAGGTCGTCGCGCTCCAGACGGGCCTCTCCTTCGGGCAGCTCTTCACGGGCAGCGTCGAGAACGGCGGGCCCGCGCTGACCCAGCTCTACGGCTACCTGGGGCTCACCGTGTTCGTGGCGCTGGGCGGGCACCTGATGCTGCTGGACGGACTCGCGGGCAGCCTGCGCGCCATTCCACCGGGGACCCTGGGTCAGCTGGGAGGAGGCAGCGACGTGGCCCTCGCGGCCATGGGAAGTCTGTTCGGCAACGCCATTCAGGTTGCCGCGCCGGTAAGCGTCACCCTCACCGTCACCAACCTCGCCATGGCCATCCTGAGCCGCGCCGTGCCCCAGCTCAACGCCATGGCGATGGCGTTCGGAATCTCCATCGGGCTGGCGCTGCTGATGTTCGGCGCCGCCCTGCCGATTCTGGCTCGAGTGGTGGGCCGCTGGGTCGGCGGCCTGCCCGAAGCAGTCGACGTCGTGATCGGGGCCTTCGCGCCCCAGGGACGGTGACCCGTGGCCGAGCATGACGCGGGCGCCTCCGACAACCGCACCGAGGAGCCCACTCCCCGGAGGCGGCAGAAGGCCCGCGAAGAGGGCCGGATTCCGAGAAGCCAGGAATTCACGGCGGCCGTGAGTCTGGTCGCCGGGACCGGCCTGGTGGCGACCGTCGGCGGGGCGACAGCCGCCGGCCATCTGCTCGAGCTCTTCCGGTCGGGTCCGGCCTGGATGGTGGCGGCCCCCGGTGCGCTCTCGGCCGCTGCCCTTCTGCGGGTGGTTCTGTTCGAGGGCGTGCTCGGGCTGCTTCCCCTGGTACTGGGGGTGGCGCTGTTCGCCGTCGGCGCCGGGCTGGTCCAGAGCCGGGGCGCCGCCAGCTGGAAGCCCCTCAAACCCGACCTCAAGCGGATCAACCCGCTGTCCGGGTTCCGCAGGATCTTCGGCGCCGACGCGGCGCTCAACTTCGCCAAGTCGGTCCTCAAGCTGGTGGCCCTCGGCCTGGTCACCTACCTGGTCCTGCGAGGCGCCTGGCCCCGATTCGTGGCCTTGGCCGACGCCCCGGCCCTCCACAGCGTGACCGTGCTCCGATCGGCGGTGGTGCGGCTTGGCCTCACCGTCGGGCTCGCGTTCCTCGCGCTCGGCGCGCTCGACTATGTGGTCCAGATCTTCCGCACCGAGCGCCAGCTCCGGATGACTCGTGAGGAGGTGCTGCGCGAGCACAAGGAGCAGGAGGGCGACCCCCAGATCAAGGCCCGGATCCGTCAGATCGCCCGGCAGCGGGCCCGGCAACGAATGCTGACCCAGGTTGCGACGGCCGATGTGGTGGTGACCAACCCGATCCACATCGCGGTGGCGCTCCGATACGATCCGCTCCGAGCCCAGGCGCCGGTGGTGGTGGCGATGGGTGAGCGGAAGCTGGCCGAGCGAATCAGGAAGCTGGCGGCCGCCGCCGGTGTCCCGGTGGTGGAGAACCGTCCGCTGGCGCGGGCTCTCCGGGCGGCCTGCACGGTCGGTTCGCCGATTCCACCGGCCCTCTTCGTCGCCGTGGCCGAGATCCTGGCCTACGTCTATCGCCTGCGCCGGCGGCTGCCGCAGCCGGTGGCGACGGCCAGTGGGAGCGCGCGGTGACCGCGCCGTCCGCTGTGAGCGGGGCCA
>CAZFSA010000158.1:0-9485 GCA_964521535.1 uncultured Gemmatimonas sp.
TGGCCACGCCGCACCCGACCCGGGCCACCCGCCGCCCGGGGCCCCGGCTCATGGCACGGCCTTGGGCGCGTCGTCCGCTTCCACGCCGAGCACGGTCTTCGAGAAGAAGGCGTACTCGCGCTTCATCTTGTCGAGCTGGTGTCGCGGTTCGGTGAGCCCGTGCCCGGCCCGGGGATAGAAGACCAGGGTCACGGGCACGCCATTCTTCCGGAGCCCCATGTACAACTCCTGCGCCTGCCCGATCGGGACCCGGAGATCCTGCTGGCCATGCAGGATCAGCGTGGGCGTGCGGGCCTGTTTGATGAACGTCATCGCCGAGGCCCGCCGGTAGGCCTGTTCATCGTCCCACGGCTCGGCGCCGAAGTAGTTCTCGAGCACCGTCTGGAGATCGTTGGTGGAGTACATCGAGTACATGTTGGTGAGGCCGGCGCCGACCATCACGCCCTTGAACCGGTTGGTCTGGGTCAGGGTCCACGCCGTCATGTACCCGCCGTAGCTCCAGCCGCTTTGCGCCAGCCGGGTCGTGTCGGCAACGCCGAGGCGCGCCAGGTGATCGAGTCCGGTCTGGATGTCCTGGTAGTCGCCGCCTCCCCAGTCCCGCACGTTGGCGGCCAGGAACTTCTCGCCGTAGGCCGATGAACCCCGGACGTTGGGATAGAAGGACACCCACCCCTTGCCGGCGTACACGTGACCGTAGTTGCCCCACGATCCGGGGAACGCCTGGGTCCAGACCCCGGACGGGCCCCCGTGAATGAACGCGATGGTGGGATACCGGCGCCCGCGCTCGTAGCCTACCGGATAGATCAGCACCCCCTCGATCTCCATGCCGTCCCGGCTCTTCCAGCGAATGACCTCGCTCCGGCCGAGCGCGAGGCCGGCGACCTCGGGGTTGTGATCGGTCAGCCTGGTCGGCGTGAAGGTCGGGAGGCCGCGCGCCACGAACACCTCGTTGGGACGTTGCGTGTCGCTCAGGGTGAAGGCGACGGCGGCGCCGTCCCGGCTCATGCTCGCGCCGGACATGACGGCCTCGTGGCTGGAGAGCGCCCGGGGTGTTCCGCCGCTGGCCGGCACGCTGAACAACTGGGACGTGGTCCGCACCGACGCGGTGAAATAGAGCGTCCGGCCGTCGGGCGACCAGGTGACCGGACCCGGCTGGTAGAGGAAGCCACGGGCCACCTCGCGAGGCCGGCCGCCGGGGACGTCCATCACCACCAGCCGCTGCTGGCCGACCGTCCTGGGCAGGTCCTCGCGGGTCAGAAACGCGATCTGCCGGCCGTCGGGCGACCACCGCGGCGCATAGTCGGGACCCGCGTTCTGATACAGCAGGGTCCGTTCACCGCCCGGGACCGTAACCAGATGGATGTCGGTTCGTCCGCCGTCGTCGGCCTTCGGGGTCGGGGTCACCGTGATGGCCAGCCGGGTGCCATCGGGCGCCCAGTCGGCGTCGCTCACATGGAAGTCCCCCTTCACCAGCTCCGTTGCCTTCCGGCCTTCGAGATCGAAGAGCCAGAGCCGTCCGTAGGAGAACTCGCCGTCCACCACGATGGCGTCGTCCTTCTCCTTCTGTCGCTTCTCCTCGTCGGGCGTCGGTTCCCGGGCCGCGAGGTAGGCCAGGGTGCGGCCATCGGGAGACCAGCGGAAGGACTGGACGGCGGTCTTGCTGCTGGTGAGCCGCTCGGCCTCGCCGCCGTTCGGCCGGATCCGCCAGATCTGGGGCCGATCCTCGCGGGCCGAGATGAAGGCGATCCAGCGGCCGTCGGGCGACCACCGGGGCTGGGTGTCTGCCTTCTTGCTGGTGGTGAGCCGGAAGGGGGTCCCGCCCTCGACCGCCACCAGCCAGAGGTCGGGATTGGTGGCGTTCTCCTCCAGGTCCACCTCCGAGACCACATACGCCACCCACCGTCCGTCCGGGGAGAGCTGGGCATCGGAGACCTGGCGGAGCCGGAGCACGTCGTCGGGCGTCATCGGCCGCTGGGCGGCCGCGGAGGGTGCGATCAGCAGGGCGAACAACCAGACAGCGAACCGGCGCATCATGGGCAAACCTCCTCGCAAGCGGTCTCGAGCCGGCCAAGCTGCCGGCGGATCCCGGGATTCACCGCAGACCGCGCCGTCCCGTCTCGCAGTCTCGCGGACTGTACAACGTGCCCGCCCGGCGCGGACCGGGCAAGGGCGCCGCCGTGATGCTCCGTGCCGGGCTAGGCAACGGCCGTCCGGCCTTGCGCGGCGGTGTCGAGGGAAGTCGATTGCGGCGGTCCCGGACCGCGTTCCCCGTTCCCGGAGCCCCCATGCGCGCTCCTCCGCTCATCCTGGTGCTCCTGGCCGCTGGCGCCGGCCAGGCCGCAGGCCAGGCCACCATCAACGGCCGGGCCGTGAACGACTCCACCGGGCTCCCTGTCTCCGAAGCGGAGGTCCTGATGGAGGCCGGCGGTCGCCGCACCGTGACCGACGCGGACGGCCGGTTCCAGGTCTCCCGGGTGCCGCTGGGCACCGGCTTCCTGCTGGTTCGGAAAGTGGGCTATCGCCCCGTCCGCCTCCGGGCCCTGATCTTCGGGCCGGATTCCCTTCAGGTGACGGTCCGGCTCCGCCCCACGATCCTGGAGCTCGAGCCGATCGAGGTGACCGCGGCGGCGGTGCCGCCGGGTCTGATGCCGTTTGCCGAACGACGGGCGGCAGGCCAGGGAACGTTCCTCGACTGGCACGTGCTCCGCGCGTCGGAGCACCGCCGGGTGAGCGATCTCCTCCGGACCCAGCGAGGGGTCCGACTGGTGGTGTCCGGCGCCGCGCGGGTCATTGCCACCACGGCGCGGGGGCGATGCCCGATGGCGGTCTGGCTCGACGGGACCCGGGTCTTCGTGCCGGGATCGGGAATGCCGCCTCCCTCGATCGACGATATCCCGGTGGCCCAGCTCGAGGCGATCGAGGTCTACCGCGGCGCCGCGGAGACCCCGGCCGAGCTGGGCGGGCTGGGAGCGACCTGCGGGACGGTCGTCCTCTGGACCCGCCGTCGCTAGGCATCATGACCGCCCCCGTACCGGGCCCCACCGACCTGCTGCCCTCGCAGCGGGCGCTGTTCGACCTCCCCGATGATGTCGCCTATCTCAACTGCGCCTACATGTCCCCCCTGCCCCGAACGGTGCTGGCGCTGGGTCAGGAGTCCCTGGCCCGGAAGGCCCGGCCCTGGGAGATCGCCCCGGCCGATTTCTTCCGGATCACCGACCGGGCCCGCGCCGCGTTCGCGCGGCTTGCCGGGGGACGAGCCACCGCGGACGATGTGGCCCTGGTGCCCGCGGCGAGCTACGGCATGGCGGTGGCGGCCCGCAACCTGCCGCTTGCCCGCGGGCAGCGGGTGCTGGTGCTCGAGGGCGAGTTCCCTTCCACGATTCTCACCTGGCGGGAACGGGCCCGCGAGGCGGGGGCCGAGCTGGTCCGCCTCCCCCGCCCTGGAGCCGACGACTGGACCGGCGCCGTGCTGGAGGCGATCGACAGCCGGACCGCGCTGGCCGCCCTGCCGGCCCTCCACTGGCTCGACGGCGCGGCGCTCGATCTGGTCGCCATTCGGCGGCGGCTCCGCGAGGTGGGGGCGGCGCTGGCGCTCGATCTGACCCAGTCGCTCGGCGTCATGCCCTTCGACCTCGCCCTGGTCGATCCGGACTTCCTGGTCGCGGCCTGCTACAAGTGGCTGCTCGGTCCCTACAGCACCGGGTTCCTGTACGTCGCGCCGCGATGGCAGGGGGGCAGGCCGCTGGAGCACAACTGGTACGCGCGGCAGGGCTCGGAGAACTTCGGCGGGTTGATCGACTACCCCGAGTCGTTTCAGTCCGGCGCGCGCCGGTTCGACGTTGGCGAGCCGTCGAACTTCGCGCTGCTGCCCGCGGCGACCGCGGCGATCGAGCTGATCCTCGGCTGGGGGGTCGACCGGCTCTACCGCTCGATCGGGGCCCTCGCCGACGAGATCGTCGCCCGATGCGGGGCGTTCGGTCTTCGGGCCGTCCCCGAGCGGCTGCGGGCCCGCCACTATGTCGGCCTGCGCTCGGCCACCCCGCTTCCCGACCGACTCACCGAGCGACTCGGGGCGCAGCGCGTCTACGTCAGCGTCCGCGGCGGCCAGACGCTCCGGATCACCCCGCACGTGTACAACACGGCCCACGACCTCGACCGCTTGGGTTCGGCCCTGGCCCGTGAGCTCGGACAGGGTGGGGGTTGACGGGGAGTCACGGCGCCTCCATACTGTCGCCCATGCGCACGAACTCGAACCTCTGGTGGTGGCCCTGGCGCGGTACCCTGCGCGGTGGGCCTTCGTGCGCGTGATCTAGCCGATTTCTTTCGCTGAGTCACAGGGAGCCCATCGCATCGCGGTGGGCTTTTTCGTGGGCTCGGGCCCGCCGCGACCAGGCTCCCCAACCGGAACCAGGCGGGTCGATGATCATTGTTCTCAGACCGGAAGCCTCCGCCGACCAGGCAGCGGAGCTGCTCCATCGGATCGGGTCGCTGGGCCTTACTCCGCTCCACATGCCCGGCACCGAGCGCGTGGTGCTCGGCGCGCTGGGCGACGAACGGGAGCTGGACCGGCTTCAGCTCGAGGGCCACCCGGCGGTCGAAAGCGTCAAGCCGATCCTCGCTCCCTACAAGCTGGTGAGCCGGGAGCTCCATCCCGCGGACACCGTGGTCAGCCTGGGCGGCGTGGAGATCGGGGGCGAGCGAGTGGTGGTGATTGCAGGCCCCTGTGCCGTGGAAAGCGCGGACCAGATCCTGGACACGGCCCGTGCGGTGGCCGGGGCCGGCGCGCGGGCCCTTCGTGGAGGCGCCTTCAAGCCACGCACCAGTCCCTACGCCTTTCAGGGATTGGGGAGGGTGGGGCTCGAGCTGCTCCGCGACGCGGGGCAGGCCGCCGGCATCCCCACCGTGACCGAGGTGATGGACGCCACCGACGTGGAGCTGGTCCACGACCACGTCGATGGTCTCCAGGCCGGCGCCCGCAACATGCAGAACTTCCGGCTGCTCCAGGCCCTGGGGCAGGCCCGGAAGCCGGTGGTGCTCAAGCGGGGCCTGGCGGCCAAGGTCGAGGACCTGCTCCTTGCCGCCGAGTACGTGCTGGCCGCCGGAAACCCCAACGTCATCCTCTGCGAAAGGGGGATCCAGACGTTCGAGACCGGGACCCGGAACACGCTCGACCTGAGCGCGATCCCGGCCATCAAGGCCCGCAGTCACCTGCCGGTGCTGGTCGATCCATCCCACGGAACGGGCGTTCGCGACTACGTCCCGGCCATGGCCCGAGCCGCCGTCGCCGCCGGCGCCGATGGCCTCCTGATCGAGGTCCACCGTTACCCTCCGGAGGCTCTGTCGGACGGCCGGCAGTCGCTCTACCCGGAGCAGTTCGCCGCCCTGATGCAGGGGCTCGAGGGAATCGCCCACGCCGTTGGGAGGTCCCTGTGACGTCCCATCGGCTGCCCGCGTCGGGCGAGGTGCTCCCGCTGGTGCGGCGGCTCGCCGGAGCGCCCGACCCGGTGGCGCTCTACGGCGCCCTCTCCCGATCGGGCACGGTCGCCCACACGCAGTTGCTCGAATCCGCGGACCAGGCTGATGGCCAGGGTGGACGAAGTCTGATCGCGGTCCGTGCCGCCCTCCACATCGAAGCGGACCGCGAGGGGGTGCAGGTGCAGGCCCTGAGCGCGAACGGCCGGGCCGCCATCGCCTGGCTGGCCGAGCGCGAGGGCAGCTTCCTGGCAGGTAACCGGCTGAGGGTTCCGCTACCACTTCGGGCGGAGCCCTGGCCCGATGAGGCGACCCGGTTCCGCCAGCCCTCGCCTCTCGATCTGGTCCGGCGGCTGCAACAGGGCCCGCGGCTCGTTTCCCGACCCAGCCCGTGGTGCCACTTGCTCCTCGGGATCCTGGGCTACGACCTGGTGGACTGCTTCGAGGCGCTACCAGCCGGAGGCGCCGACCCTCTGGAACAGCCGGCCCTGGAGATGTGGCTGCCGGACCAGTTGATCGTCATCGATCACCGGCGGCATCAGACAACAGTGATCACCACGGTCTGGGGCGGGGACGAGGCACCGCTCCGCTACCACGACGCGGCCCGCGACCTCGAGCGGCTGGTGGGCGTGGTGGCGCTGGCCCCGGCCTCCGTCCCGGTTCGACCGGGCGCGGAGCCTGATCCGGGCCTGGACCTTGGCGACGTTCCCGTGGACCTCGACGACGGGACCTTCGCGAACCTGGTCCGCCGGCTCCAGGAGCATCTCCGGGCCGGCGACGTGTACCAGGTGGTTCCCTCGCGCAGTTTCTCGCTCCCCTGCCCGGACCCGTTCGCGGGATACCAGGCGCTCCGGGCGCGCAATCCGTCACCCTATCTCTTCTACCTCCAGGGCGAGCGCGGGACGCTCTTCGGCGCCTCCCCCGAGACCTGCGTCCGGGTGGATGGCGCCAGTCGTCGCCTGAGCCTGCTCCCGATCGCGGGGACGGCGCCCAGAGGCCGGACCCTGGACGGCCGCTTCGATCCGGAGGCCGACACCCGAAACGAGGTCGCCCTCCGGCTCGACGCCAAGGAGGCGGCCGAGCATCTGATGCTGGTCGATCTGGCGCGGAACGACGTCGCCCGAGTCGCGGAACCGGGGACCCGGGCGGTCACCCGGCTGCTGGAGGTGGAGCGCTATCAACACGTCATGCATCTGGTGTCGGAAGTGTCCGGCACCCTCCGGCCCGGCGTCGACGCGCTGGAAGCGTACGCGGCGACGCTCAACATGGGCACCCTGGTTGGTGCCCCCAAGATCCGCGCCGCGGCGTTGCTGCGAGAGCTCGAGCCCAGCCGCCGCGGCTGGTACGGCGGCGCCGTCGGCTACCTGCGGGATGACGACACGATGGAGACCGCGATCGTGATCCGGTCGGCGGTGGTTCGGGACGGCACCGCCTTCGTGCGCGCCGGCGCGGGCGTGGTGCTGGACTCGGATCCCTGGCAGGAGGCGATGGAGACGCGACGCAAGGCGCAGGCGGTGCTCGAGGCCGTCGTCCTGGCGGGAGGCGCGGTCCATGTCTGAGCCGCGCTCCGTGCTGGTGCTCGACAACCTCGACTCGTTCACCTACAACCTGGTGGACGAGTTGTCCCGCCGGGCCGCCCGGGTTCGGGTGGTCCGCAACGACCGGCCCGCGTCCGAGATCGCCGCCGCCGCGCAGGCCACCGAGCTGCTCGTCATCTCGCCGGGGCCGGGGACGCCGGCCGGGGCCGGGTGCACCCTGGCGGCGATCCGCGCGACCGCCGGCCGGGTGCCGATCTTTGGGGTCTGTCTCGGGCTCCAGGCCATCGTGGAGGCGATGGGCGGAACGGTGGACCGAGCGCAGATTCGGCACGCCCGGGCGACGCCGGTGACCCATTCCGGGAGCCCGATCTTCGAGGGCCTGCCCAATCCCATGCCCGCAGGCAGGTACCACTCGCTCGCCGCGGTCGCGGTACCGGCGTGCCTTTGGGTCACGGCCCGGAGCGAGGGCGCCGTGATGGCCGTGGAGCACCGAGCCCTTCCGGTGGCCGGCGTCCAGTTCCATCCCGAGTCGGTGCTCACGCCCCACGGGGGTCGGCTGCTCGACAACGTCTTGCGGTGGGCGCGCCATGCCGGTCGGTGACCTGCTGGACACCCTGAGCCGGCGAAGCCTCGACCAGGCGGAGAGCCAGGCGACCTTCGCGAACCTGGCGGGCGGCGGGCTGGACGACATCGAGATCGCGGCCCTGCTCGCCGCGCTCAAGGCGCGGGGGGAAACCCCGGCCGAGATCGCGGGCGCGGCGCTGGCGCTCCGCGCGGCGGCAGTCCCGTTCCCGCGGCCGTCGATTCCCCTGGCCGACACCTGCGGGACCGGCGGCGACGGGGCCGGTACGATCAACATCTCCACCGCCGCGGCCTTCGTGGCTGCCGACGCCGGGCTGGCCGTGGCCAAGCACGGGAACCGGGCCAGCTCATCGCGATGCGGATCGGCCGATCTGCTGGCCTCGATCGGGGCGGGGCTGGAAGCCCAGCCCGCTGTCGCCCGCCGCTGCCTGGACCGGGCCGGGATCTGCTTTCTCTTTGCGCCGCAGTACCACCCTGGCGTGCGCCGGGCCATGACCGTGCGGCGCACCCTGAGGACCCGGACCCTGTTCAACCTCCTCGGCCCGCTCGTCAATCCCGCCCGGCCCGAGATCCAGCTCCTCGGGGTGTATGCGCCCGCGCTGGTACGCCTCGTCGCCGAGACGCTGGTCCGGCTCGGCTGCCAGTCCGCGCTCGTGGTTCACGGAAGCGGGCTCGACGAGATCGCGCTTCACGGGCCGACGCTCGGCGCTCTGGTCAGGGATCAGGGGGTCACCGAGATCACCGTTACGCCGGAGGATGCGGGGCTCCGGTGGGCCCCGCTCGAGGCGCTTCGCGCCGGCGAGCCTGACGGAGCCGGGGTCTGGCTCATGGAGCTGCTGGCCGGCCGCGGCTCGCCGGTGCACGTCGATGCCGTGGCCCTCAACGCCGGGGCATTGCTCTGGATCGGCGGCCTGGCTCCCACACTGCGCCGGGGTGTGACGGTGGCCCGCGAAGTTCTGGCCGGAGGCGGCGCTGTCCGCCGCCTGGCCCGGCTGGTGGAGGAGTCCCGTGGCGCTTGACGCGATGGTGGCCGCCAAGCGGCGGGAGGTTGCCGAGCGCGCCGCCCACCTGCCGCTGGCCCGGCTCCGAGGCTCGCTCACGGGCGACACCCGTGGGTTCGCACGAGCCCTCAGCGGCACGGCCCCCGCCTTCATTCTTGAGGTGAAGCCCGCGTCGCCCTCGGCGGGCAGGCTCCGGGCGCCGGACGCCCTGGGCCCGGTCATCGAGGCCTGCGCCAGGCACGCCAGCGCGGTCTCGGTCCTGACGGACGCCACCTACTTCGGGGGGTCGCCGGCCCTGCTTGCGGAGGTGCGCGCTGCCCTGCCCCAGCCGGTGCTCTGCAAGGACATCGTGCTCGGCCCGTACCAGGTGGTCGAGGCGCGACGCTGGGGTGCCGACGCCGTGCTCCTGATGCTCTCGGTGCTCGACGATGCCACCTATCGGGCCTGCCTGGCCGCTGCCCGCGAGTTCAGGATGGACGTGCTCACCGAGGTGACCGATGCCGCCGAGATGGCCCGGGCCCGGCGGCTGGGGGCGCGTCTGATCGGGATCAACAACCGCGACCTTCGCACCCTCGCGGTAACCCGGCGTCGCACCGAGGAACTGGCGCCGGGGGCGCCCGATGGGGCGCTGGTCATCGCCGAGTCCGGGATCCGCGGACCGGCGGACGTGCTCCGCCTGCGCGGGCTGGTGGACGGCTTCCTGGTCGGGACGGCACTGGCCCGCGCCGCCGACCCGGATCTCGCCGCTCGCGAACTCGTCTATGGTCACACCAAGGTGTGCGGGCTGACGCTCGAACCCGACGCCCTTGCCGCGGCGGGCGCGGGCGCCACCCACGGCGGACTGGTCTTCGCCCGCGAGTCGCCCCGCCGCGTGGACCTTCGCCGCGCGGAG
>CAZFSA010000159.1:0-9366 GCA_964521535.1 uncultured Gemmatimonas sp.
CGGCCTGTCTCGCCGCCGCGACGGCGGCGTCGGCCCAGCAGCCCGACCTCGAGCGCAGCCGCCAGCGCCTGGAGGAGGTGCGCGCCGAACGGGAGCGGCTCCGACGGGAGCAGGAGCGGCTGCAGAGCCAGGTCCGGGACGCGGGCCGGGAACTCGACAACCTGGAGCGGCAGCGGGAGACCACCAACCGGATCGTCAACGAGCTGGAACGGCAGATCGGGGGCCTGGGGTCACAGCTCGACGAAGCGAGCACCCGCCTGGCCCTGGCGCAGGACAACCTGGCCGAGCGCCGCGCCGTACTGGAGCGCCGGCTGGTCGACATCTACAAGCGCGGCAGCCTGTATACCTTCCAGGTGCTGCTCGCCGCCGAGTCGTTCGGCGACCTCCTGTCACGCTACAAGTACCTGTTCCTCACCAGCCGGCAGGATCGCGCGCTGGTCCAGGACGTGGAACGGCTGCGCAACCGGATTCTGGCCGAACGGGGCGAGCTGTTCCAGGTCCAGGACCAGCTCGATCGCCGACTGCGGGAGCGGGAAACCGAACTCCGGAGCTACCGGGAGCTCGCCAGCGAGCGTTCCGCCAGAATCCGCCAGCTCCGCCAGACCACCCAGACGACCGCGCGGCGGCTGACCGCCCTGGCCCGGGATGAGGAAGAGCTGCTCGAGGTCCTCGCCGCCCTGGAGCGGAACCGCCGGGCGGCGCCCGCCGCCCCCGGACGGACCGAGACGCGCGGCGTCTCCACCGCCGACCTCGGGCGCCTGGACTGGCCCGTCGAAGGCCGCATCCTCTAC
The DNA here is from genome assembly GCA_964521535.1 of uncultured Gemmatimonas sp. Taxonomy (GTDB): domain Bacteria; phylum Gemmatimonadota; class Gemmatimonadetes; order Gemmatimonadales; family GWC2-71-9; genus SHZU01. The sequence goes on from CAZFSA010000159.1 coordinate 792, forward strand.
GGATTCGGTCCCGACACGCTGGCCAGCGGAGCCCGGATCACCCGGCACGGGATCACCATCGCCGCGCCCGCCGGAACGCCGGTGACCGCAGTCTCCGCCGGGAGGGTGGTGCTGGTGCAGCGACTGGGGACCTACGGACTCTCGGTCATCCTGGAGCATCCGACCGGGTACTACTCCCTGTACATGCAGCTCAGCACCGCGTCGGTGAGCGTCGGGGCGCAGGTCCAGCAGGGAGCGACCATCGGAACCGTGGGCGGCGCCAACACCCCCGAGGGACCCCACCTCTACTTCGAGATCCGGGGCGACAACCAGATCGCGCTCGACCCGACGGACTGGCTCCGCCGAAGGCGGTAACCCGGGGCTGGCCGCCAGCGGTCAGGCTGCGGACTCCCGGCCCGGGGCCGGATGTCCCCGGGACGCCGCCAGAGCCCGCTCGGCCTCGGCGAGGAGATCGTCAGGCTGAAGCACGCCGTCGCGCGGGAACTCCACGGCGCCAGCCGCGAGGCGGAGTACCCCGGGGGCGAGATCCGCGAAGCCGTGCCCGGCAAGGCTGGTCTGGATCCGCGCGATGGTCTCCGCAGCCCCGGCCAGGTCGGTCTCCGGCAGCAGCACCGCGAACTCGTCGCCCCCGTACCGGGCCACGAAATCCGGGCTGCGGAGCTCTCGCAGCAGGAACGCCCCGAGTTCGGCGAGCAACCGATCGCCGGCCTCGACGCCCATCCGGCTGTTGAGATGGCGGAGACCACGGACGTCCAGCAGCACCAGGGTGCACCGCCGACCGTACCGCTCCGATCGCCGCATCTCGTCCTTCAGCCGCCGCTCCAGGGCGTCGAGCCCGCCGCACCCGGTAAGCGGGTCGATCACGCCGGCGCTGGCCTGCCGCCGGTAGAGGGTCGCCCGCCGCTCCTCGAGATCAAGCAGCCGCGACGTCGTCTGGACCAGGGTCTCGATGAACGCGACCTCGTCGGCGGAGAGGGGCGGGCCCGGCAGCGACCGCCGGAACACGACGCATCCGACCGTGCGCCCCTGGAGCCGCACTGGCACCGCCACCGCGCTGCCCGGCGGGCGCTCCTCCGGCCGATCCCGCCGGTAGTCGTCGAACAGGGGGTGGTGCGCCACGTGCGGGATGTAGACGGTCCGCTCGATCTCCGCAGCGAGCCGCACCTCGGGATAGTCGCCCAGGGCCACCTCCTCCCGGGCACGGACGTCCGGGCGACCGGCGACGGCGACGACCCGGCCCCGGAGCGCGTCGAGCGGCAGAATGCAGGCCCCGTGGACACCGAGCGACCCGGCGAGCCCACCGACCAGGAGCTGCAGCATCTCCTCGGGGCGCGAGGCCGTTGCCACCCGCTCGAAGACCGCGAACAGCTGCGCCTGTCCGTTGCTCGACGAGGCCGCGCGGAACCCTTCACGGGTAGCCCGGAGGCGGGCCCCGATCCGAAGCACCAGCTCGCCCAGGTCCACCGGCGCGACCATCGCGTCGGCCGCGCCCAGAGCCAGCGCCTGACTCGCGCCATCGGGACAGCCGGCGGGCAGCAGCACCACCGCGGGCACCGGGCGCCAACTCGCCTCCGCGATCGGCTGGAGGGTACGGGTCCAGTCCGAGTCGGGCCCTCCGATCGTAAGGACGATCAGATCCGGCGACCCGCAGTCTCCAGGTGTCTCGGGGAGGTGGTCCGCCTCAGCCAGCACGAACCCCGCGCGGACCAGGGCCCGTTCGAGACCGTCGGGTCTGGCATCCGGAGGCCCGAGAAGAAGAATGCGCGTTTGCACGCCGGGGCGGAAACGCAGATAGCGTACCGACCAGGCCATGCCTGGTCCATCAGGAGGAACCCGTTATCGGTCAAGTGATTAGGCGTCGCCGCCGACCCTGGCCGGAGGCCGCCAGGCACCTCCGCTGCTGTCGCGGCACGACACCGGCAGGCGATGGCTCGAGGAGCAGCAACACGGTTGGCCTCCCCAGCGCAGCAATCGTCATTCGCGCTTGTCGGCGAGCGACGGCGGGCCGATCTTTGACCCCTTGCCGGCGCCAATCCTGACGTTTCATAATGAAACATACAGGAGCCGGCATCGATGCCACTGTCAGCCAGGAAGGTTATGAGTACGGAGACCCAGCCCGCCCGTGACACCACCCTGCTCGCCCAGCACGGACTCAACCCCCGCCGTGTCTGGCCCAACCTCGGGACCGCCGAGCTGTACGAGCATGCGGTCCGGCGACAAGAGGGCACGCTCACGGACCACGGGGCGCTCGCCGTCCTCACGACCCCGCACACCGGTCGCTCTCCGAAAGACAAGTTCCTCGTCGACGACCCGGCCACCAGTGGGCAGATCTGGTGGGAGAAGAACGAGCGCTTCGCGCCGGAGCGATTCGACCGCCTGCTGGCCGACGTCCAGGCCCACCTGAACGCCGCCCCGGACCTCTACGTCCAGGACCTGTTCGGTGGGGCCGACCCGGCCTACCGCCTGCCGGTTCGGTTCGTGACCCCGAACGCCTGGCAGGCGGCCTTCGTTCGCAACATGTTCATTCGCCCCCGGCTTCCGGATCTGGCCGGCTTCGCGCCTTCATTCGTGGTCTATCACGCCCCCGAGTTTCAGGCCGATCCCGCAACCCACGGGACCCGAAGCGGCACTTTCATCGTGCTGCACCTGGCCCGCCGGGTGATCCTGATTGGCGGCACCCGGTATGCCGGCGAGATGAAGAAGTCCATCTTCACGGTGCTGAACTACCTGTTGCCCGTCCAGGGGGTCCTCGCCATGCATTGCTCGGCCAACGTGGGCAGCTCGGGCGACGTGGCCATCTTCTTCGGCTTGTCGGGCACGGGAAAGACGACGCTGTCGGCGGACCCGGCCCGGCGGCTCATCGGCGACGACGAGCACGGGTGGAGCGACCGGGGCATCTTCAATTTCGAGGGCGGCTGCTACGCCAAGGTGATCCGGCTCTCGGCGGCGGGAGAGCCCGAGATTTGGAGCGCGAGCCATCGCTTCGGCACCGTGCTGGAGAACGTGGTGGTGGACCCGATCACCCGGGCGGTGGACTTTGCCTCGGACCGGGTGACCGAGAACACCCGGGCGAGCTACCCGATTCACTTCATTCCGAACCACGATCCCACCGGGGTGGCGCCGCACCCGCAGAACATCGTGTTCCTCACGGCGGACGCGTTCGGGGTTATGCCGCCGATCGCCGAGCTCTCACCCGAGCAGGCGATGTATCTCTTCCTCTCCGGCTACACGGCGAAGGTGGCCGGGACCGAGCGGGGCGTGACCGAGCCGACGGCGACGTTCTCGGCCTGCTTCGGCGCGCCCTTCCTGCCTCTGCATCCGAGCGTGTACGCCCGGATGCTGGGCGAGAAGATCGCGAGGCACGGCGCCAAGGTCTGGCTGGTAAACACCGGCTGGACCGGCGGCCCGTACGGGACCGGCTCGCGGATGAAACTCGCCCATACCCGGGCGATGGTGACCGCGGCGCTGTCCGGACTGCTGGACGCAGTCCGCTTCCGCCGGGACCCCGTCTTCGGCTTCGAGGTCCCGCTCTCGGTGCCCGGTGTTCCGGCCGAGGTACTCGATCCCCGGGCCACCTGGCCGGATGGCGCCGGGTACGATGCCCAGGCTGCGCGGCTGTCCGAGATGTTCCGGAAGAACTTTGCCGCCTTCGCCAGCGAAGTCGGGGCCGAGGTGGCCGCGGCCGGGCCGGTCTGAGCGGCGCCGCGGATCGCTCGGGCGGCTCGTCGGGGATGTCCGTCGTCGAGATCATCCGGGATCCGCTCTGGGACAACATCCAGCTCGACGCCGACGCCCTGGCGGTGCTCGACACCCCGCCGGTGCAGCGGCTCCGCTACGTTCGGCAGCTCGGCCATGCGTTCCTGGTCTACCCCGGCGCCACCCATTCGCGGTTCGAGCACGCGCTGGGCGCGTACCACCTCACCGGGCGCGCGCTCGGGATCCTGGAGCAGCGCGGTGAACTGGGTGGAGTTCCTCGCGAGGAGCGGCTGGCCGTTCGACTGGCCGCGTTGCTTCACGACATCGGTCACTACCCCTTCTCGCACGCCCTGGAAGAGGCCGGGTTCGTCCATCACGAAACCCTGGGCGTCGGCCGGCTCGGCCAGGGCGAGTTGGGTGACGCATTGCGTCGACTCGGAGGAGACAGCCTGGTGGAGCGGATCGGTGGGCTGATCCGGGGATGCTCGCCAAGCCCGCTCCAGGGGCTCATCTCCGGAACGCTCGACCTCGACAAGGTGGACTATCTGAGCCGCGACGCGCTCGCCTGCGGCGTTCCCTACGGCAACCTCGACGTCGACCGGCTCCTGGCGGCCCTCACGCTGGTGGAAGGGAGCGGGAGCGGTGCCGAGATCGGGGTGATGGAGAAGGGAGTCAGCGCGCTCGAATCGATGCTGTTCGCGAAGTACCAGATGTACCGGAACGTCTACTGGCATCACGCGGTACGGGCCGCGACCTGCATGTTCAAGCGGGCGGTCGTCGCGACGGTCCGGGCGGGCGGAATGACGCCGGAGGTGATTGCGGAGGCGACGGATGGCTCGCTGGTCGAACGTCTGCTGGGGGCGGACCCCACCGGGCTGGCGAGGGCGGTCCATGCCCGGCGCCTCTACAAGCGGGCCCTCGACGTCCCGGCAACCGACGTTCCGAGCGACGACGGTGGCTGGCTGACGGGCCATCCCGATCTGCTGGAGCGGGTGGAGGACGCGGTGGCCAGGGAGCTCGGGCTCCCTCCCGGCGGGCTGCTGATCGACTATCCCGAGCGGGCGAGCATGCTGGCCGTCGATCTTCCGCTGCGGACCCGCGGCGGCCCGGTGGAGCGGCTCACCGACCAGGGCCGCGCCGGCCACCTCGGACTTCCCCGAATCGCCGACGAACTCTACCGGAGCGCGCGGCGTCTCCGGGTCTTCACCGCCTCGCCGCCCGCGCCCGGCGCAGATCGGGTGCGTGGGCTCGCCGCTCTTCCGGCCGATGAGGTCCGCCGACGGCTGGACGCCGGGGCCCGGCTCCTCGACTAGGCCCGATCGCCGATCGGTGGCGGCTCAGGTTCCGGGCGGCGGGCCGACCTGATCGATGCGGACCACGATCGCGGTGATGTTGTCCAGCCCGCCCCGACGGTTGGCTTCCGCGATCATCCGGCTGACCCAGGTTTCCGGGGTGCCCTGGCCGCGGAGGATCTCGGCGAGTTGCTCGTCCTCCAGCATGCCGGTGAGGCCGTCCGAGGCGAGGAGAATCACGTCGCCCTGGCGCAACGATCCGAAGTAGACGTCCGGAATCACGTCCTCGTTGGCGCCCACGCACCGGGTAATCACGTTGCTGTAGGGATGGGTCCGCGCCTGTTCCGCGGTGAGGAGCCCGGCGTCGACCTGTTCCTGGACGTAGCTGTGATCCTTGGTGAGCTGATGGAAGGTCCCGTTCCGGAGGAGGTAGGCCCGGCTGTCGCCCACCTGTCCGATCAGGTAGCGCTCGGCGAAGAGTCCGAGCACCGTGGTGGTAGTACCCATCCCCCGCTTGTCGGCCTCGGCCAGCGTGCGCTCGAAGATCGCGGCGTTGGCGGTCCGGATCGCCTCGCGCATCCGTTCGCCCGCCGCCCGGTCGGAAAGGCCTCGCAGCGGGCCGAGCTCCCGGGCGATGATCTGGACCGCCATCTCGCTCGCCACTTCACCCGCCGCATGGCCACCCATGCCGTCGGCGACGATGAACAGCCCATGCTGGAAATCGAGGAGGAAGGCGTCCTCGTTGCCGCTCCGCACCACGCCGACGTGGGTGTCCCCAGCGCAGGAGATCAGCATGCCGGGATCAGAAGAGAAACGCCCACACGAGGAGCGCCGCCAGAAGGAGGAGCGAGCCGGCCACCATCCATCCGACCCTCCTCCCCGCCCCGGTCGGCGCGGCAGTGCCCCCCGTCCCGGTGCCCCGCCGGGCACCCGAACCGGCGGTCGCGGTCTCGGCGGCCACCCCGGCAAGAGTCTGGCGACCCGGGTCGCGCGGTTCGAACAGAAGCTCCACCTCGCCCAGGCGGAGGACGGATCCGGGGCTCAGGGGAACCTCGGTCCGGACCGGTTCCCCGTCGACGGCCGTGCCGTTGGTGGACCCGAGATCGCTCAGGATCCAGACGCCGTCGCGAAGACGGAGGGTCGCGTGGCTCACGCTCACGCTCGGGTCTGGCAGGTTGACGTGGTTGGAGTCCCCGCGCCCGAGCCCGGCCACGGGAGTCACCACGTCGATCCGATCGCCCTTGCGCTGGCCCCGTCGGACCAGGAACGAGGCCAGGACGCCCGGCATCGGCGGCGCCGGACGCGGGGGCAAGGTGGCGGGACGCGGCAGCCCGACCAGGGTGTCCCCCAGGCGGAACTGCGCCCCGGCAGGGGGGGTGGTGTCCGCGGTCCGGAGCGCTGGGTAGTATCGGAACTCCTCCGCCCCGATCCGGATCACATCCAGGGCCTTCAGGGGGTGGCGCCCGCGAACTCTCGCCCCGTTGACGAAGGTTCCACTACTGCTCAGGTCCACCAGCAGGTCGCCGGCGGGGCCAGCCACTACCTCGGCATGCTGGCGCGACGCATCCGGCGAGGTGAGAACTACCGCGAGCCCCGGGTCCCGACCCAGCAGAAACGGCTGCCCCGTGAGTGGATATTCCCGCCCGTCGGTAAGGCTGATCAGCCGACCGCCCGGGCCGGCCGCCGGGGTGGGCACCGGAGCATCGGCCGGCGGGGCCGGGGGCGCCTGACCGCCCTCGCCACCCCGGTGGGAGTCGATCACCTGGCGCTCGTCAGACCCCACAGGAGGCCGATCACCGTGGTCGAGGAAACCCGGCCCTCCAGGGCGTCCACGGTGATTCGTTGCTCGCCGGTTTGAAGCTGCATGCGAAGTCGTGAGTGTCGTCGACAAGAGGCCAGCCGGGCCTCAAACGTAGGGTGGCCAACGGGCCTTTGCAAGCACGGCGGGCGCGGCAGATCCGGACCCGGACCCCGCCACGTAAGTGACTGGTCGTCATCGGCTTATGCGAGCGTTCCTCTCCGGATTCCGCCCCCGCCGCAGGCCGGGGTGGAGAGCGCCCCATTCAGGCGGACGCCGGGTCCTGCTCGATTCCCTTCAGGCCCTGGCGGACCCAGCTCGAGAAGACCACTGCGCCGGCAACGATGGTGTAGTAGCTCAGGACCAGCCGCCAGAGGAGGGTATACAGCGCGGTGAGGCCACGAGGGACGTAGATCGACATGACAGCGGCGGATATCAACTCCGCGATCCCGGAGCCGCCGGGAGTCGGGGCGAAATACAGCAGGAAGGTGATGAAGGTCTGAAGGAGGAGCACGTCGACGAAGTTGGCTTCGATCCCGATCGCGCGGAGCGCGACGTACCCGGCCAGCAACTTGTTGGCGTGCGAGGGCCCCGAGATGACCGTGGCGGCCGCCAGGGCCAACCACCCTCGCGGCGAATTGAACCGTTCCACTGCTTCGTTGGCCTGATCGATACCCTGCTCCAGCGCCGCGAGCCGGGCCCCGATCCGCCGACTCCGGCGGCCCAGGGCGCTGGCCAGCCAACGGAGCAGATCCCGGATCCGCCGGGGGAACAGCATCACGGCAAGCAGGATCAGCCCCAGAACGAAGAACGCGCTCAGGCTCGCCACGAAGAGGTCGTAGAGGGATATCCCGAGCACCACGCCGTGGGCGCCGAGCGAGCGACCGGCCCCAAAGGCGATCGCCACGGGCCCGGCGATGGCGAAGAAGGCGATGGTGGAGATGAAGCTCATCAGCGCGACGGTGAGCCCCACGGGGACCGGCAGCCCGTAGCGACGCATCGTGTAGATCATCATGGGGGCGTTGCCGGCCTGAAGCGGCGTCAGGTAGGACGCCCAGGCGCTCATTCCCCCGGCCAGCACCATGCCCCGGAAGGACGGCGCGGCCACGATGTTGCGCGCCAGAATCCAGTTGCGGAGACCGCCGCCGAACCAGTCCATGGAAGCGAGGCCGGCCCCGGCCAGCACCCATTCCCACTCGATCCGCCTGACGCCGGCGAGCAGGGCGTCGGTGTCGTTGCTGTAGAACAGCAGGACGAGAAAGCTGACCAGCGAGGCGAGCAGGAAGAGCTCGAAGCCGCGCCGGAGCACCGTGGGAGTGAGCAGCCGGGCCATGGGTGGGGCATAAGGTAACGACTATTTTCCGGCCGTGCCGTCCCCCGTCCTTCGCGTCGTCAACGCCCGCCAGCACAACCTGAAGGGCCTCACCGTGGAGCTGCCTCACCGGCAGCTGATTGTGGTGACCGGCCCCTCGGGGTCGGGCAAGAGCTCGCTGGCCTTCGACACCATCTACGCGGAGGGCCAGCGCCGGTACATCGAATCGCTCTCGACCTACGCCAAGCAGTTCCTGGAACGGATGCCCAAGCCGGCAGTCGACCGGATCGAGGGGATCGCCCCCGCAGTCGCGATCGAGCAGCGAAATCCCGCCGTTTCCAGCCGGTCGACCGTCGGGACTGCCACCGAGGTCTACGATTACCTTCGCCTCCTCTGGGCCCGCGCTGGCCGCCAGCACTGCCGCACCTGCGGCGCGCCGGTCGCCCGCGACACCCCCGCCTCGGCGGCCGAGCGAGT
>CAZFSA010000160.1:0-9116 GCA_964521535.1 uncultured Gemmatimonas sp.
GGGGGCGGATGGGGAGCTGGCGCCGGTGGCGGGGACGGCTGAGGCCGCGGGCGCACCGGAGATGGGGGAACCGGCGGCACGGAAACCGGCGACGCGATCACGGCCGGTTCCGGCAACACCGGGGGGGCTACGCCCCGGGGCCCCACCGACGGGGGTACGGGCACCGGCGCGGGGTCGACCGGCTGCGGTGCCGGCAGTGGGGCGGGCGCAACGGCCACACATCCATCGCCCTCGCACTCCGAAGGAACACCTGTCGCCCTTCCCCGAAGGGAGATCGCTCCGACCGTCAAGGCGACCACCAGGCCAACCGCCGCCAGGAGCCGCCGCCGCGGCCATCGAGCCAGGGCCTCCAGAACCCGACGCGGGCCGGCACCTGCCACCGGGCCCTCGTGGGCGATCCTGGTCGATGCACCGAACGATGCCGGGCGCGCCGCGTCCGGCGCCGGGGCCCACGAGGGCTCCGCTCCTGCCACGGTAGGGGCGCGCCCCCATGGTCAACCAGCCTCGTCTCCGGCAGCGGGCCAGCGTCGGCCAGCCGAGTCTCGGGAACGGCCGCCGCGGGAGGAGCGGGTGCCAGTCGAGTCGGCTCCACGGGCGATTTCGGGGTCTCCACAGCCGGAGCTGGGGCTGCCGGAGCTGGGACTCCCGGAGCACCGGCCGGCCGCGGCGGGCCAGATGCCGGCTGGGTTATCGGCGCGACCACCGGCGCCGGCGCGGCAGCGGCCCCGCAGCCGACCGCTCCCCCCACCACCCTGGTCGACCCAAAGAACGGCCGGCTCTGCGGCAGCGCGTACGGAGTCAATGCCTCGCGGAACTCCGCCGCCGACTGGTACCGGTCGGCCCGGGCCTTCTGCAGGGCCTTGAGCACCACCTCGTCGAGCCCAACCGGGAGCGACCGCACCAACCGGCTCGGCGGCTCCGGCAACTGCGTCAGTTGCGCCATCAGGATGGCGTAATCGCTATCGGCCCGGAACGCCTCGCATCCGGTCAGGAGCTCGTACAGCACGATGGCCAGCGAGTACACGTCCGACCGCCCGTCCACCTCCTCCCCTCGGAGCTGCTCGGGCGACATGTAGAGCGGGGTGCCGATCACCCGCCCGAATTCGGTGTGCCGGTTGGTGCCCGCCATCCGCGCGATTCCGAAGTCCATCACCTTCACCATGCCCGCCTTGGAGATCATGAGGTTGGCGGGCTTCAGATCGCGGTGGATCACCCCCATGGCGTGGGCGTGGTGCAAGGCCGCCAACACGTCGCGGCAGAGGTGCACGGCGTGGTCGGCCGGAAGGCGGCCCTCGCGAGCCAGGATGGCCTCCAGCGTCTCGCCGTCGACGAACTCCATCACCATGACCAGGCTGCGACCGTGGTCCAGGAGGCCATGGACGGTGGCGATGTTCGGGTGGTTGAGCCGCGCCAGCGCCACGGCCTCGGTCCGGAACCGCTGCACCAGCGTCTGCTGTTTCGCCAGGTCGGCGCGCAGCACCTTGATGGCCACGTCACGCTGGAGCATCTGGTCCACGGCCCGATAGACCGTGCCCATCCCGCCTTCGCCCAGCCGGGCGGCCACCCGGTACGGGCCCAGCACCATTCCGATCATCGCCTTGCCTCGGGGACCGCGCCGTCCGAACACGCCCCATCACTCCCCGCATCGACCGCCCCCGACGTGCCGGACACGGACTGGCCGTCCGCCTCGGCCAGGGCTCGGACATGGAGGATGCCGACCGAGATGTTGTCGTGGCCGCCTCGCTCCCGCGCCAACGCCACCAGCCGCTCGCAGGCCGCCTCGGGGGGGTAGGCGGTCGCCGCCGCCATGATCTCGGCATCCTCCACCAGGTCGTGCAAGCCGTCGGTCGCGACCACGAAGCGGTCGTCGTGGCGCACGAACAGCGGCCGGGGCCAGGCCGCGACCTCGAGCTCGGCGCGGCTGCCCAGGGCCCGGACGATCACGTTCCGATCAGGATGCTGCCGGGCGAGCTCGCGGTCGAGCATCCCCCGTTTGACCAGGTCGAATACCGCGGAGTGGTCTTCCGTCAGCTGGAGGATCGAACCATCGCGCACCAGGTAGAGCCGGCTGTCGCCCACGTGGGCGCAGTAGGCGCGGCCCTGTCGTACCACCAGCGCGGTGCAGGTGGTTCCCATGCCCTGGAGCACCGGGTCGCGCGTGGCGGCATCGCGGATTGCCTGATTGGCTTGGCGAACCGCCCGGACCAGCGCGACCTGCGGGTCGGCACTCTCGATGGCGTAGCCCCCAATCAGCGTCTCGACGGCCAGTCGGCTGGCGACCTCACCGGCCGAGTGACCGCCCATCCCATCGGCCACCACCAGCAGGACGCCCGCGTCACCCAGTTCGGCCGGGTCCTCGGGGCGACTGAACCCGATCGAGTCTTCGTTCGAATCGCGTACACAGCCGCGGTCGCTCCGAATCCCTAGCTCGATGCCCATCAACTGCACGTCGAGGGCCTCGAGGCTCAGGTTGGTCGAGCCCGGACCGGCCGCAGGCGCCACCCGGGTATCGCGGGCCCGATCACGGCGGCGGCGGAACAGCGCCGCCAACGACAGCGGCAGCCAGCCGGCAAGGAGGGGTCTGGCGGGACCCGGGGGCCGGCGTTCGCCCTGCACACCGCCCGGCCGGCGGGGTTCCAGCCGGTAGAGGAAGCTTCGGCGGCTCTCGGTGACGGTGAAGCGCACCGGCAGGTCGCGGTGCCCGTCCCGCCGGAGCAGCAGCAGCACCTCGCTGCCCAGGTTGGCCGACCCCGTGAACGGCGTCCTGGCCAGAAACTGCCCGGCACAGTAGACCTCCGCCGAGCCACCCGCGGTTTCGATTCGAATGGTTCGAAGCAGGTCCGACGCCGTGGTCGGCGCCAGCAGGCCGCAGGCAGCGAGGTCGATGGTCGGCTCGGAGCCGGCTGGCGGCGGGGGGGGAGGCGGCGGGGTCGGGCCACGCCTGCCCTGAGCCGCAACCAACGCCACCGCCACCGCCGCGATTGCGACCGCGCCACCGTACAGCACGGAAGGCGCGACGGTAAGGCCCTCGAACCACCGGCTCAGCGTCGCCCGCGCACCGAGCAGGCGATGGCGCAACACCGCCCCCGCAGCCACCGGCCCGGGACGCGACCGTGGCCCGCTCAAACCTCGCGCCACGGACCCGGCTTGCTCCCCCAGGTCTCGGGCTGTGGCGAAGCGATCCGCGGCGCGGACCCGAAGGCAGCCGGCCACGAGCCGGTCAACGGCCGCCGGGAGTCCAGGCCGGATCGAGCTAGCGGGAAAGAACTCGGCTTCGAGGATCCGCCGCATCACGTCGGCCACGGTCTGGCCCGCGAACGGCAGCCGACCGGTGATCATCTCGTAGAGGATCACGCCCAGGGACCAGATGTCAGTCCGCCCATCGACGCTCTGAAGAGCGATCTGTTCGGGCGCCATGTAGTCGATGGTGCCTACCATGTGGCCGGTGGCCGTGAGACGGGGTGACTGGGCGCTCTTGGCGATGCCGAAGTCGAGCAGCTTGACCTGGCCATCGGGGGTCAGCTTGACGTTGGTGCTCTTCAGGTCGCGGTGGACGATGCCCCGTTGGTGGAGGTAGTCGGCGGCGGCGGCGAGATCCGAGAGAATCCGGAGGGCCTGATCCACGGGCAGGCTGCCGATGCGCTCGATCCGGCTGCTCAGGGTCTCGCCTTCCACGTACTCCATCACGATGCACGGCCGGCCACCCGCTTCGAAGAAGTCGTAGAGCGTCGCGATGTTGGGGTGATGGAGCGTGGCCTGGATCCGGGCCTCGTTGCGGAATCGGTCGGCCAGGCCGGGCACGCCCCGGGTCCCGGTGAGCACCTTGACGGCCACCACCCGCCCGAGACTGGAGTGCACCGCCCGGTACACCTCGCCCATCCCCCCAGCACCCACAAAATCCGTAAGCCGGTACGCCCCAATCGTTGCGTGAAGCAGCGATCCCGTGCCCATGGCCCCCTCGTCGGTCGCCTGACCGGGCCCCCCTGCCAGCCGCCCAGCTGCTGGCAGGAGGACCCTTCCGGATTAGCGGGTCGCGACGTTCGGTCGCACGTCGAGCAGCTCCATGCCGTACCGGATCGGCACCGCAAAGGAGATCTGGGCGTCCTGGGCTCGGCCAGCGAAGTAGATCCCGATCACCCGACCCTGATCGTCGAACATCGGGCCGCCGCTGTTCCCGCCGCCGGTCGCATTGATGGTGAGCTGGATCCGGTCGCCAAACTGGAAGACCGTCTCGTCGGTGCCCTGCTGGCGCACGTCCACCGGCCGGAGCACCTTCCCGACGTAGCCCGGCGTAACGGTCGGGTCCGGCACGACCCGAATCTCGGCGCCCCTCTTGAAGGCGTCCTGCGACCGCGTCACCACGATTGCCTCGTCCGCCACCGCGGGATACCCCATCACGGTCACGGCCTGGCCCACCTGAATGGTCTCGTAGTTGTCGTACAGCTCCACCTTGGGCAGCGTGGGCGGGGCCTGGATCTTGATCAGGGCCACGTCGTGCCGGTCAGACACCCGGGCGATCTGCGCGGCCCAGCGTCCGGTGTTGTTCGGGAAGTAGACGTTGAGGTAGTCGAGCCGGCCCACGACCCCGCCCCGCAGCCGGGGGCCGAGCGCCTCGGAGGGCACCCAGTTGTTTGGGGCGCGGACCAGAATCGGCCGGCCGTCGTCGCCGGTCATGGGTCGGCCCTGCTCGTCCACCAATACGCCGACCTTCTGTTCCTCGCGCCATGCCACGTACCAGGTCATCCAACTTGCGGCCACATGGCGATTGGTGAGAATGAACCCGTCGTTGGTCACCACAAAGCCCGACCCCCGAGCCTCGGACCCAAACGGGAACCCGCTGTCCTGAAGGGTGAGCGCGGGTTCGACCTTGCGGTCGTTATAGCGGAATGCCGCGATCGTCCGGCGCCCGTCGTCCATGATCGGGTGCTTGCGACCCTGTCGGTCGGTGTACTCGTTGGGAATGAACTGGTGGTAGAGCTGGCCGCCGGTCTCGCTGAACAGCAGCTTCCAGCCGAAATCGATCAGGACCACCGCGCCGCTGTACCTGGCAGCGATCTCGCCCGGGGTCAGGGCGCCGGTTCGGGCCTGCGTGGCCTCGGCGATTCGGCGGATGGAATCGAGCTGCTGCTGGGTCAGGAGCAGGGCCTGCTGGGCCGAGTCGAGCTTTTGCTCGCCCTCGGCCTTGACCTCCTCCACCCGCTGGCTCTGCCAGAAGCCCACCGCCGCGATCAACGCCACGGCCGCCAGTCCCACCACGGCTACGTTGCGCCGCCCCTCCTGCTTGACGTTGCCCACGATCCGCTCGACCGTGGCCTTGCCAACGGTGGTGCGCGGCGCGCCCGCCGATACCACGGCGGGTTCCCCGGCCTCGACCCGGGTCGCGGGGGGGCTGGCCGCGGCGCCCTCCACTCCACTCGCCAGGCGGGTCGCCTTCACCAGGTGGGAGGGCCGGGGATCGAGGTCGAACTGGATCTCGGGCCCCCCGGCGCCCAGCTGGATGACATCGCCGAGTTGAATCGCGGCCGATCCGTGCACTCGCTGCCGATTCAGAAAGGTGCCGTTTCGGCTGTTCAGGTCCACCAGTTCGAACCGGTAGGTATCCTTGGGATCCCGCACCAGCCGGGCGTGAAGCCGCCCAACCACGTCGTCCCGCTCGGCATCGAACCGGACGGTGGCGGACGTCTCCCGCCCGAACACGACCTCCTTCGTGTCAGCCAGCGGGAATTCGTCGGTCTGCCCCGCCCGCGAGCCTTTCAGATGCCGCAACACAATCCGTTCCATGCCGCCCTCCTCGCTGGGTGCCGCGGGCCCCGCCCCGAGCGGCCGGCCGGCTTCGGCACGCGTTGGTGTACTTCGATCATTCCTAGACGCGCAGAAGCAGGCTCGGTGGGCTCATCCCACCAACCCAAACGGCCCGATCCCCATCTCGACGGACGGCGGTGGCGAGAGTGGGCCGTCGCCAACGACCCGGGAGGCCCCGGCCTGCGCGAATTGAAAGGGGCTGGATCAGCCGCGGGGTGTCGACCCGGAGGGCGGGAGGGCGCTCGTGGCGGGGTGATCGCGCGCCTCCGTCAGACGCCGGAGTCGCTCGGCAGCCTGCAGGGATCGCTGATGATCGGGTCCGAAGGCCTCCACGAAGGCCCGATAACTGTGCTGGAGGAGCGAATCGGCCAGATCAAGGCGACCGATTCGCAAGTAGTGCTCGCCCAGAACCCCTTCCGAGCTGGCTACCAGCCAGTGGCCAGGCGGGAGCGACCGGCGGCGGAGCGCAAGGCTCTCGCGCAACGCCTGCTCCGCGGCTTTCGCGTCGCCCGTGTGACTGAGACTGATCCCCAACGTTTGCAGGCTCATCGCCACCGCGGGATGGGTCTCGTCCAGAGTCCTTCCCCGATGAGCCAGGATCCCGCGGGCCAGTGCGGCGGCGTCGGCATACCGGCCCCGGTCGTTGAGGAACGCGCCGTAGTTCATCGCGGTCCGGGTGTAGTCGGGGTGGTCGGTCCCCAGATGGCGGGCCCGGAGGGCCAGCGTCGCCCGATACGCCGAGTCGGCCTCGGCGTACTTCCCCTGGAGATCGAGCGCGGTGGCGAGGGCGTTCAGGGCGCTGGCGGTGGTAGGGTGGTCGGGGCCGAGGAGCCGGACCGTCAGGCCCACTGCCTCGCGATGGAGCGGCTCGGCCTCGGCCCAGCGACCCAGATCGCCGTACAACACTCCAAGGTCATTGGCCGCGACCGCCACATTCACGTGATCGTCCCCGTGAATCCTGCGCCGGAGGGCGAGCGCCTCCTGGAGGTGTCGCTCGGCCGCGCCCAGGTCACCCAGGGCGCGGCGGACGGCGCCGGCGCTTCCCAGCAGCGTGGCGAGAGTCGAGTCGGGCTTCGTGCCCCGGCGGCGGAAGACCGCCAGGGCCTGCCCGAACAGGGAGTCGGCACGAGGCCAGTCGCCCCGCGCCCAGGCAACCGAGCCCAGGCGATGGAGGTCCATGGCCACCGCCTGGCTCAGCGGTCCCTGCGTTTGCCGACGGCCCTCGAGGGCGGAGGCCAGGTGAAGCTCCGCCTCGGGATACTTGCCCAATCCCAGATAGCTGAGTCCGATGGTGGATTCGATCTCGGCCAGGAGGTCGGGCTGCGCCCGCAGCTCCTCCCGGGCCCGCGCTGCGGCCCGTTCGAGCACCTGGACCACGGTCACCTCGCGCCCCTGAACCTCCGGGTGAGGCGCGCTGAGCATCGCGGTCACGAACCCCGCGACCTGCACCGCGCGGGCCCGTTCCCGGTCGGCCCGGTCGGCCTGCCGGCTGGTCGCCAGGAGCCCCCCCAATAGCGACGCAACCACCAGACACGCCGCAACCATCCCCACCACATTCCGCCGAACGAACTTGCGTAGCCGGTACCCGGGCCAGTCCCGATGGGCGGCAATCGGACGGCCTTCCAGGTGCCGCCGAAGGTCCTGCGCCAGGGCCTCCACCGAGGGGTATCGGCGCTCCGGCTCCTTTCTGAGCGCCATGGCCACGATCTGTTCCAGGTCGCCAGCGAGGCGCCGCCGATAGGCGGCGAGCGATCGCTCGCCCGCTGCCTCCGCTGCGGCCTGACTCGCCGCCGTCGAAAGCCGGAGCGGCTGCTGCTCGCAGACCGTCCGTTCGAGGCCCCGAAACGTCTGATCGTCGAACCGGAGCGGACGCTGGCCCGCCAGCAGCTCGAACAGCACGACCCCCAGACTGTACACGTCCGTGGTCGTGCCCAGGGGACCGCCCCGAATCATCTCCGGGCTGGCGTACTCCGGCGTGAGCGCCCGGAAGCCTCCCCGGGTGAGGGGCGGGCTGGCCGGGTCTTCCTCCTCGCCCAGGAGCTTCGCAATCCCGAAGTCGAGCAGCTTCACTGTCCCGTCGGTGGCCACCAGGATGTTCCCGGGCTTCAGGTCCCGATGGACCACCAGGTTGCGGTGGGCGTACTGCACCGCGCCACAGACCTGTTGCATCAGCCCGAGGCGGGCCGCGACGCCCAGTCGATACCGGTCGCAGTAGCGGGTGATCGGCTCGCCCTCGACGAACTCCATCACGAAGAAGGGCCGGCCGTCCGGTGCCACGCCGCCGTCCAGGAGTCCCGCGATGTTGCGGTGATCGAGATTGGCGAGGATCTGACGCTCGTATCGGAAGCGGCGAACGGCCAACTCGCTGTCCATGCCACGCTTGATGACCTTCACGGCCACCCGCTTCCGGAACTGGTCATCGTCACGGACCGCCTCGTAGACCGCGCCCATGCCGCCGGTCCCGATCAGGCGGATGAGGCGGTACACGCCGAGCTGCTGCCCCGTCAGAGCATCCGCTCCGAGGTCGTCGACCGGGGCGGGCGCCTCGGTCAGGCTGGAGCGCTCGAGCCCGGTCGGCGCTGATCCGGCAGCGTCGAGGAGCTCCTCCAGCTCCCGGCGCAATTCCCGGTCGTCGCCGCACGCTTGGGCGAGAAAGGCGGCTCGCTCCTCCGGGGCCAGCTCGATGGCGCCCTCGAACACGGCCCGCAGCTGCGCAAACCGCTGGGCGGCCAGGGTCATCCGCTCAACTCCCGAACCAGCCAGGCCTTGGCGAACTGCCAGTCGCGCTTGACCGTGGCGGGCGAGAGGTCCAGGACGTGCGCGGTCTCTTCGACGCCAAGCCCCCCGAAGTATCGCAACTCGACGATCCGGGCTTGTCGGGAGTCCAGCTCCGCCAGGCGCGCCAACGCCTGGTCGAGGGCGATGAGGTCCAGCGGGTCACCGGCCGATCCCGAGATCGCGCCGGCTGCCACGCTGATGGCGACCCCGCTTGCCCCACCCCCACGCTTCCCGGCTCGCCGGCGGCGGGCGTGGTCCACCAGCACCCGTCGCATCACCTGAGCCGCCACGCTCAGGAAATGCTGGCGGTTCTGCCAGGCAGCCTCGCGCTGGCCGAGCAGCCGGAGGAACGCTTCGTGAACGAGCGCCGTCGGCTGCAAGGTGTGACTGGCGCTCTCGCCGCGCATCTGGCGCCGGGCAAGATTCCGGAGCTCGCCGTACAACAGGGGAGTGAGTTGCTCGAGAGCCGAGGCGTCTCCCGCAGAAAGGGCGTGCAGGAGCCGGGTGACTTCGCCCGGGCGGGAATCCGCACCGGG
>CAZFSA010000161.1:0-9035 GCA_964521535.1 uncultured Gemmatimonas sp.
GGGGCGCTCCCGGACACCGGCCTTGGCCCCCGGTCGGGCGGCACCGCGTTCGGCCTGCTGCATCACCGGGTCGGCGCCGACCCGGGCGCGTTCGGTCCGCGGCTGGTGCTGGCGGACGGTCCCACCGCGCTGGTGGGTCTCCTGGCGGACCAGGCCAGGCGTGCCGGGGTGGAGTTCAGGACCGGGGTGCGGGCCACCGGCATTCTGGTCGAGCACGAGCGGGTGGCCGGCGTGGTGCTCGCCGGTGGCGAGGCGATCCACGCGCCTGAGGTGCTTTCCAGCCTCGATCCCAGGCGGACCCTGCTGGAGCTTCTGGACCCCGTGCACCTCGACGTCGAGTTCATCGACCAGGTGCGCCGGGTGCGATTCCGCGGGGCCCGGACCACGGTGCTGCTCGGGCTGGAGCGGCTGCCGGAGCTACCCGGGTCAGGGGACGGCCGGGCGCTGGGGGGCAGCTTCCTGATCGCGCCGTCGGTGGACCATCTGGAGCGGGCGTACGACGCCACCAAGTACGGGAGGCTCCCGGAGCAACCCTGGCTCGACATCCGGGTTCCCTCGTTGTTTCGTTCGGGCCTGGCGCCGGGCGACCAGCACGTGATGACGATCGACGTGTATTGGACCCCTTACCGGCTTCGGGATTCCACCTGGGATATGGAGCGGGAAGGCCTGGCAGACCGGGTGGTGGCGCTGGCGGCCAGGCATCTCGTGGGTCTGGCGGATCGGATCCGGCACCGGGTGGTGCTGGCGCCCCCGGACGTGGAACGGATGGCGGGAGTCACGGAGGGCGCCCTCTCGCAGGGGCAGCTGATGCTGGATCAAATCCTCTTCATGCGACCGGTCGCGGGGTGGTCGCGTTACGCAATGCCGGTGCCCGGGCTCTTCCTCTGCGGACCGGGGACGCACCCCGGCCCCGGGGTGACCGGCGGACCTGGCTGGCTCGCCGCCCAGGCCGCGCTTCGGGCCCGGGGGGCCGGGCCCCGGCGGTGAACGAGGTGGTCCCGGGTTCGGGCCACCGGGAGGTATCCATGACGGTGTTCCATCGTACGGCGTCCACCTACCGTCCCGGCGCAACGACCCTGCCGGGCGGGTACTACACCGATCCGGCGATCCTGGCGGAAGAGATGGAGCGCATCGGCCAGACATCCTGGCACTGCGTGGGCCGGGCCAGCCGGATCGTGCATCGGGGAGACTATTTCCTCAAGACGGTGGCCGGCGAGTCGCTGATCATCCTCCGGGACCGGCAGGGCGTTGCCCGGGCGCACTTCAACGTCTGCCGCCACCGCGGCACCAGGATCTGCGAGGAGTCGTCAGGTCACTTCTCCGAGACGATCCAGTGCCCCTATCACGCCTGGACCTGGACCACCGACGGCCGGCTGATCGGGGCCCCGCACATGCAGGAGGTCGAGGGGTTCGCCAAGCAGGACTATCCCCTCCACCAGGCGGCGATCGTGGAATGGGAGGGGTTCCTGTTCGTCAACCTGGCCGAGCATCCGGTGCCGTTCGAGGAGGCCTTCGCGCCGGTCGTGAACCGATTCCAGCGGTTCGGCCTGGGCGCCCTGGAGGTGGGGCGTTCGATCCGGTACGAGATCCGCTCGAACTGGAAGCTGGTGTTCCAGAACTACTGCGAGTGCCTGCACTGTCCCACCATTCATCCCGAGCTCTCGTGCAAGCTGCCGTACCAGAGCGGGGCCAACGATCTGGTGCAAGGCCCGTTCCTGGGCGGCTACATGGAGATCATCGAGGGGAACGACTCGGTGACGGTCTCGGGCCGGCGGGTGGGTCCGTACGTGGCCGACCTCCCGGAGCCGGACCGGCGGCGGGCGTACTACTACACCCTGATGCCCAACCTGCTGCTCAGCATCCATCCGGACTACGTCAACTACTACATGGTGTGGCCCGAGGCGGTGGACCGCACGGTGGTCGAAAGCGAGTGGCTCTTTCACCCCGACGCCATCGCGGACCCCGGGTTCGACCCCGAGGATGCGGTGGCGATGTGGGACCTCACCAACCGCCAGGACTGGCACATCACCGAGCTGAGCCTGGCGGGGATCCGCTCCCGGCGCTATCAGCCCGGCCCCTATTCGGCCCGGGAGAGCGTCCCGGCCGCCTGGGACCGAGCCTATCTGGAGCTGATGCAGCGGGCGTAGCCGGGCCGGCGCCCGCCAGGGTCATCCGGTCGGCGGCGGGGTCGCGACGGGTCGACGCCACCGCCAGGCCAGCCGCGCGGCCAGGAGCAGGATCAGGAGCCCGGCTCCCGCCAGCTGCGGGGTGAGCCATCCCAGCGCGATCTGTCCTGTCAGGAAGGCCGACGACACCACCAGCGTCAGAATCGTGACCCGGGCCCCGAACGCCGTGAACTGCCGGAAGCTGATCGACGACCCGTTCCGTTCCGCGAGGCCCACCACCGTCACGTTGGCGCTGGCTCCCACCATCGAGCCGTTGCCGCCCAGGCAGGCCCCGAACGCGAGGGCCCACCAGAGTACCTCGGTGTCGCCGGCGAGCCGCGCCACCAGGTTCCCCACGATCGGGATCACCACCGCGACATAGGGGATGTTGTCGATCAGGGCGGAAAGCACTCCGCTCATCCAGAGGATCAGGAGGGCGGCGAAGACCAGGGTGCCCCGCTCCGAGAGCCCCCCCGTCGTCTGCCCCCAGGCGATGATCCCGGCCAGCCCATGCGACAGGGTGTCGATCAGCCCCGTCTCCACTGCCGCCCCCACCACGATGAACAGCAACGCGAAGAAGGAGAGCGTGGGCCACTCGATCTCCCGTTCGATGACCTGAAGGATCCCGTGGATCCGCTCCGACATCGAGGCGTCCCGGCGCCGGAGATAGAGCACGTCCTGCACCGTGAGCAACGCGGCGGCGCCAATGGCCGCGGGCACCGCGGCCGGCATGCCGGTGAGCGGGTGGGTGAAGAACCCCACGAACACCAGCGCCAGGATCCAGCCGCTCCAGCGCAGCAGCTGCCGGTTTTGGATCCGGGGGACCTCGATGGTCGCCGGGTCGAGCTGGGAGATGGCGCCGGCGTACTCGCTCCGGTAGAAGCGCCGGGTGTACCAGTCCAGCAGCGCCATCATGCAAAGGACCGGAATCGCCAGATGCTGGAGGAACTGGCCGAACGCCAGCCCGGCCCTCGATCCGATCAGGATGTTGGGGGGGTCGCCGATCAGGGTGGCGGTGCCCCCGATGTTGGCGGCCATCACCATCGGGACCAGCAGCGCCAGCCCGGGCACCCGCGTCGCCCGAGCCACCAGCAGCGCCATCGGGGTGGTGAAGATCACGGTGGTGACGTTGTCGGCCACGGCCGAGACCAGGGCGGTGAACCAGATCAGCAGCTGCATGAGGACGACCGGACGGCCGCCGGATGCCTGGAGCAGCCGGGCCACCCCCCAGGCGAAGATCCCGGTGGACTTCAGCACCCCGACGATCGCCATCATCGACGCCAGGAGCAGGATCACGTTGAGGTCCAGGTGCCGCTCCGAGGCCTCGAAGGAGATCAGCCGCCAGGGGGTGAGGTAGCTCACCAGCCAGAGGAGGGCCACCGCGCCCAGCACGATCAGCACCCGGTGGGCCTTGTCCAGCGCCAGGGCAATGAACACGCCCACGATCACCGCGCCCACGATGGCTTGCGAAGTGGGATCGGTCGTGGAGGCAAAGGCGCCGGGCTCCACGCTGGCCCCGGCCGCCGCCGGAAGGATCAAACCCAGGGTGGCAGCGCGGGTCAGGGTCCGACCAAGGGAACGAAGCACGATGGTTGGGGCTCGGGACGGCCCCAAACGTGGAGGCGAGGCCCCGGCGGGACAAGGAGGATCGGCGGGAAACCGGCCGCCGCCCCGGATCGGGCTCACTTGCCCGGCCGGCCGGGGGGCGCGATCCTTGGGGCGGCTTCACGTTGCGTCCTCCTGACCCGGTCCCGATCCCATGCACGCCCGCGTCGCTCTCGCTCTCCTGGCCGGCTCGGCCTCGGTCGTGTCGGCCCAGCCCCGTCCGTTCGGCACCCTCCGCGAGCAGGCCGAGATCCAGCAGCGCTGGCTGGAGCAGCGGCTTACCACGGTCCTCCCGCCGTTGATGCGTCGCTACGGGGTCGACATGTGGGTGATCCCGATGCGGGAATACAACGAGGATCCGACCTTCACCTCGCTGGTTTCGCCCACCACGTTCGCGGCCCGCCGGCGCACCATCTACGTCTTCTACGACCGCGGGCCCGAGCTGGGGGTGGAGCGGATCGCCCTGGGCGGGACCTCCCAGGGCGGCCTCTACGAGGCGGTCCGGGCGACCCGGCAGGTGGCCGCCGACGTCGGCGGCCGGCAGGCCGAGCTCTGGGGCGACCAGCAGTGGCTGGTGCTCAAGGACGCGATCGAGCGGCGGAACCCGCGGACCATCGCCATCAACACCTCGCGGATCTTCGCCTTCGCCGACGGGCTCACCGCCGGGGAGCTGGAGGGGATGCGCGAGGCGCTGGGCCCAACCTGGACGGCCCGCTTTCGGCCGGCCGAGGGCCTGGCGGTCGACCTGATCGCCACCCGGCTGCCCGAGGAGGCGGCCTTCTACCGGCGGCTGACCCGACTGGTCTGGGACCTGATCGAGGAGATGTATTCCAGCCGGACCATCACGCCCGGCGTCACCCGCACCAGCGATCTGGTCTGGTGGTGGCGGCAGCGGGTCAACGACCTGGGGCTCGGAACCTGGTTCCAGCCGTCGGTGAGCGTCCAGCGACGGGGCGTCACCGCCGAACAGCTCGGCGACGACCCGATCATCCAGCGCGGCGACGTGCTCCACTGCGACGTGGGGATCACCGCCCTCCGGCTCAACACCGACACCCAGCACATGGCCTACGTGCTCCGCGAGGGTGAGACCGACGCGCCCGCCGGCCTCCGTCGCGCCCTGGCCAACGCCAACCGGTTCCAGGATATCCTCTTCGAGGAGATCCGTCCGGGCCGGACCGGCAACGAGGTCCTGGCGGCAACCCTCGCAAAGATGAAGGCGGAGGGGCTCAACGGAACCATGTACAGCCACCCGATCGGGATCCACGGTCACGGCGCGGGGCCCCTGATCGGGCTCTGGGACTATCAGGAGGGAGTCCCGGGTCGGGGCGACCACCGGATCATTCCCAACATGTGGTACTCGAGCGAGCTGCAGGTGACCACGCCGGTTCCCGAGTGGGGTGGGCAACCGGTGCGAATGGCTCAGGAGGAAGACTTCTTCATCGATGCCGACGGCCGCCCGGTCTGGGCGCTCCAGCGCCAGGACCGGCTCCACCTGATCCGCTAGCCGGCGGCACGGCGCCGGCTCCGCCTCACGTCCTCTCGTCCAACGACGCTTCGTGCTTCTCGCCCTCGGGCTGGTGGTCCTGGGTCTGGCCCTCCTCGCGGTGGGGGGCGACCTGCTGGTTCGCGGCGCCGTGGCGATCGCCCGGCTGGCCGGGCTGACGCCCGCGGTGATCGGGCTCACGGTCGTGGCCCTCGGCACCTCCCTCCCGGAGCTGGTGGTGAGCCTGATCGCCTCGCTCAAGGGGCAGCCCGACCTTTCGGTTGGCAACGTGGTCGGATCGAACATCTGCAACATCACGCTGATCCTCGGCCTCACCGCCGCGATCCGCCCGCTGCCCTTGCGGGGACAGGTGGTCCGGATCGAGTGGCCGATCATGTTCGCGGCCAGCCTGATCGCCGTGGTCTGGAGTCTGGACTATCAGATCAGCCGGATCGAGGGGATCATCCTGCTGGTGCTGCTCGCGCTGGTCGTGGCCAACGCGATCCGGCTCTCCCGCTCCGAGATCGCCGCCGAAGATGCCGAGCAGCTGGAGGCGGAGGTCCGGGAACTGGTGCCGCGGGTGAGGGTGGGCGAGGTGGCGGGGGCCGCCGTGCTCACCGCCGCCGGCACCGGGCTCCTGATCCTGGGCGGCAAATGGCTGGTGGACGGCGCTGTCCAGCTCGCTCAGCTGGCGGGCATGAGCGAGCGGGTGATCGGCCTCACGATCGTGGCGGTCGGCACCAGTGCTCCGGAGATCGCCACCTCGATCGCGGCCGCGGTCAAGAACCGCTCCGACATCGCGGTGGCGAATCTGATCGGCTCCAACATCATGAACATCCTCGGCATCCTGGGTGCGGCCGCGAGCATCGCTCCCCTTCGCGTGGCGCCGGCCATCCTCCGGACCGACATGGCCTGGATGCTGGGCACCGCGGTCCTCCTCCTGGTACTGATGCGAGCGCGCCACCGGCTGTCCCGCGCCGACGGCGCCCTCCTCCTCGCTACCTACGGCGTCTACCTGTCTCTCCTCCTGGGGATCGGGTAGGCGTCCCGGATCAGCGCACGGTCACCGCACGGACGTTGTTCCGGGGCTCGCGGTCGATCAGCTTCCGGAGGGGATCGATCCCCGCCCGAACCGGCGCGCGGTCCACCACGATTTCGATCGTGGTGTCGGCCCGGGCAATCCAGTGCTTGGCCAGGTAGAGCGGCACCCCCAGGCTGTTGCCCGGCTCCCGCGGCCCGAATACGCCCACGTCCACGAGGTCGCGGATCGGCACTTCCTCCTGGCTCCCCAGGCTGTCGGCCCGGAACTTCCGGGCCGCGACCGCGAGCCGGACCCGATAGCGGCCGTCGGCCAGGCGGTCGGCCTCGGCCGATCGGGTCTCGACGTCCCAGAGGGTGATGGTCCGGAAGAAGTCATCGAGGGTGTAGCGGAGGGAGTCCGGGGTCACCGCCTCCAGGTAGGTCAGGAACTCCCGACTGGTGGTGTAGGGCGGGAGCTGGAAGGCCCGGTCGCGCAGATAACTGGAGAGCGCCCGATTCATCGCCTCCTCGCCGATCAGGTCGCGGAAGGCGTAGAGCACCAGCGACCCCTTGTTGTAGTGGATGTAGGGCTGGTTCTCCACCAGGAGGAGCGGCATTTCCTTCTTGGTCTCGCTGGCCCGGCCGGTCAGGTACCGGTCCAGCTCGTGGGCCAGGAACTTCTGGAGCCGGGCGGGTCCCAGTTCCTGCTCCATCACCGTGAGCGCCGAGTAGTTGGCCAACCCCTCTGACATCAGGGTGGATCCCTGGACGTTGGCGCCGATCACCTGGTGGGCCCACCACTGGTGTCCCACCTCGTGCGCGGTCACGTAGAACGGCATGTCCAGCGCGTCGTCCCCGCGCTTGACCCGGAGAATGAACCCGATGCTCTCGGAGTACGGCACGGTGTTGGGGAACGCCTGTGCAAAGCCGGCGTACCGGGGAAACTCCAGGATCCGGACCTGCCGGAACTGGTAGGGGCTGAAGTGCTCGCTGAAGTAGTCGAGCGAGGCCTTCATCGAGGCCATCATCCGGTCCAGGTTGTATTCGTGGCCCGGGTGATAGTAGATCTCGAGCCGGATGCCCCGGTGTTCCTCCCGGCGCACCTGGTACCGAGCCGAGAGGAAGGAGTAGAAGTTGAGAATCGGCCGGTCCATCACGTACTCGAACACCCGCCGCCCGTTCTCCTCATACTCCCGTTCCAGATATCCCGGGGCGAGCGCGATCTGGTCGGGCGCGGTGCTGACCGTGGCCCGGAAGCCGATCCAGTCGGCGTCGTTCCCGAGGTAGCTGTTGGCCCGGGCGGCCTCGTCGTCCAGGGACGGCATCCGGGGGCGGTCGGGGAGCTTCTCCTTCCGGCGGGCCTCCTCGCTCGTGAGCTCGAGGCCGGGCTGGTAGCCCAGGGAGGGGAAGTACTGGCTGTTGACGAAGGTGCCGTTGGAGACGATGTCGGTGTTGACGCCGTCGTTGCGGAAGCCCCGCTCGATCCACCGGGCCCGGTACCGGAGCCGGAGGGTGTCGCCGGGCGCGAGCGGGGTCTCGAGTCGGAAGATCCGGGTGCCGCGGGCGCTATCGGTCACCAGCGCCGCGACCGGCCGGCTCCAAGCCAGGGTGTCGATGGTGAGCCGGACCTGGGGGGTGGTGACGATCAGGGTGTCGAGCGGGGCATCGTGGCGGTTGACGTACGCGAAGCTGCCGCTCAGGGTGAACCGCCGGTGCTCGGGTTCCAGATCGGCGCGGACGTTCGCGTCCACCAGGCGCGGCTGGCGGACCCCGGCCAGCGCCTTGTAGGTCCGCTCGTATTCCGCGCGGATCCGCCGGGCCTGGCGGGTCGTCTCGTAGCGGTTGAGGATGTTGGTGTTGTAGTAGATCGCCCCGCCGCCCACGAGTGCGGCCAGGAGGCCCGTGGCCGTAAGGAGCCGGGGCCAGCGCCCGAACCGACCGGGGGCTTCCCGGAGCCGGCGGCGGAACGGCGCCTCGGTCCCCCGCGCCCAGAGGAGCAGAGTGGCCACCCCGAGCAGGAGCGCCACGCCGCTCCAGTAGAGGGCCGACCAGGCCAGGTTCGGCACGAACGGGCCGAAGCCGTTCATGTCGGAGTAGGTGACGGGGGCGCTCTGGCCGAACCGGACCAGCTGGTGCTCCAGGCCGAGCTGGCTCGCCACGAGGGTCGACACGATCAGCAGCACCATCACCATGTGGCCCACGAACTTGTGGTTGACCACGGCATGTACCAGGAACGCCAGCGCCGTGATCTGGAGCAGGAGGGGGAACTTGATCCCGTAGAAGTACCGGAAATAGAGCCCCAGCTCGTAGTGGTGGTAGCCCTTGACGGTCTGAAGGACCACGCCGGTGAGGATGGCGATGGCCAGCAGGAG
Source organism: uncultured Gemmatimonas sp. (assembly GCA_964521535.1). Lineage (GTDB taxonomy): Bacteria > Gemmatimonadota > Gemmatimonadetes > Gemmatimonadales > GWC2-71-9 > SHZU01. The sequence goes on from CAZFSA010000161.1 coordinate 8,646, forward strand.
CGCCCACACCGCCCCCAGCCCGGCGAACTTGCCGGCCACGGTCACGGCGGTCGGCGCCGGCAGGGCGTCGGTGACCTGGTCGAGCTTGAGCTGGCGCTCGCGCCAGATCGCCTCGCCGGAGAAGATGGTGACCAGGATGAAGAAGAAGATCAGGATGTTGCCGTCGAGCACCTCCACGATGGTATAGGTCACCGGCCAGGTGGTCTCACCGTAGAGGCTGTCGGCGTACCAGCCGCCCATGAACATGTTGACCACCGCCACGGTCACGATCGCCAGGAACACCAGGTTCCGCACCACCGTGGTGAACGAGAGCCGGGCGACGCTCAGGCCCTGGCGCCACGCCGCCGCCTGGCCGCCACGGAGGGAGAGCGGCGGCGCGGCCGGGGCCCG
>CAZFSA010000162.1:0-8653 GCA_964521535.1 uncultured Gemmatimonas sp.
GGACCCCGTACGAGCTGCTGGTGGCGACGATCCTCTCGGCGCAGTGCACCGACGCCAGGGTGAATCAGGTCACCCCCGCGCTCTTCGCCCGGTACCCCACGCCCGCCGACCTCGCCCGGGCCGACCCGGCGGAGGTGGAGTCGATGATCCGCTCCACCGGGTTCTTTCGCAACAAGGCCCGCAGCCTTCTGGGAATGGCGCGGGCGGTGGTGGAGCGGCACGGAGGCATGGTGCCCTCCACCATGGAGGAGCTGCGAGTGCTGCCCGGCGTGGGCCGCAAGACGGCGAATGTGGTGCTCGGCAACGCGTTCGGGATCGACGAGGGGGTGGTGGTCGACACGCACGTGACCCGCCTCAGCCGGCTGCTCGGACTTTCGCGACATAGCGATCCGCTCAAGATCGAGCAGGACCTGATGGCGCTGGTGCCGAGGAAGGATTGGACCCTGCTCTCCCACCTGCTGATCTTCCACGGCCGCCAGGTGTGCATTGCCCGCCGCCCCCGCTGCGGTACCTGCGTCCTGGCGGACCTCTGCCCATCAGCCGAACCGGCCAGCGGTGCCGCCGCCGCACGGCCGGCCCGATCCCGTCGCCCGCGAACCTGATTCGAGGGCGCCGTCTCAGCGGGTGCCCGAGCCGAGCAGCCGCTGCCAGAAGCCGCCCTTGCCAGGGTCCATGCCGGTGGGATAGCGCTCCTTGATCTCGACCGAGGCGAGGAGCGACCTGCCGCGGACCCGGACCAGGAGGCCGTTCGGCCTGGCGCCGCGGGCGCTGCGGGTGGAGTGCTCGGAGCTGGAGAGGGTCTCCTCGATCTCGTTCTCCACCTGGGTCCCGGCCGGGACGATCAGCGTGAAGCTGCCGAGGGTGACGCTCACGTCGATGTCAAGCACGTCCGAATCGAACACCGCGTCGCGCAGGTCCAGGGTCAGCTCGCCGAGCGCCACCAGGGCCTGGATCTCGAGCGGCACGGTCCAGGATCCGGCCCGCCTGGTCGAGGCGAATACGCTGGTGAGCCGAAGGAATTCGGCGGGTGCCACGGGGGCGTAGGCGGCCCCGGTTACCCGGGCCGGCGCCGAGGTGGAGGCGGTCAGGGGGGCGGGGTAGGGGTCGTCCGCCTGGAGGTCGGCCACGATGGCCTCGAGCGTGGCCGGATTGGGAGCCTGCTTGATCCGTTCCAGCCGGCCCTCGAAGTCGTCGAGGGTCAGCTGGTCCCGGGCCTGGGCCGCGCAGAGCAGCCGGACGGCCTCGTGGCGAACCCGCTCCAACTCGTCCATGGCTGGTAAGATAGCGCCCGGGGGGCCGTTCCTTGAGCCCGCCCGCCCGGGTAACTTCGGGGCCTCCCGAACCAGGACCGTCCGGTGAAAACCGCCACCATCGCGACCGAACGCGGCACCATCGTGGCCGAGCTGTTCGGCGACGAGGCTCCAGGGACCGTCGCCAACTTCGAGAAGCTGGCCAACGAGGGGTTCTACGACGGGACCCGGTTCCACCGGGTGATCCGCGACTTCATGATTCAGGGCGGCGACCCGCTGTCCCGGGAGCCGGGGCACCCCCGGGTGGGTACCGGGGGGCCGGGGTACAAGATCAAGTGCGAGACCCACCGCAACGTGCATCGGCACGTGGCGGGCACCCTGTCGATGGCGCACGCCGGCAAGGACACCGGTGGGAGCCAGTTCTTCATCTGCCACTCGCCCCAGCCCCACCTCGACGGGAAGCACACCGTGTTCGGGCAGGTGACGGAGGGAATGGACGTGGTCCACGCCATCCGGCAGAACGATCTGGTGAACTCGATCCGGGTTGCCTGAGGTGCATGTCGACTTCGCCGTCCTGGCCGACTACGCCCTGATCGACCAGCAGGGGAAGCTCTCCGTGCTGGGGATCTTCCAGCACGTCTGGGTGGCCAGCTTTCCGGCGGTCCATCCCCGGACCCACCTGGTGGTGCGGGTGCGCGGCCGCCGGACCGAGATCGGCGAGCATCGGATCCGGATCCGGTTCGTGGATGACCGGGGTCAGGAGCTGATCGGCGGTGACGGGACGGTCCAGTTCGGCGAACCGCCGGCCGGGGTGACGGAGGTGGAGGCCGGCGCGGTGCTGGTATTCGACGTGCCCCTGCCCCGCGAAGGCCAGTACGGGTTCGAGATCACCATGGGCGACCAGGTGTTGCGGGTGCCGCTTTCCGCGTCCCGGCTTCCCGATCCGGGAGCCGGGCCGACTTCCTGAACACGGGCTGACCTCCCATGCTGCCGCTCAACCGGGATCAGGCGTTGGCGCTGATGCACGAATACACGGCGTCGGACGCGCTGCGAAAGCACATGTATGCGGTAGAGCTCGCGATGCGGGCCATGGCGGCGAGGCTGGGGGGCGATCCCGACGTCTGGGGGATCGTCGGCCTGCTGCACGATTTCGACTACGAGCGGTATCCCAACGCTGCCCGGTCGGCCACCGAGGAGCATCCCGCCGCCGGGGTGCGCGTCCTGGCGGGGTTGGGAATGCCGGAGGAGGTGCAGCGGGCCATCCTCGGGCATGCCTCGTACACGGGAGTGCCGCGGGACACCCCAATGGCGCGGGCGCTCTTCGCAGTCGACGAACTCTCGGGCTTCCTGGTGGCGTGTGCCCTGGTCCGTCCGTCCCGCTCGCTGGCCGACCTGGAGGCGAAGAGCGTCCTGAAAAAGCTCAAGGACAAGGCCTTCGCCCGCGGCGTGAGCCGGGAGGATGTGTACCAGGGAGCGGAGGAGCTCGGGGTTCCCCTGGCGGAGCACATCACGTTCGTGATCGACGCCTTGAGGCCCCACGAGCGGGTATTGGGACTCGGGCCCGCGTGACGCTGGCCGCCCGTCCCCGACCCCTGGCCGGCGACGCGGTTGAGCGCGCGCTCGACCGGGCGGCGGGCGACCGGCCGATTCCGGGCAACCGGGTGGAGCCGCTGTTCGACGGGCCCGCGACCTTCCGCGCGATGCTGGACCTGATCGCCGGCGCCACCCGCTGGATCCACTTCGACAACTACATCATCCGCGCCGATGCGACCGGCCGGCTCTTCGCCGATGCGCTCGGTGCCCGGGCCCGGGAAGGAGTCCGGGTCCGGGTCTCGAGCGACTGGCTCGGGTCGTTCGGTACCCCCCGGCGATACTGGAGCGGGCTTCGCGCCTCGGGGGTGTCCGTAGGGCTCTTTAACCGGCCGCGGCTCCTGGACCTTCCGTCGCTGTTCAGCCGGAACCACCGGAAGCTGGTGGTGGCGGACGGGCAGCGGGCGGTGATCGGCGGCCTCTGCATCGGCGACGAGTGGGCCGGCGAGCCGGCGCGACAGCGGCTGCCGTGGCGGGATACGGCGATCCTGATCGAGGGGCCGGCGGCGGCGGCGATCGACCGGGCGTTCGCTCGGACCTGGCAGCTGCTCGCCGAGCCGCTGCCGCCCGACGAGCTGGCGACGCACGTGGAGCCCGCGGGTACAGCCTCTGCCCGGGTGCTGGCCGGCGAGCCGGTCCGGGAGCGGGCGTATCGGGTGAGCGAGCTCCTCCTGGCCACCGCCGCCGAGCGGGTCTGGATCTCGGATGCCTACCTGGTGGCGCCGCAGCGGTTGTACCGGTATCTCCTCGACGCGGCGCAGGAAGGCGTGGACGTCCGGCTCCTGGTGCCGGGGAGCAGCGACGTGCCCCTGGCGCGCAACCTGACCAGAATCGGGTATCGGGAACTCCTCCGCGCCGGGGTGCGGATCTTCGAATGGACCGGACCGATGCTGCATGCGAAATCGGTGGTGGCCGACAACCGCTGGGTGCGGATCGGGTCGAGCAACCTCAACCACACGAGCCTGGTGGCCAACTACGAGCTCGACCTCCTGGTGGACTCGGTGGAGTTCGCCGACCTGATGGAAGCCCAGTTCCGCCGGGACCTGGATCGGAGCGCCGAGGTTACCACTCGTCCGATTCGGGCGCCACGATCGCTGCAGCGGGTCCTGCCTTCGGCGCTCGAGATCCCCAGCGCCCCGGCGGGTCTGCCCCACCGGGCCGGATTGCGGGAGCGCCGAGGCCGGTCGGTGCTGGCGCTTCGCACCCTCGTGGCGAGCGCGCGCCTCGGGCTCTTCGGCCCGGCGAGCCTCCTGTTGCTCGCCCTCGGGGTCCTGTTCTTCGCGCTGCCCCGGGTCATGGGGCTGGTGTTCGGGGCGCTCGCCGTCTGGCTCGGCGTCCTGAGCACCGCCGAGGCGCTCCGGCGCCGCTCCGGCGGGTCGGAGCCGGCAGGGTAAGGGCCCCGCCGCCCGGTTCAACGCCTCCCCCCCCTCTGGCGTACTAGCACCGTGAACGACTCCCGCTTGGCGCAGGCGGCGGCCCGGGGCGATCGGGACGCCTTCGGGCGGCTCGTGCTGGAGCACGCCCTGGCCGCGCGGCGGGTGGCGTACGCGGTGCTCGGCAACTGGGAGGACGCGGAGGACGTGGTTCAGGAAGCGGCCCTGTCGGCCTGGCAGGCGGTGGACCGTTACGATCCGGCGCGCGCGTTCCGCCCCTGGTTCCTCCGGATCGTCTCGAACGCGGCGCTGGACCAGGTACGCCGCCGCCGGGTGCGTCGCGCGGAGGCGCTGTCGGAAACGGTGGCCCACCGCGGGCCGTCGCCCGAGGACCTGGCCGACCGGGCGCTGCTCCGCGGCCGTCTGGCCGAGGCGCTGGCGGCGCTGCCGGAACGCCAGCGGGCGGCAGTGGTGATGTTCGATCTGGAAGGCTTCAGCCACGCCGAGATCGCCGAGACGCTCGGGGTGCCCGAGGGCACGGTCCGATCCTACGTCTTCCACGCGCGCCGCGCGCTACGCGAGGCACTGGGAGCACTGGTTCTGGAGGGAAGGACATGAACACCAACATGGCTTTTCGGTCGTCGCCGGACGACGAACTGGGCCGCCGGCTCAGGGAGGACTTCGAGGGACCGGACCAGGTCGCCTACCTGGGGCGGCTCCGCCGGTACCTGCTGGCGCTTCCGGAGCGCGACACCGAGTGGGAAGTGCTCGCCACCTGGGCCCGGCCGGGAGTGATCGCGGCGGCGGTGGCGGCCACCATCCTCCTGGCCGTGGCCCTCCTGGGCACCTGGCGGCAGCACCGGAGCCCGGTGCCGGAGCAGGTGGCCGCGATGCCGGTGGCCGCCTTCATGGCCCCGACCGGCGGCGACCCGACCGTGATCACGCTCTCGGTCCTGGAGGGACGATGAACCGTTCGCGATGGGTGGCGACAGGATTGCTGGTGCTGGCGTTCGCCCTGGGCGCGCTGGCCGGCGGGGCCGCCACGATGCTGGCCGACCGGGACACGCATGCCCGCCGGGATCCCTTCTCGCCTCAGGCGTACGCCCGCCGGCTGGCGGCCGAACTCGAGCTCGACGCGAGCCAGCAGCAGGCCGTAGTGGAGGTCATCACCCGTCATCAGCCGGTGATGGACTCGATCTGGGGGCAGGTACGGGAACAGTTCAACGCAGAACGTCAGGCAATGCGGCGCGACATCCGGGCGCTGCTCAATCCCGACCAGGTGGAGCGATACAACGAAATGGTGGCTCGATTCGACAGTCTCCGGCAGCAGCGCGGGAAGCGTCATGGCAGCCATTAGGTGCCTCGGAGCGGCCTTGCTGCTCGTCTCCCTCGCCTCGACGGCGCCGGCCCCGGCCGTGGCGCAGGAGCGGCCCGCCATCTCGCTGGCTGAAGCGGTGGAGCGGGCGGAGCGGGTCCAGCCGCGGACGGTGCAGGCCGTCGCCCAGCTCAGCACGGCCGATGCCCGGGTGCGTTCCACCCGGGGCGCCTGGCTGCCCAACCTCAACTTCACCAGTTCGGCCAGCAACTTCTTCTCGGAGGGGCAGCGGGTCGACCCGACCACGGGGCAGATCGTCACCTCCAACTCCAGCAACACCAGCATCTCGGGCTCGGTCAGCTCCAACATCGAGCTGTTCGACGGGTTCCGGCGGAGCGCGGACTCCCGGGCGGCCCGCGCCACCCAGGAGTCGGCGATCGAGAGCCTGGACGACGCCCGGTTTCAGCAGCGGCTGGTGACCACGAACCAGTTCTTCGACGTGCTCGCCGCCGTCCAGCTGGTGCGGGTTCGCGAGGCCAGCGTCCGCCGGGCCGAAGAGCAGCTCAACGTCTCGGTCGCGCGCCTCCGGGCGGGAGCGGCGATCCGCTCGGATTCGCTCCGCTCCCTGGTGACCCTCGGCACCGCGCGAATCCAGTTGATCGCGGCCCAGACCCAGCTGGCCACCGCCGAGGCCAACCTGGGGCGGCTGGTTGGGGCCGAGGGGCGGGTGACCGCCCAGGACGATTCGGCCCACTACCGCCTGGTCACGGTGGATCCCGAGGCCCTGCGAATCGAGGCCACCAACCGCTCGCCCCAGGTGCGGGCCGCCGAGGCCTCCGCCCGGGCGGCCCGGGCCAGCGTGGGGGTGGCGCGGGCCGGGTACTGGCCCACGCTGGCGCTCAGCGGCTCGGCGTCCCTGAACGGGAGCCAGCAGAACGACTACAATTTCCTCCAGCAGCGCAACGTGGCGCTCCAGCTCTCGTGGAACGTGTTCAACCGGTTCCAGCGGGAGCAGAACATCGCCACCCAGCAGGCCAGTGCGCTGACCGCGGACGCCAACGCGGCCGAGGCGCGCCGGCAGGTGCTGGCGAACCTGACCACCCGCCTGGCGGAACTGGATGCGGCCCGGGTCCGGATCGGGATCACCCAGACCAGCCTGGCGGCGGCCACCGAGGACCTGAGGGTCCAGCAGGAGCGGTACCGGCTGGGTGTGGCCACGATCGTGGACGTATTGACCTCGCAGGAGGCGCTGACCCAGGCGGAGGTCGATGCCGTGAACGCCCGGTTCGACTACCTCCGGGCCAAGGCCCAGATCCAGGCCCTGATCGGACGAGAGCTATGAGCATCGGAATCGAGACCACCGCGGAGCGGATGGCGCTCCTGCCGCCGGATGTTCCCCGCGACGCGGTGATCGTGGTCCGGCACCTGAAGCGGGACTACGAGATGGGCAGCGAGGTGGTGCGGGCCCTGCGGGGCGTCGACCTGACGATCCGGAAGAACGAGTACGTCGCCATCATGGGGCCGTCCGGTTCGGGCAAGTCGACCCTGATGAACATGATCGGCTGCCTCGATACCCCGACGGAGGGGGAGTACTGGCTGAATGGGTACCGGGTCTCGGACCTGGGCGACGACCAGCTGGCCCGGATCCGGAACCGGGAGATCGGGTTCGTCTTCCAGACCTTCAACCTCCTCCCCCGGGCGACGGCCCTCCAGAACGTGGAGCTGCCGATGGTCTACGCCGGCATGCCCTCGAAGGAACGCCGGCAGGCCGCGATCGAGGCGCTGAACCGGGTGGGGCTGGGCGAGCGGATGCACCACCGGCCCAACGAGCTCTCCGGCGGCCAGCGGCAGCGGGTGGCGATCGCGCGGGCGCTGGTGAACAGCCCGAGCATCCTGCTGGCCGACGAGCCGACGGGCAATCTCGACTCGAAGACCAGCGAGGAGATCCTCCGCCTCTTCGATACGCTGCACCAGGAGGGGCACACCATCGTGCTCATCACCCACGAACACGACATCGCCGCGCACGCCAACCGGCAGGTCCACCTCCGGGACGGGGTGGTGGAGCGCGACTTCCTGACGGAGAAGTGAGCATGGCGACGACGGCATGGCGGGTGGCGGCGGCGGGGCTGATCCTGACCGGAGCGGCGGGCTGCGCCAAGAAGGAAGTGGAGACCGTTCCCTACCAGCAGGTGCCGGTGGAACGCCGGGACATCGTGGTCTCCGCCCGGGCGGCCGGCACCATCCAGCCCGATACGGTGGTGGAGGTCAAGTCCAAGGCGTCGGGCGAGATCCTGGACATGCGGGTCGAGACCGGCGAGCTGGTGCAACGGGGGACGCTGCTGGTGCGAGTGGACCAGCGGACCCCGCGCAACACCCTGGCCCAGGCGGAAGCCAACCTCGAAGTGGCCCGGGCCCGACTCGACAACGCCGAGTCGCAGCGCCGGCGCGCGGACGAGCTGTTCAAGTCACAGTCGATCACCGAGCAGGAACACGAGAACGCGATCCTGTCGGTGGCCAACGCCCGGGCGGAGGTGGTGCGGGCGCAGGTGGAGGTGGAGAACGCCCGGATCGCCATGGAGGACACCGACGTCCGGGCGCCGATCGCCGGCACGATCATCGCCAAGAACGTGGAACGGGGGCAGGTGATCTCGTCGCCCACCCGGGACGTGGGTGGCGGGACGGTCCTGCTCACGATGGCCGACCTCAACCTGGTCCAGGTGCGGACCCTGGTCGACGAAACCGACATCGGGAAGATCAGCCCGGGGCTCGAGGCCACGGTCACGGTGGACGCCTATCCCAACCAGCCCTTCGAGGGCGAGGTCCTCAAGATCGAGCCCAAGGCCGAGACCCAGCAGAACGTGACGATGTTCCCGGTGCTGGTCCGGATCGACAACCGCCGCGGCCTGCTCAGGCCCGGGATGAACGCCGACGTGGAAATCCACATCGGGCGGCGCGACGGGGTCCTGGCCGTGCCCAACGCGGCGCTCCGCACCCAGCGCGATGTCTCGTCCGCCGGCCAGGTGCTGGGCATCGGGGCCGAGGAACTGCAGCGGCTGCTGGCCGAGGCGCAGCAGCGGGCGGATTCGGCGCGCCAGGCGGCGGCCCGCACTCCCGCCGCCAACGGC
>CAZFSA010000163.1:0-8313 GCA_964521535.1 uncultured Gemmatimonas sp.
GTCAAACTGTGGCTGCCTCCCCGGCAAAGCCGGGGGGACTCCTGTTCGCTACTAGACCAGCCCGTCCCGGAGCGCCCGACTCACCGCCTGCGCCACACTGTGCACCTGGAGCTTGGAGTAGACCCGCCGGACGTGCGTCCGCACCGTATCCAGGCTGATCCCGAGGTCGTCGGCGACGCGCTGGTAGGAAAGGCCCTGGACCAGCCGGCGCAGCACGTCCTGCTCGCGCTCGGTGAGGTGAAGATCGGCGGCCGGGGCGGTGGGCCGCCGTTCCGTCGGCTCGCGGATCAGGGTGAGCACCGTCCGCGCCACGCCAGCGGACAGGGGAGCCCCGCCGGCCAGCACGACCCGCAACTCCGCGATCAAGTCGGCGGGTGGGGTGCGCTTGGCCAGGTAGCCGTCCGCGCCGGCGCAGATCGCCCGGAGCACCGTGTCGGGGTCCTCGGAGACGGTCACCACCACCACCGGGAGGCCCGCCGATCGCTGCTTGACGAGGCGGGTGCAGGTCACGCCATCGGTCCCCGGGAGGTCGAGGTCCATCAGGATCAGGTCCCACGGCGGGCCGGCGCCTTCCGGGGCCCCGCGACCGAGCGCTTCCAGCATCGCGTCGCCGCTGGCGAAGCTCTCCGCCCACTCGAAGTCCGGCGCGTGGGCGAACAGGGTCTCCAGGCTGGCGCGATAGTGCCGGTCGTCCTCGACGATCGCAACCCGGGCGCTCATCGGATCGCCCGGGGATGGAGGTGGAGACGCACGCGGGTACCGCCCTCCGGCCGGCGGGTCCATTCGACCCGGGCGCCGATCGCGGCGGCCCGCTGGCGCATGCTCACCCGCCCGAGCCCGGTCGAGCGGTCGTCCGCCGGGAGGCCCTGGCCGTCGTCGTCGACGGTGACGGTCCAGCCCTCGGCGCTCCGGGCCACCGACAGCGTCACCCGACTCGCCTTCGCGTGGCGGGCCGCGTTGTAGAGCGCCTCCGATCCGATCAGCAGCACGGCGCGGCTGGTGGCGGAATCGAGTCGCCCGACCGGCCACTGGTCGGGAAACCGCGCCTCGAAGGCCACCCCATCGCCGGCGAAGAGCCGGGCCCCGTGCTCGGCCAGCCGCGCCGACACCTCCGCGAGCGAGCTGCCCCGGGCCCGGAGCGACCAGACGATGTCCGAGAGCGAGGCGGCAAGTTCGCTGGCGGTCTCCCCGATCGCCGTGGCCAGGCGGGAGCGCTCCACCGGAGCGGCTCGATCCTCCTTGAGCACCCCGGCCAGGATGCCGATGCTGCCCAGCCCGGCGCCCAGCTCGTCGTGGAGGTCCATCGCGATCCGGGTCCGCTGGCGCTCGAGTCGGAGCAGGACCGCCACCCGCGCGCGGTGAGCCGCATAGGCCGTTGCCGCGATCGCGGCCGCCAGCAGGCCGAGAGCCCAGCCCTGAAGGTACCAGGGCCCCAGTACGGTGACGGCGAACGCGGCCGGCTGGTCGGACCACGACCGCCCGTCGAGCGACGCCCGCACCTCGGCGCGATGGTGTCCGGCCGGCAGGTCGACCAGGGTGAGCGCCGGGGGGCCCTGGTGATCGGACCAGTTCTCCGAGGGCGCCACCCGCACCTGATAGCGGATCCGCGAGGGATCGCGATAGGAGAGCGCGGCGAACCGCAGGTCGACCCGGTTCCTGCGATGCTGGAGCCGCACCGGCTCGCCGGACACCGGCCGCCCGTCGGCCGCAACGCTGACCAGCACCACCGGGGGCGGCGCGGTCTGCAGCCGGCGGGCCGCGGCTGGCACGCGTACCAGCCCCAGCGAGGTAGTGAGCCAGAGGGTTCCGTCCGGGTCCTCGATCACATCGTGTCCCTCGGACGGAACGCCCTGCCAGTCAGTCAGCGTCTCGAGCACATCCCACCCCGCCGGCGCCTCGGGATTCTCCCGCACCCGATGAGGCGCCACGAAGCCAAGGATCCACACCCCCTCGCCCGCCGCAGGACGGAGGCGGTACACCGAGCGGGCCGTGAGCTCGGCGCTCCCAGGCACGGGCTCCCAGGCGGACGTTGACCCCGGCTTCTGACGCCACACGCCGAGCCTGGAGGACGAGGCCCAGACGGCGCCGCTCGGCATCTCGACCAGGCCGGTGATCTCAACCGCGCCGGGAATGGCATCGCATGCCCAGGACGCCGCGGCGGGCTCGGTCGCCGCGAGGGTGCTCCTGCAGATCCGCTCGTTCCCGGCGAGCCAGAGCCGCCCGTCGCGGGTCCAAAGGATCTGCCGGACCGGCTGTCCTGGCTCGAACGGGCTTCCCGGAACCATCCGGACCGGCGACCCGCCGACCGGCGCGTGGACCAGCCCGGTCGAGCTGGCGAACCAGAGCCCCCCTTCAGGTGCGGGGGCGGCGTCCCACTGAAGCCAGGGAAAGGACCGGAGCCGGCGCTCCCGACCGTCGACTACCTCCCGGAGACCGGCGGCGCCGGCGACCCACAGAGCACCCTGGCCATCAACATGGAGAGCGAGTGCGCTGGCCCACTCCCGGGGCAGCGAATGCGCCTCCCACCGGCTGTTCCGGGCCCGGATGTACCCCAGACCCTGCCAGGTGCTGATCCAGATCCGGTCCCCCACTCGGGCCAGGTACCGGGTGTGAGCCGAGGGGAGCCCGTGCCGATCGTTCCAGATGGCGGTTTCCGGCTCCGGGAAGTGGAGCACACCGGAGAACGTTCCCATCCAGAGGCTGCCCTCGCGGTCGGCCACCAGGGGGCCGCCGCCCTCCGGAATCGTCTCCGAGCCGATCACCTCGGGGGGAGCGCCCGACCGGAGCGCCACGAGGTACCGGTCGAACGCGGCCCACACGGTGGCGCCCCGCCGAACGAGGCCGATCCCACGACCGAGCGGCGGGACCACGGTGGTCCAACCCGCCCCGGTGGCCCTGACCACGCCCTGGCCCCAGGTGAGCACGACGGTGTCCGCCCCGGACACCGACACGGCCACCGGGGCGACACCGCTTGCCACCAGTCGCGGGGTGCCCGCCGGCTCCACTCGCCAGAGGCCACCGGCGGTGCGAACCCACGCTCCGGCGCCGGGACCCGGGACGAGCACAGGCGTCTCCCCGTCAAAAGCGTGGTCGCGCACTGGCTCCCATCCGGCGTTGCGGGGCCGGAGCCAGAGGGCAGTCCCGGCGGTGATCCAGAGCCCTCCGTCGGCGTCGCATCCGGCCGCGCTGGCGTCGACGATGGGCCGACCGGCGCCATCGGTCACGGGCTCCACCCCCTCGGGCGTCACGGCGTAGAGGCTGCCGCCTTCCTCCACCGCAAACACGGCCCCGTCAGGGCAGACCGCGAGGCCGTTCACCCAGCTGTCCAGCCGGTCCGGCGCCCACCGCCGGAGCTCGAGGCCGTCCCACCGGAGCAGCCCGCCCACCGTGCCAATCCAGAGGAAGCCCACGCTGTCCTGCGCCAGGCTCCGGACCGATCCCACGGGGATGCCGCCGACCGTGGCAAGCCGGTGCACCAGGCGGTCCTGGCCGGACCCGGTGCCAACCGGGAGAACGAGAGCGGCAGCCAGCGCGGCGGTGGCGCCGGCTGCGGGCCGCAGGGAGCGAAGCATGCGACACGTTAGGGCGCGGGCGGAGGGGGGTCAACCCGGCGGGCGGGGCGCGCCGTTCCCGCCGCGACCCGCCCCGTCGACCGAGTTGAAAGTCTGTTCATTATTTCAACATAATCCTGCCGAGCGCAGGTCCCGGCCGGCGAGCCGGCGGCGTGGGGCTCGCGGGTCAGTGACCTTGGCCATGCCACCGGCCGCCACTCACCGCACCAAGGTGCGGAAGGGCAGGTCGTCCGCGGCCCCCGGGAAGATGGCGAACGGAATCCAGTACGGGCTGAACCCGGGATTGTTCTGGAACCCCTGGCCGCCAGCATAGGTATCGCCCGGTGCTCCCTTGATGATCGAGCAGGTGGTGGCGGTGGCGCTGGGCCTCGGCCGGGAGCTCAGGACGATGGCGTACGTCTCGCCGCCCGTCAGCGACAAGCCGCCGTAGATTTGGAAGGCAACGAAGGTCCCATCGGCGAAGTGCCGCAAGGGATCGTAGTTGCGATCCCAGACCAACGTTCCGTCGGGAGCACCTTCTCGGATCTGGATCCGGACCAGCACATTCGCCGCGCACGCGACCGGAAGATACAGGTACTCAAGACTCACGTCCGCCGACGGCGTGAAGGTCTGGGCCAGGTTCTGCTTGAAGGGGTCGAACGACGCCGGATCGGGGTCCAGCGGATAAAGCGCCAGCGGGGTGAGCGCCGGGTCGAGCTGGGTCTGCTCCTGATCCCAGCGGAGCCGGGGCCGGGTCGACGGGTCCTTCTTCGCGCTGATCAGCGGCGCGGGGTCTTCCGTCTCGACGGGCGTGGGGAGTTGACCGCAACCGCCCACAGTCAGGGTCAGCGCGGCAGTCAGTCCGAGGGGCAGGCGAGGCATATAGTACTCCGGTGGAGGTGGGCTTCCTGCTCCACGCTATCGCGCCAGCGGCCTTCGACAATCGCACGATCATGCGTGCCCGGCGACCCGACGACCCTCGGCCCTCGGGGGCCGCCGCCGGGAGACGGCCGGATGGCGCGGCCCTGGCCTCGCTCTTGACCGCCTCCGGAGGGTGGGCTACGCTATCCCCTTGCGCGGAGCCACCTTCCATGCGCTGCCGTTCCCCCGGAACCACGCGAGCCCGCCCATGAAGCAGACCATCACCCTCGACGTCAACGGCACCTCCCGACAGCTGGAGGTGGAGCCCCGCGCGCTGCTGGTGCACGTGCTGCGCGACCAGCTCAACCTGACCGGCACCCACGTGGGGTGCGACACCACGCAGTGCGGCGCCTGCACCGTGCATCTCGACGGTCGGGCGGTGAAGAGCTGCAACGTCCTGGCCGTCCAGGCCGAAGGAAAACGGATCACCACCATCGAGGGTCTCGCCGCCGATGGCACGATGCACCCGCTCCAGACCGCGTTCTGGGAGAAGCACGGGCTCCAGTGCGGCTTCTGCACGCCGGGCATGATCATGACCGCGGCCGATCTTCTGGCCAGCCATCCCGACCCCGACGAGGCGGAGATCCGCCACGCGCTCGAGGGGAATCTCTGCCGCTGCACCGGCTACCAGAACATCGTCGACGCGGTGAAGGCCGCGGCGGCGGCCCGCTAGGGAGGCGACACCATGGCGACGCTCTTCGGCTCCGGGATCAAGCGGCGCGAAGACCCGCGGCTCATCACCGGCAAGGGCCTCTTCACCGACGACTTGAAGCTGCCGGGCCTCAGCTACGCGGCGGTTCTCCGGAGTCCGTACGCGCACGCCCGGATCACGCGGATCGACACCACCGCGGCCCGCGCGGCCCCCGGGGTGGTGGGGGTGTTCACCGGGCGGGACCTGGCTGGCAAGGTGGCTCCCCTGCCCTGCGCGTGGAACGTACCCGACTGCGACCTCAAGACGCCGCCGCATCCCCTCCTCGCCGCCGAGACCGTGCGGTACGTGGGCGACGGCGTTGCCCTGGTGATCGCCGAGAGCCGTGAGGCGGCGCGGGACGCGATCGACCTGATCGACGTGGACTACGATCCCCTGCCGGCGGTGGTGGACCCGGAGAAGGCCACCCAGGCCGGCGCGCCGCAGCTCCACCCGGAAGTGCCCAACAACGTCGCCTTCACCTGGAAGGTGGCGGGCGGAGACGCCGAGTCGGCCTTCCGCGACGCGGCGGCCCGGGTGAGCCTCCGGATCGTGCAGCAGCGGCTCCTCCCCACGGCCATGGAGCCGCGGGCGGCGGTGGCCAGCCACAACGCGGCCACCGGGCAGCTCACCCTCTGGGCCACGTCGCAGAACCCGCACATTCATCGCTTCCTCTGCTCGGTGATGCTCGGCGTGCCGGAGCACCGGATCCGGGTGATCTCGCCCGACGTGGGCGGCGGCTTCGGGAGCAAGATCCCCTGCTACGCCGACGAAGTCCTGGTGGCCTGGGCCGCGATGACGCTGGGCCGGCCGGTCAAGTGGACCGAGGACCGCTCCGAGAACTACAAGGCCACGATTCACGGCCGCGACCACGTGGAGTACGTGGAGCTCTGCGGCACCCGGGACGGCACCATCACCGGGCTTCGGACGCGGGTCTACGCGGGGATGGGCGGGTACGCCTCCACCGCGGGGCCGGGCGTCCCGACGATCCTGCACGGGCTGATGTACTCGGGCGCCTACACGATCCCCAACATCCAGGGCACGGTGTACGGGGTCTACACCACCACCACGCCGGTGGACGCCTACCGCGGCGCCGGGCGGCCGGAAGCGACCTACCTGATCGAGCGGCTGGTGGACACCTACGCCCGGGAGATCGGCATGGACCCGGCGGATGTGCGCCGGAAGAACCTGATCCCGAAGGAGAAGATGCCCTACACCGTCGCCACCGGGATCACCTATGACTCGGGCGACTACCACACCGCGTTCGACAAGGCGCTGGAGCTGATCGACTATCGCGGATTCCGGGCCCGCCAGGCCCAGGCCCGGAAGGAAGGCCGGTTCATCGGCATCGGCCTCTGCTCCTACACCGAGATCTGCGGCCTGGGACCGTCCCAGGTGGCCGGCGCGGTGGGCTTTGGCGGCGGGCTCTACGAGTCGGCGATCGTGCGGGTCTATCCCACGGGCGTGGTGCGGGTGTACATCGGGGTCCGGCCCCACGGCCAGGGCGAGGAGACGACCTTTGCCCAGGTGGTGGCCGACGAGTTCGGGGTGCCGGTGGAAAACGTGGAGATCGTGGCCGGCGACACCGAGTCGACGCCGCAGGGGTGGGGCACCTACGGCAGCCGGACCACCGCGGTGGGCGGGTCGGCGGTGGCGCTGGCGGCCCGCAAGGTGAAGGAGAAGGCCAGGAAGCTCGCCGCTCACCTGCTCGAGGCCAGCGAGGCCGACCTGGAGTGGAAGGACGGCAAGTTCCAGGTCAAGGGCTCGCCCGCACAGGCCAAGGCGTTCGGCGAACTGGCCCTGATGGCCAACGTGGCCTGGAACATGCCCCCCGGAATGGAACCCGGCCTCGAGGCCAGCGCCTTCTTCGATCCCACCAACTTCGTCTTCCCCTACGGAACCCACATCTCCACCGTGGAGGTGGACGTCGATACCGGCGAGGTCAAGATCCTCCGCTACGTGACGGTGGACGACTGCGGCCCGCACATCAATCCGATGATCGTGGAAGGGCAGGTCCACGGAGGCGTGATTCAGGGCATCGGCGAGGCGCTCCAGGAGATCGCGGTCTATACCGACGACGGCCAGCTGGTGACCGGCACCATGATGGACTACGCCGTGCCCCGGGCCAGCCAGATGCCGCGGATCGAGTCCCACTTCACCCACACGCCGTCGCCGGTGAATCCGCTGGGCGTCAAGGGCATCGGCGAGGCCGGCACCATCGCCTCGGCCCCCTGTATCGTGAACGCGGTGGTCGACGCCCTGGCGCCGCTCGGCATCACCCACATCGACAAGCCGCTCACCCCCGCCCGGGTGTGGGCCGCGATCCAGCAGGCGAAGGGAGGAGCCCGATGATCCCGATCGGCTTCGACTACGCGCGGGCCCGGTCGCTCCGCGACGCCCTCAAGGCCCTGGCCCGGAACGACGGCACCAAGCTGCTGGCCGGGGGTCACAGCCTGATTCCCCTGCTCCGCTTCCGGCTGGCGCAACCGGCGCGCCTGCTCGACATCTCGGGGCTCGAGGAGCTTCGAGGCATCGACGCCAGGGGCCGGAAGACCCGGATCCGCGCTGCCACCACCTACCGCGACCTGCTCGATTCGGCCGAGATCGCGCAGCGCTTCCCGATTCTGATCGAGGCCACGCTCGGCATCGGCGACCTCCAGGTGCGGAACGCCGGAACCGTGGGCGGCGGCCTGGCCCATGCCGATCCCGCGTCGGACATGCCGGCGGTGATACTGGCGCTGGGCGCGGAGTTCGTACTCCGCTCCGCGGCCGGGGCCCGGAGCGTGGCAGCGGCCGATTTCTTCCTCGGGCCCTTCTCGACCGCGCTCCGGGACGACGAGCTGCTGGTCGAGATCGTCCTCTCACCGTTGCCCAGGGGCGCCGGAACCGCCTACGCCAGCTTCGAGCAGGCCGCATCCGGGTACGCGCTGGCCGGCGGCGCGGCGGTGGTGACCCGGAGCCGGAAGACGGTCAAGACCGCCACGCTGGCGCTGACCGGCGTGGCCGACCGGGCCTATCTGGCCGACGTGAGCGCCCTGGTGGGCACGCACTGCGACGAGGCCGCGCTGGCCCGGGCCACGGCGGGCGTGGCGGCGGGCCGCGAGGTGAACGACGACATCCACGCCCCGGCAGCGTATCGGACCCATCTCGCGG
>CAZFSA010000164.1:0-8308 GCA_964521535.1 uncultured Gemmatimonas sp.
GGATGGCCCGTTTGCCGAGGCAATTCTCGATCGTCTCGATGAAAGGCAACAGCTCCACCGGCTGGCCGACGCCTATGTTGACGACGCCGAGTTCATGCAGGACCAGTTTGCCCTGCTCGGAGCCACGGCCGCGCTGCGGGAGGCCGAGAAGGATGCCAGCGACTGCGGCCCGCCCGCTGCGCTCCGCGACAGCGACGCCGACAGCCGCGTTCGGGCGGCGCAGGGACGGCTGTTGGCGATCACCCGCCGGGTCGAGCACCGGCTTGCGGCCACCGTTTCCGCCGGCCGGGAGCCCGCGTTCGAGACCATGGCCCGGCTGGAGGGGTGGACCGCCCGGGAGCGCTTTGTAGTGATGGCCCTGCTGGGCGCCGACCTGATTCCCGACCTCCGCGAAAAGCTCGTGAGCGGCTTCGATAGCGCTCCCAAGGTCCGGAACCTCATCCAGCTCGTGACCCGGGATTACCGGAGCCAGATCGAGGCGCTGTCGATGTTTGCGGCGGAGGGACGCCTGCGCCGGGAACGGGTGATCGAGCTGGACGAGGACGACCCCGGCTGCCTGAGCCAGGTGGGGGTTCGTCTGGACCGCCGGATTCAGGCCCGCGCGCTCGGAACCACCGTGCTGGACGAGGGGCTTCAGCTCGAGCGGGTGGGGCACACGATGGCCGACGTGGTCATGGCCGCCGACCTCAAGGCGCACCTGACCCGGCTGGTGCGCGGCAGCCCGGAAATTGGGGGCGCGCTGCGGCAGCACGGCCTGGAGCGCGAGATCCCGGCGGGCCGCGCTCCGGTCGTCGTGCTCCACGGCCCGCCCGGCGTCGGCAAGACGTACACGGCTAAGGCCTGCATCGGCGATCTCCTGGGCAAGCCGGTCCTGACCGCGCGGTGCGATCGGCTCGACCCGCATGTCTTCCGGACGCTCGGGCGCGAGGCGCGGATGAGCGGCTCGATCCTCCTGCTGGAAGAGATCGACGGCCTGTTCGGCGACCGCGACCTGGTCAAGGGATCACGGAGCCTGCTCACCGACGTCGAACGCATCGACGCGCCGGTCTTCGGCACCACGAACCGGCTGGAGGACTTCGATTCGGCGTTCAAGCGGAGGGTGATCGCAATCGAGCTGCCGCCACCGACGGCCGAGCTCCGGGAGCAGCTGCTCTACCGCCTCCTGCCGCCGTCGCTGCCGTTCGAGCGGCAGCCCGATCGTGCCCGGCTGGCCCGGGAGCTCGACCTCACCGGCGGAGAGATCAAGACCATCGCGGTGGCCCTCTTCATGACGGCCAGGGGCGGCGGCCCGCCCGAAGTGATTCGGGAGGAGGATCTGACCGCGGTGATTCGCGAGACCCTGAACGCCCGCCGCGGTGGTCAGCGAAGCCGGGTCGGCTTCGCGGCTTCGACCTGAACCAGGGGTCTCATCGTATGGAAGTCGGATCGCTTCCTCCCAGGGGATCGTTCGAGGAAGTTGCAGCCGCAAGGGATGGGCTGCATGACCGGGCCAGGGGCGCGGTGGTCACTCGTTCGGGAGCGGCCTCCCTGGTGCCGGCGGGGCCGGACCGAAGGCGCGGTCATCGCGCAGCCCCGCCATTGGCTTCGCTGTCCGGATCAGGTCCACTGGCGTTCCGCGGCGCCGTTGGTACCCGCCCGTCCACCCCGGTCTCTTTGGGCAGGCGTTATACCCCTGGATGGGGCCGGGGTGGGCGCGGCGAGCTCCTTGGACACAGTGCCTGGGCCCTCCGGCACGTTGCCCGGGGGGCGCGGTGACGACCGTGGACCTCGACCTTCTGGGACGGGTCGGGCAACTGGAGTTCCCCGACAGGGTTCCGTACATGGACCGGGCGCTTCTGGCTACCCGGCAGCCCTGGCCGGCGCTTCGGCTGGCCGGCTTCCGGGTGCTCACCGGGGCGGCAGGGCCCAGGGCCTGGGCAGCCTACGCCCGGGGTGTTCGTGACAGTTGTGCGTCGGTCCGCCGGGCGGCGGCCGATGCGGCGGTTGCCGCTGCCGCCCGCAACGGCGACTCGGAGCCGGACCACAGGGTCGTTCTGGCCCTCCTCGCCCCCGATCCCCATGTCAGGTTCCAGGCACTCACGACACTTGGTGAGTGCCGTGGGGCAGGCCAGCTGCTCGTGGCCATGCTGGGTGACCCTCGAAGCCGCGGTTTGGCCTGGACCAGACTTCGGGCCGGGGTAGAGCCAGGTGCTCTCGCATCCCTGGTTGGAGCAGCCGGCGCCGGCCAGATCCACGTCGACGCGGCCCGCCAGTTGCTCCTCGGGTTCCTCGAGCAGCGGGAGATCTCCTGGGCCATTCCAGAGCTCCCGCTCGACCCCATCCGCCGCCGCCTGGTGGCGGGCGCCGCCCCGCCTCCGGGGTCCGCCCTCGCGAACCTGGATGTCGGGCAGCTGGGGTGGGATCTGCTGGACGACCTGATCGACCTGCTTCCAGACCGGGTCTGGAGCGATGGCGGCCGCGCGAGCCGGCCGGCGCCCCTTCTGTTCCCGGCCGAACTACAGGCGGGATCTCAGGAGCACCGGCGTCTTGGCGGGGCCGCCCTCCGGGCTCTTGCCGCGGGACGGCCTCCCTCGACAAGTCTCGTGGCAGCGGCTGCCCAGGTCGTGCCCACGTTGCTGGCCGACGCCGCGCTGCCACTTCCCATGCGGCAGGAAGCGCTCGGCCGCCTGGGCCGCGGTACGATCGATGAAGGTGTTTGTGCCCTCTTGCTCGCCAGCGACCTGATGCGGACCCGGGGGGCCCGGCGGAAGGCGATCCTTGCCGCCAGGGTCCTGCGCCTGCTCGCCAGGCCGTGGCGGGGGATCGGCAACCTCGTTCCGTACAGCACGATCCTCAGGCTCGGTGTGAGCGACCCCGCGGTGGTAATGGACCTGTACCGGCCCGACGAGGACTCGGACCAGCGGGAAGTGGCCAACGCGGTGAAGGCTCTTATCCACCACGCCCCGAGCCATCCCTCCCCACCGCCGGTTACTGCGGGCCTGCTGCTGCGGCTCGACCCCGAGCAGGCGGGGGCCTGGCTGGGGGCCATGCGGCCCGCCCGGGCGGCGGCGGTCCTGGCCCACCTGGCCTCGGCCCGCGACTACCCGTACTTCTGGTCGCCTTTCGGGCACGATTGGACCGGCCCCTTCGAGCGGGCACTGCCGCACATGGGCCGGGTGATCGGTGCGTCCCTGCGGCGGCTCAGCCACCTTCCCGAGGGGGAGATGACCGATGTGGGCATCGGATTCCTGACCGCGCTGTTCGGCGGTGCCGCCTCTCGAATGATGCAGCAGGGGCCCGCGCGGTCGGCGCTCCTGGCGCTCCGGCCAGCTCAGGTCGCCTCGCTCCTGCCCGTCTTGCGGCGCCTTCCCGAAGTCCCGGAGGCGGAGCTGGAGGCGGCTGCTCGCCTCGCCGGGGGCCTCTCTGAGGAGGGCACGGACGACTCGTCGGCGGGCACCGTACTGGATCCGCAAGGTCTCGAGAACGCTGACGACGAGACCTTCGTTCGGCGGTTCCGGCGAATGCGAACCCGCGAGGTTCCAGGCCTTGCCTGCACACTGATGTTCCGGACGCCCATCGACTCCCTCCGCCTCGAGGCCTGCGAGGCCCTGCTCCTCGGTGCGGGGCCGCCGGATCAGGTCCTGGCTGCCATGGCGGACTGGTGCCGCCCCGATCCAGGGTTTCAGGAAGCCCTCGAGAAACGGGTAATGCCGGTCCTGGCCGATCGGCCAGCGTGGTCCCTGCCAGCTGCCGTCTGGTTCGCTGACGCCCCCGGTGGCGCCGAGCAGTTGGAGCGGTACATCGTGCGGAATTTGGAGGCTCTGGACACGCTGGCCAAAGCACGGATCAACGTTCTTGCGCGCTGCTTCGCCGCCATCGCGACAGTGCTGGACCGCCTGGCGAGCCGGCCGGAGCAGTTTGACTTCGGCATCGTCAACCCCATGGATCGGGCCGCGGCCGCACTCGTCTCTGGCACCAGCGCCCAGGATGACGAGCCCTGGCTTCGGCGGCTACCGCTCGATGGCCTTTCCCCTCACGAGGTGGAGGCCGTGAAGCTGGCCGCCGCTCGCCTCCTGGGGGCCGCGGTCGGCTTTCCGCAGCTCTCCGATCGCGTGGATGCCGCCATCGCTGGCATTCGCCCGATCGTGGCGGAGCTCTCTGGGGCCGTTCGTGCCGCCCTCCCGACGGCGGCCTTGGCCTGGCCAAAGGAGATCCCGTTCCAGCTCGATGCCTGCCGGTCGGGTGCAGCCGACCCCGAGCAGCTGACCCTGCCCGGTTTCGAGGGCGATCGGGCTGGCGCGGGCCAGCACCCCGGCAGCCAAGACCACGCTGCCACGCTTGCGGCCGCTGGGGCTGTGTTGGCGCGCTGTGTCCGGGCGGGCCGGGGCCGGTGGCGGGGTACCGTCGGCGCGTTGCCCCGGCTTCCCGACTCTGTCGTCGCCGAACTGGTTCGGGCAAGCCTGGTCGCCGGGCGGGGCCCCGGCGATGCCCGGCTGCTCGGTGGCCGGTGGGCGCTCGAAGCCATCGATCGGGTGTCGCCCGGCGGCCGGGCGCCGCTGCTGGTCCGGGTGGTGCGGGAAGGCACCGACTCGTGGGCCGTCAAGGAAGCTGCGGCCCGGCTCGCTCGGACCCCGGCCGCCGCCAGTCTCGTCCGGCGCCTTGGTCGGATCCTCGACTGGGCCCAGGAGTTTGGCCGGCGCCACACCGGCCGAACGTTCGCCGTGCGGTTCGCGCCGCAGGACCAGCTCGGATATACCCGGCCCGGCGCCGACACGATCTGGGTGAATCCGCGGCCGTTGCTGGCAGGGGAGCGGCAGGGCGACCGGATCGTGGCCGCGCTCTGCGCTCACGAGATCGGCCATCACCTGGCCTTCTACGATGCCGCCGGCGAGGCAGCAGCCACGCTGCAATCGGCGGCCGACGAAGGGCTCGGCCCCTTGCTGAACCTGGTTTGGGATATCGCGCTGGAGCGGCGCCTCCGGCGTCTTGACCGCACCCTGCGGGCGAGCCTCGACGCGCTCGCGGCGTACGCGTTCAGCCGCGAACCCTGGGGCATTCCCGTGAAGCAGCTGGTTGGGGTGTTGGGCTCGCGATTCTTCGAAACCGCCTCTCGGATCCGACTCCGCCCTGGCCCGATGCCCGGAACCGTCGTCGTTCGTTCGGGCCGGCTCCTCAGCCAGCTGGCAAGAAGTGGGTCCAGCTTCGCCCGGTTCCTTCGGGCCGCACGTCTCGGCCTCGGCAACCGTTCCGCCGACCCCAAGGTGGCGGAAGGCCTGGCGCTGCTCCCCGCCGATCTGCGGGAGGCGCGGTTGCCCGAGCTGCTTCGGATCGCGCGGGCTCTGGGTGAGATCTTCCGGGCTGAGCCGGACCTCCTTCGCCTCCGGCTGCCGCTCTGGGGCTCCCTGTCCGAGGCCGGAATCACCGAGCTTGAGGTTCCCGCCGGCTGTCGGGCCATCAACCTCGCTGAACAGATCACCTTCGAGCCCATCCGCCGGGTTGTCGCAGTCGGGAAGTTGCTTCCTCCGGACAGGCCGGCTGCACCCGTTTCGATTCGGGTCCGCACACTGCTGGAGAAATTGGGCCGGGCGCCGGAGCTGGTTGGAGGGCGGCTCGCGGGGCACAGGATCGACCGGCGCGCCCTTCGCACCCGAATCCCGCTCCGCGACCCGCGGCTTGCGGCCGCATGGAGTCCGTCGGTCACCAGCTCCCTGTGCCTCGGGGTGCTCATCGACTGCTCGGGGTCGATGGAGGGGCCGCCGTTCGCCTGGGCCGTGGAGTTCGGGCGGCTACTCGCGCAGGCGGCCGCCGGCCTCCCCGAAATCGACGCGAGGTTCTGGGGATTCAATCACGATACGATCTACGACGCGGGCACGGCCGAGTCCTGCGGAGTCACGCAACTGCGGGTGGAGGGCGGCAACAACGACGCCGCGGCGCTCCGGGACGCCGCGCGCCAGGTGCAGGCCGGCCAGCGGTCTCTGCTGATCATGGTATCGGACGGAAGCCCAACCGACTGCTCGGTGTCGGCGCTTCGCGCCCTGGTGGGCCGGCTGGAGCGGGACGGCCATACCTGTGTCCACGTCGCGCTCCGCAACTGTCCGGATTCGGAACGGTGTTTTCAGCGCACGCTCTCGGCCTGCGAACTGCCTCCGGCCGAGGTGCTGGGACGCTTCGGCAGACTCATCGAAGGCTGGCTGGAGGGTTAGGATGCACGCACCCAAGTCCACGAAGTGGGGCGTTGAGGAGCTTCGGGTCGGTACTCGAGCCGAAGGCGTCTTCGAGCTGAACCACGGCAATCCGCGTTACCGGGTGAAGACCCGTCACCTCAATGGCCGCCGCACCCCGAAGGTGGTGGTCTCGGCCGACGAGCGGATCGAGGCGGGGGTGCCGTGCGAGGTACGGGTCGTGGGCGTCCGCTCGCCGACGGCGCCGGCCAACGGCGCAATTCTGGTGGAGTTTGTTCGGCCGGCAGGGTTCAGGCTGACGGGGGTCTACCTCGACCCGGCCGTGGCCAGGCTCCTCGCCGTCCAGCTTCGGCGCAAAGCCAACATCCTGTTCCTGGGCCCGCAGGGGTCCGGCAAGACGACCGCGGCCCGGGAAATTGCCCGCCAGCTTGGCTATCGCTGGGTATCGTTCAATTCTGGGGTCGTGGACACCCCCGGCGGGTGGATGGCGAGCCTGGTGTGCCGCGCCACGCCGAGCGGCGCGGCGTGGGACTTCGTGCCGACCGAGATTGCTGACGCCATGGCAGCCGCGGCAGCCGGTCCGGATGAGCGCTGGGTGGTATTCGTGGACGAGTTCAGCCGCGCGGACCCGAAGATTGCGAACGGGTTCCTCTGCGCGCTGGACGAGTCCCGGAGGCTCTGGTGTCCGGTTACCAACCGGTTTCTTGCGATTCCGGACAACCTCCAGTTCATCCTGGCGGCGAACACCGGCAGGGAGTTTACGGGCACCTTCCGGTTGGACACGGCGCACCTGGATCGGCTCACGCCCATCCGGTTCAGGTACCCACCCCCGGCCGAGGAGGCGGCGCTGCTCCGGCTCCGCTATCCGGGGGTCGATCCCCGGGAGATTGACCTGGTCGTGGCCGCGGCCGCACGAGTGCGGAGCGCGGATCTGGGCGACCTCAGCGTTCGGGCCACGCTGGAGGCCTGTTCCTACCTCGCGGACGAGCTGATGGCGGGACGGGTCGAGGAAGCGATTGTCGCGGCGTTCTGTCCCCGGTTCGATGGCGATCCGGGGGATCCGGCGAGTGAAGCAGCCAAGGTCAGGGACCTGGTGTTCGCGGCGCTGGCTGATGCTGGCGCGGTCCGCTGAATCGGTCGCAACTCGGGCTGCCAGACCCGAGACAGCAGAGCGCCTTGGCCCCATGTGGCCGGCCCGGCCGGGCTTTTTCGCGTTGTCCAGTATGGCGCCTCTTCAACGGGGCCCCAGCACAACGCCCCAAAGCCCCGACCCCGGAGGTCCCCATGGGCCGGCCATCCCGCGATTACCTGTCCCACGCCCCCCTCCTCGCCCTCCTCTGGGCCTGCGGGGGCTCCGGCGGCACCAGCCCGCCCCCTCCCGCTCCGCCCCCTCCCCCACCGGCTCCGGTGGCCTCCGTGGTGGTCACACCATCGCAGGCCACCATCGACGTGGGCGCCACTGTCCAGCTCACTGCCCAGCCGAGAGATGCCGCCGGGAACAACCTCAACCGCGCCGTCACCTGGCAAAGCCAGACACCGGCCCTGGCCTCGGTGAACACCTCGGGACTGGTCACTGGGGTCGCTCCCGGCAACGCCACCATCGTCGCCACCTCGGAGGGCGCTTCCGGCAGCGCCACCATCGAGGTCCGGGCCCCGCCCCCCGTAGTGATCAACCAGGTGGACCCGGCGGTGCTGACCGAAGGCCAGCCCGCCACCATCACCGGCTCCGGCTTCAGCGCCACTGCCGCGAACAACGTGGTGCGGATCGGCGGCGTGGCCGCCGCGGTGACCCAGGCCACCACCACCACGCTTCAGATCACGGTGCCCACCGGACTCTGCCTCCCGGCCGGTGACCCGGTCTCCGTGGCCGTCACCGTGGGAACGGTGGCCAGCAACCCGTTCCAGCACCCGCTCCAGCCGGCGGCACCGCTGGCGCTCGCGGTGGGAGAGCTGGCCGTGGTCCAGAGCCCGGCGGCGCGCTGCGTCCACTTCGCCCCCGCCCAGGGAGCGGAGCGCTACGTGGTGGGGGTGCAGTCGGTGTCCGCCGTCGCGGCCACGATCAGCGCCCTGACGGTGGACGGCAGGATCCCGGGCGCCGCCCCGCCCGCCCCGCCGCTCCTGCCGGTGAGCCTGGCCTCGGCCCCCGC
>CAZFSA010000165.1:0-8179 GCA_964521535.1 uncultured Gemmatimonas sp.
GGCGAGCAGGCTGCGCGTGCTGTGGCCGGAGCCGCCGCCGCCGCGGGCCTCGTGGTGGTGAGCGGCATGGCGCGAGGCCTCGACGCCGTGGCCCACCACGCGGCCCTCGATCGGGGTGGAGCCTCGATCGGGGTACTCGGAAACGGGTTCGGGGTGATCTATCCCGCCGCCAATCGGGCGCTCTACCACCGGATGGCCACGGAGGGATTGCTCCTGACCGAGCACCCGCCGGGCGAACGGCCGCACGCGGGCAGCTTCCCGGCACGCAACCGCCTGATCGCGGGTCTGGCTCGAGTGACGGTGGTGGTGGAGGCCGCCGCTCAATCTGGCGCTCTGGCGACCGCCAGCCGGGCGCTGGATCAAGGGCGCGAGGTGATGGCAGTCCCGGGCCCGGTCACCAGTCCGACCAGTGCCGGGACCAACCTCCTGATCCGGGACGGAGCGGGTGTGTGGCTCGAACCGGACGACCTGCTGGGTCACTACCCGGAGATCCCGCCGCACCTCCGGGCGGCGCTCTGGGCCAGCGACACCGTCGATCGAGTCGCGGCCCGGCTCCGTCAGGAACTCAGGCGGGTGTACCGATCCCTGGGGGGTATCCCCCGCACCCCCGACGAGCTCGCCGCCGAGCTGGAGCTCGCGCCCGCCGAGGTTCTGGCTTGCCTGTCGGAACTGGAAATTGACGGTGTGGTGGAGGGCAGGGAGGGCGGATTCGTGCGGTGCTGACGGACCGGGCACTCGCCGCAGGCCCGAGGCACCTGATACCCTTCGTTCCGTGCACCTCTACCTCCACGTGCCGTTCTGTACCCGCCGGTGCAGCTACTGCGACTTCGCGATCGCGGTGCGTCGGGAAGTGCCAAGCGACGCCTACGCGGAGGCGGTGCTGGCGGAGTGGGGCCGGCACCTGGAGTCCGGCCGCTGGGAACGGGCGGGAAGGCTCACGACCGTGTATCTGGGTGGTGGGACGCCTTCCCTCCTCGCGCCAGCAGCGATCAGCCGGATCCTGGACCGGCTTGCCCGGGATCGGGGCCTCGCCGCCGGTGCGGAACTGACCCTCGAGGCCAATCCGGAGGACGTCACCCCCGAGCGGGCCGGGGCGTGGCGCGCGGCCGGAGTCAACCGGATTTCGCTGGGCGCCCAGTCGTTCGACCCCCGGGTTCTGGCCTGGATGCACCGGATCCCCGACGCTCAGGCGACCCGCCGCGCCGTGGTCGCGCTGCGCCGGGCCGGGTTCACCAACCTCTCCCTCGACCTGATCTACGGGATCCCCGTCGCGCTGGGCCGGGATTGGGGGCAGGACCTGGAAGCGGCTCTGGCGCTCGAACCCGAGCATCTCTCGCTCTACGGCTTGACGGTGGAGCCGAGAACGCCATTGGGCCGATGGGTCGCGCGCGGCGAAGCCACCCCGGCTCCGGACGACCAGGCCGCCGCCGAGTACCTGGAGGCGCAGGCGCGGCTGCGCCATGCCGGGTTGCCGTTCTACGAGGTGTCCAATGCAGCCAGGCCCGGCTACGAGTCGCGGCACAACCAGGCCTACTGGCGAGGACACGACTACCTCGGGCTCGGGCCATCGGCCCATTCGGCTCGACTCGGCGAGCGATGGTGGAACGCGCGGGACTGGGAGCCCTACCGACAGGCGGTTGCCAGGGGCGAGCTGCCGATCGAGGGTCGGGAACGGTTGAGCGATGGGCAGCGCCGGCTGGAGGCCATCTACCTCGGGCTCCGAACCCGCGAAGGAATTCCGGCATCATCCCTGCCTGTTGAGGAACGAGGCGCCTGGCAGGCTGCCGGATGGGCCGACTGCCGGGAGGGCAGGGTGACGCTCACGGCAGAGGGCTGGCTCCGACTGGACACCTTGGTGGGGCGGGTACCGTAGCTCTAAATTATGGCAATGCAGCGACTTGAAGAGCTTTCCGAGCGCGAAGCCCGGGTGCTCGACACGATCATTCGGGTTTACATCGAGACCGCCGAACCGGCGGGTAGCCGGACGGTGGCGCGCCGTTCCGGTCTTGGGATCTCACCGGCCTCGATTCGCGCCACCATGGGGGACCTGGAGAACCGGGGTTATCTCTTCCACACCCACACCTCCGCCGGACGAATCCCGACCGACCTGGCGTACCGGGTTTACGTCAACCGCCTGATGCGCACCGCTCCGCCTAGCCGGGAGGAGCGCAGTCAGCTTCGGTCGGAGGTTGCGGGGGGTGGCGACGCCATCGAGGATATCCTCCGCCGCGCGGCCCAGGTGCTCGGGGTGCTCACCCAGGAATTGGGGGTGGCCGTGGCACCGGCGTTCGACACCGCGATCCTGCAGCGCCTGGAGCTCGTGGCGCTCGAGTCGGATCGCCTCCTGGTCGTCCTCACGCTGGAGAGCGGCCTGGTCCGAACCATCTTCCTCGAGGTCCCGACCATGCTGGCCCGGGGGGCGGTGGAGCGGGTCGCACGAATTCTGAACGAACGGCTGGCCGGGCTTCCGCTGGGCCAGATCCGGGCGACCATGGCCGAACGGCTCCGGGACGCGGACGGGTCGAGCGACGGGACCCAGCTGCTCAACGTCTTTGTGGCCCGGGGCGACGATCTCTTCGACGTGCGGCCGGAAGGAAGCGGGGTGCTGCTGGGAAGCACCCAGCCGCTGGCGGAGCAGCCCGAGTTCGCATCCAGCGAGCGGGTGCGGGAACTGCTGGAGCTTACCGAGCGCCGCGACCTGTTGCGCCAGGCGTTCGAGGCTCACCGCCGCCGGGGCTTGGCGATCACGATCGGCGCCGAGAACGCCGATCCGCGCCTGGCCGACTTCACCCTCGTCACCTCCTCGTATCGCCGTGGCGGGCTCACCGGCGTGCTCGGGGTCATCGGTCCGACCCGGATGCCCTACGACAAGATCATCGGCCTGGTCGAACACACCAGCCGGCTGGTGGAAGGACTCCAACAGTGAGCGAGTACTACCAGCTGCTCGGCGTTCCGCGCGACGCATCGGCCGAGGAGATCAAGAAGGCGTACCGAAAGCTCGCGATGCAGTACCACCCCGACCGCAATCGGGAGGAAGGGGCCGAGGCCAGGTTCAAGGAGATCGTCGAGGCCTACGAGGTACTCCGCGATCCGGAGCAACGGGCAGCCTACGACCGCTATGGCAAGGCCGGGCTGGGGGCGGGGGCGGCGGGCGGATTCCATCACGTCGACCTGTCCGAAGCGCTCAACATCTTCATGCGCGACTTCGGCGGCCTGGGCGGGTTCGAGAGCCTCTTCGGAGGCGGGCGCCCGAGTCCGGAGGCGCGGCGGGGACAGGACCTCAGGGTGACGGTCCGGCTCACCCTCGCGGAGGTGGCCACCGGGGCGAAGCGCTCCGTCAAGCTCAAGACGGCGATCGCCTGCACGGCCTGCGGAGGCTCGGGCGGAGCCGCGGGCAGCCGCCCCGCCCAGTGCCAGGGCTGCGGTGGCACCGGCGAAGTCCGCCGAGCGACCCGCAGCATGTTCGGCCAGTTCATCTCGGTGGCACCGTGCCCGGCCTGCGGTGGGGAGGGGCAGCTGATCGCCGATCCCTGTGAAGTCTGCCGCGGGGAAGGCCGGGTGCGCGGGGAGCGGACGGTTCAGGTGGAGATCCCGGCCGGGGTCTCCAGCAACAACTACATCACCCTGAGGGGCCAGGGCTCGGCCGGGCGCCGCGGCGGTCCTCCGGGTGACCTGGTGGTGCTCCTCGAAGTCGCGGACGACGAGCGGTACGAACGGCACGGCGACGATCTGTACTACGACCTGGCGCTCTCGTTCTCGCAGGCAGCCCTGGGTGCCACGGTAGTCGTTCCGACGCCGCACGGCGACGAGCGACTTGCGGTGCCGCCAGGGGTCCAGGCCGGCACGGTGCTCCGCCTGAAAGGGAAGGGCCTCCCTCGCCTGGGCCGCTCGGGGCACGGCGACCTCAACGTGCGGGTGGCGATCTGGACTCCCGAGCACCTCACTGACGAGCAGCGGCGCCTGTTCGAGGACCTGAGCAAGCTGGAGGGTGAGGCGCCCAAGGCCGGCGGCAGCTTCTGGAGTCGCCTGAAGGAAGCCCTCGGCGCATGACCTGGTGGGCGGTCACGGTGGCGCCGGGCGACGCCGATCCGACCCGGGTGGCTTACCACCTCGCCCTGGCCACCGGTCAGGCCGTGGAGGAGCGACCGGGCGGAGAAGTGGTCGGATTTCTCGCGGACCCCGGCCCGTTCGAGGCACTGGCCGCAGAACTGCGCGCTGCGTTCGGGGGGAGCATCGGCGTCCGGGTGGAGCCGGTCGAGCCGGTGGATTGGAGCGAGCGGTGGCGTGACGGGGTCACGGTTCACCAGATCGGCCGCCTGGAGGTGGGCCCGAGCTGGCTGCTCGACCCCGCGCCCGGCCGGGTGGTGGTGGACCCGGAGATCGCCTTCGGTACCGGGGAGCACGGCTCGACCCGCGGGGCGCTCCGGCTCCTCGATCGGTACCTGGAGCCCGGGAGCCGGATGCTCGATGTCGGCAGCGGGAGCGGAATCCTGGCGATCGCCGCCGCGCAGTTGGGGGCGCGAAGCGCGCTCGGTGTCGACATCGACCCCGACGCCGAGCCGGTCGCGGCAGCGAACGCGGAGCGGAACGGAGTGGGAGACCGGGTTCGGTTCCTTGCCGGCGATGCCGGTCTGCTGCTGCCCCTGCTCGGGCCGGTCGAAGTGGTCGCGGCCAACATCCTACGTTCGGCGAACACCGCGCTCCTGCCGGCGATTCGAGCGGCCCTCGAGCCGGACGGGGTCGGCGTGTTTGCCGGCATGGAGGCCACCGAGCGGGACCTGTTCCTGGCCCCCCTCGCGGAAGCAGGCCTTCGGGCGATCGACGAGGTCGTCGATGCCGGATGGTGGTCAGTCGCCGCCCGCCGGCCGTGATCCGGGTTCTCGCCGACAAGCCCCTGACTGGGTCCGGACGCCTGGAGCTCGGTTCGGGCGAACGGCAGCACCTGGCGGTGCGTCGGGTTCCACCTGATGCGGAGATCGAGGTACTGGACGGGCAGGGAGGCGTAGGGGTCGGACGCCTCCGCGATGAGGGGCGCTTCTCGTGGGTCGAGGTCCTCGAGGTGCGGCGCCATCCGCCGGGGCCCGAACTGACGCTTCTGGTGGGGGCCGGGGATCGGGATCGTCTGCTCTGGCTCGCGGAGAAGGCACAGGAGGTCGGGGTCACCCGACTGGTCCCTCTGCTGGTGGAGCGGGCCGCCAGCGTGGCCACCGGAGCCCGCGCGGCCCACACCGCCAGACTTCAGCGGCGGGCGGCCGAAGCGATGAAGCAGTCCGGGAACCCGTGGCGCGTGCAGGTGACGCCGCCGGTTCCGCTCGAGGAGGCGCTCGGCGAGGTCGAGTGCTCGATCCGCTGGCTGGCCGACCGGTCAGGTAGCCGGCCGGCGCCGGTGCCGACCGACGCCGGAGCGGCGATCCTCGTGGGGCCCGAGGGTGGCCTCAGCGAACGGGAAGCAACCCTGGCGCTCCGGGCCGGATTCGTTCCGGTACGCCTCGGCGCACACATCCTTCGGTTCGAGACGGCTGCCCTGGTGGGCGCCGGCCTGATCAGCGCCTTGCGGAGGGACTCATGAGCTGCATCTTCTGCCGAATCGTCGCCGGGGAGATCCCGGCAGCCGTGGTGGCTCGTACCGCGGAGGCGGTGGCGTTTCGGGACCTGAACCCGCAGGCGCCGACCCATGTGCTGGTGGTGCCGGTGGCCCACTATGGCAGCATGGCAGAGACCGACAGCGATGCCGCCGAGGTGGTCGTCGGGCGAACCCTGCGGCTCGCGGTACAGGTGGCGAAGCAGCTCGGCCTCGAGAGCGGCGGCTATCGCCTGGTGGTGAACACCGGGGCCGGCGCCGGTCAGTCCGTCTTCCACCTCCACGTTCACCTCCTTGGCGGTCGGCCCCTGGGCTGGCCTCCAGGGTGACGGTCGTGGCTTTGACCGGCCGGAAGGGGCGCACTAAATTGATCCCCTCCAACGGGTTGCCCGGGCGGGCCGAGAAGGGGTGAATCCGCGCCAATGTCCGAGATCGTCATTCACGATGACGAGAGCTTCGAGCGGGCCCTGAAGCGCTTCAAGAAGAAGTGCGAAAAGGCCGGAATCCTGTCAGACCTCCGCAAACACCGGCATTTCGAGAAACCCAGCGAAAAGCGGAAGCGCAAACTGAACGCCGCGATGCGGAAGTCTCGACGGAGTGCCCGTTTCGCCCGTGGCTGAGTGCCGCTGGCCTACCCGCGGTGAGGGTCCCCCCGCTCGCGTGGCGGGGCGGGGCACCGGGGCCACCAGACCGGAATGACCGATCAGCTGACGGATGGATGTGACGGGGTGCGGGTGCCGCCTGGCGCCAGCACCCCGTCCCGTTTTTCGGTCGAGTTCGGGGTGGCCCAAGAGGCGCTGGAGTTCGGCGCGGTGCTCGATCTGGTAGCAGGGTATGCCAGCGGCCCACTCGGCGCCGCGCGGGTGCGGGCCAGGGTGCCGGGTGTCGATCGAGCCCTGGTGATCGAGGAGCTGGAAGCCGTTCGCGAGCTGCTGGTGCTGTTCGAACGGGGCCGGACGCTGGACGTGCCCCCGGTGCCCGAGATCGGTGCCATTCTCGGCCGGCTCCGCGTTGAGGGAAGCGTGCTGGGCGGCCCGGAGCTGGTCGCCCTGCGCCAGACCATCGTGGCCGGACGGGCAGTCACCCGTGACCTGCTGGCAGTGGCCGCGGAGGCGCCGCGAGCGGCGGCGCTGGCGGTCCCTCCTCTGGACCGGGCGCTCGAGGGTCGCCTTGCGGCGGCGCTGGACGATGGCGGCGAGCTGCTCGATGGAGCCAGCCCCCGACTGGCGAGGGCGCGCCGGGCGGTTCAGGAAGCCCGGGCGCGGCTGGTCGGGAAGCTCGAATCGGTGCTGAGACTCCTCGATCCCCAGACCGTTCCCCAGGGCGCCCAGGTCACGCTGCGGGAAGGTCGCTATGTCATCCCGGTGCGCCGGGATTCCCGGTCGCGCCCGCCCGGTATCGTACACGACGAATCGGCGAGCCACGGCACCCTGTTCGTTGAACCCACCGACGCGATCGAGTTCGGCAACGTCCTTCGAAGCGCCATCGCCGCTGCCGAGCGCGAAGCCCTGGCCGTGCTGCGCGAACTCACCGACCTCTGTCGCCCCGTCCGTGAGGCGCTGGCTGCGGTCCACGCCATGTGCGTCTCGGCCGACGACCTGCTGGCGCGGGTCAGGTTCGCGCACGCCGTGCGCGGCGCGGTACCGCGCATGGGAACGGAGCGCCTGGTCCTTCGCGGGGCCCGCCACCCGCTGCTGCTGGCCCGGGGGGTCCCGGTGGTCCCCTTCGACCTGATGCTGGAGCCAGGGGAGCGAACCCTGCTCGTCAGCGGGCCGAACGCCGGCGGCAAGACGGTTCTGCTCAAGACCGTCGGCCTCGCGTCGCTCCTGGTGCAGGCCGGAATCGTCCCTCCCCTCGGGCCCGACAGCGAACTGCCGCTCTTCCGGCGGGTCTTTGCCGATATCGGCGACCACCAGTCCATCAGCGCCGACCTGTCCACCTTCAGTGCTCACGTGGTTGCCCTCCGGGGCATCCTGGAGCATGCCGGGCCGGCGACGCTGGTGCTGATCGACGAGATCGGGAGCGGCACCGACCCGACCGAGGGAGCGGCGTTGGCCGGGGCCTCCCTGCGGGCGCTGACGGCTCAGGGTGCTACCACCATCGTCACCACCCACCTGGGCAGCCTGAAGACGCTGGCGGGCACGGTGCCCGGCGTGATCAACGGTTCGCTGGAGTTCGACGCCGACGGGCTTCAACCCACGTTCCGGTTCAGCAAGGGTGTTCCGGGTCGCTCGTACGGGTTGGCGATCGCGCGCCGGCTGGGCGTTCCCGATAGCGTTCTGCGTGAGGCGGAGGCGGAGGTGCCGGACCGGGACCGGGCGCTTGACGAGCTGTTGAGCCAGGTGGAGCGACGGGCCCGCGACCTCGATCACCACGAGCGGGACCTGGCGGCCCGGCTGGCCGCGGTGGAAGGCCGGGAGGCGCGGACCC
This sequence comes from uncultured Gemmatimonas sp., assembly GCA_964521535.1. Taxonomy (GTDB): domain Bacteria; phylum Gemmatimonadota; class Gemmatimonadetes; order Gemmatimonadales; family GWC2-71-9; genus SHZU01. Next base: position 8,012 of record CAZFSA010000165.1, read on the forward strand.
AGGCAACGGAACGGGAGCAGGAGGAGCGAGAGGTCGCCCTCCGCCGGCGGGAGCGCGAGGCCGAGCGGCTCGGTCAGCGTGAGGCCCGGCGCCACCTGCTCGAGGCCCGGGCCAGGGTGGAGGAGGCGATTCGGGCTGCCCACGCGGCGGCCGATCCCGAGGCGGCCC
>CAZFSA010000166.1:0-8151 GCA_964521535.1 uncultured Gemmatimonas sp.
ACAAGGACTGGTTCCACGGCCACGGCCTCGCCCTCGCCGCGCCGGCTTCCCTCTGGCTGCTGCTGTTCTTCCTGATCCCGATCGGCGTGGTGCTGGCATACAGCCTGATGCGCCGGGGCGTCTACGGCGGCGTCGAGGCCGGTTTCACGCTGGAGCAATACCGCCGGTTCCTCGACCCGCTCTATCTCGACATCCTCCGCCGCACCGTGCTCTGGTCGGCCCTCTGCACCGGGCTGTGCCTGGTTCTTGGCTTCCCGGTTGCCTACGCCATCGCTCGCGCCCGCCGCTGGCGCCAGCTCCTGCTCTTTCTGGTGGTCCTTCCCTTCTGGACCAGCTTCCTGGTCCGGATGTTCGCCCTCGTCTTCCTGCTTCGCGATACCGGCTTCGTCAACAGCGTCTTGCTGGCGCTGGGCCTGGTCCGCGAGCCGGTCACCCTGCTCTACACCCCGTTCGCGGTGGTGCTCGGGCTGGTCTATGGCTTCCTGCCCCTGATGATCCTGCCGATCTACGCCTCCCTCGAACGGCTCGATGACTCGCTCCTCGAGGCCGCCCAGCTGCTCGGCGCCAGGCCCTGGGCCCGATTCACCCGGGTGATCCTGCCCCTCTCGCTCCCCGGCGTCGTGGCCGGCTCCCTGCTCACCTTCATCCCGGCCCTGGGCTCGTTCGTCACCTCCGATCTGCTCGGCGGTGCCAAGCAGGTGATGATCGGCAACCTGATCCAGAACCAGTTCACCGTCTCCAGGAACTGGCCCTTCGGGTCCGCCCTCTCGCTGGTGCTGATGGTGCTGGTCCTGGTGCCGGTCTGGCTCTACCTGCGGCGACGGGACGCCGGGGACGTCAGACCAGCGTGAGAGTCCGCCTGCCGCGATCGGTCGCCGCGTTCGCCGCTGCGGTGTACCTCTTTCTCCACGCCCCGGTCGTCGCCCTGGTGGTGTTCTCCTTCAACGAGTCCCGATTCAGCGTGACCTGGACCGGCTTCACCCTGGAATGGTACCGGCGGCTGCTGGAGCGCGATGACCTGCTGGGGGGCCTGGGGCGGAGCCTGGTCGTGGGCGTCGCCGCCACGGCGATCTCCACCGTGCTGGGTACCTGCCTGGCCCTCGCGCTGGCGCGATCCCGGTTCCCGGGCCGCCGGGCGGCCGAGAGCCTCCTCTACCTGCCGCTCGTTACCCCTGAAATCATCATGGGGATCTCGCTCCTCAGCCTCTTCGCGCTGGCCGGCACGCCGCTCGGTCTCGGCACCATCACCGTTGCCCACGTGGCGTTCTGCATCTCCTTCGTTGCGGTGGTGGTGGGCGCCCGGCTCCGGGGCATGGACCGGAACCTCGAGGAGGCTGCCCTGATGCTTGGCGCCGACGAGTGGAGCGCGTTTCGCAGGGTCACCCTGCCACAGATCCTTCCCGGGATCGTCGCCGGGGCGCTGCTTGCCTTCACCATGTCCTTCGACGACTACGTCATTACGTCCTTCGTGGCGGGCGCCGGCTCGAGCACCCTGCCGGTGGTGATCTACGGCATGGCCCGGCGCGGCGTCGAACCGAGCGTCAACGCCATCAGCACGATCATCGTGGCGCTGACGTCGGTGCTGCTCTATGTTGCCGATCGGCTCCGCGCCGATCACCCCCTGGCGGCGCGCTGACGTCCCACCCCCTCGGGCTCGATCCCGACCAGAGGTGCCGCATGCCCCTGCCCCCGGACGACGGCTCCACCCCTCGCGCTCCCGGGCTCGCTCGGCGGACCTTCCTCCGACGGGCCCTCGAAACCGGTGCCGGCGCCGCGGGCCTCGCCGCCCTGCTCCAGGGCTGCCGCCGGACGCCTTCCGGCGGCAAGGACCCGCCGGAAGAGCTGGGCCCCATCGAACGGCGGCTCAACCTCTACCTCTGGTCCGACTACCTGGCGGACAACACCATTCCTGACTTCGAGCGCGAATTCGGTGTCCGGGTCACCCTCGACACCTACGAAAGCAACGAGGACCTGCTCGCCCGGCTCCTGGCCGGCGCCACCGGCTACGACCTGGTGCTTCCTTCGAGCTACGTCTTCCCCGTGCTCCTTGGCCGCGACCTCATCGCCCCCCTGCGGCATCGTTACCTTACCAATCTCGGGAACGTCGCGCCGCTCTTCGCCAATCCGCCCTGGGATCCCGGGCTGGTGCACTCGGTTCCCTGGCAGTGGGGCGTCACTGGCATCGCCTATCGCGCCGATCGGGTCCCGGTCCGGCCCGACAGCTGGGGGATCTTCCTCGACCCCACCTACCGCGGCAAGATGACGATGCTCGACGACCTCCGGGATGTGATCGGGTCGTTTCTCCGCTACCGGGGACGGTCGCTCAACTCGGTGGACCCCGCCGAGCTGGCCCAGGCGCGCGCCGATGCCATCGCCGCCAAGGCCAATCTCAAGGCATTCATCTCGGCCACCGTGAAGGGGCAGCTCATCGCCGGCGACGTCTGGATCGCGCAGCTCTGGAATGGCGACGCCCTGCAGGCCCGAGCCGAACAGCCCGCAATCGAGTTCGTGGTGCCGCGGGAAGGAAGCATGCTCTTCACGGACTCCCTCGTCATGCCCCGGTCGGCCCGCAACCCCAGGGCAGCCCACGAGTTCCTCAACTACATTCTCCGGCCCGAGGTAGCCGCGGCCCTGGCTGACAAGACCGGATACGGGACCACCAACCTGGCGGCCCTGCCCCTCACCCGCGCCCGGCTTCCCTTCCCCGAGGGCGAGGAGATGGAGCGGCTGGAGTTCCAGGCCGACCTGGGGCCGGCCACCGAGCGATGGGATCGGATCTGGACCGAGATCAAGGCGGCCTGAGCCCTTCCCCCGTTCGCGGGTGGGCCCTACCTTTCCTCCCGCTTCCTGGACCCCGGAAGGGACGGTTGCCCCATGCTGGAGATCCTCGGTCCCGTGCTCGCCGGGTTGGGCGCCGGGATGATCCTCGCCGCCCTGCTCGGCGTCACCCTGCTCATCGGTGTGCTGGTCAACGCCATGGTGGTGCTGATGGCCGGCCCCGTCGTCGACAAGCTGCTCAAGGAGAAGGCCCAGGCCTGAGGATCTCGGCCTCGTCCACCTCCACCTTGTCCTCCTCCCGCGTCGCGGCCTTCATGGCGCCCTCAAAGTTGGTCTTGAGGGCGCCAAACGTTTCCCGGAGTCCCCGGACCTTCATCTGGACCCCGCCGCCCCGCCGGGCCAGCGTGGCCATGATGCCCAGGGTGTCAGCCAGGGCCCCCTCGCCGATCCCGCCGGCAGCGGCCTTCATCTCGTCCAGCATCCGGGCCAGCCGGCGAACCAGCGCCTCGTCCGCCCGCAGCGACGCGATCTCCTCGATCAATCGGTGGATATGATCGAATTTTGGCGGAAAGGTCTCCAGCACCGCCAGCATGGCCTGCTGTTTCGAACTGAGTTTCTTCGCCATCGGGCCTCGGACCGTTCGAGATTCCTCGCAATGTACACGATGACCCTGCCGGCGCGGGTCGGGCCCGCCCTGCTCCTGCTTTCGCTCCTCGCGCCGCCGGTACCGGCGCAGACGACCCGGGCCGAGCGGAGCGGAAACCTCGAGACCTCGACCCACGCCGAGGTCCTGGCGTTTCTCGACTCGCTGGTCCGGGCCGGTGCCCCCCTCAGGACCGGGGTCCTGGCCACCACCGTCGAGGGCCGGGCGGTTCCCTATGTCGTAACCTCCCGCCCCCTCGTGTCCGATCCCGGCACGGCCCACCGGACCGCAAAGCCGATCGTCTACCTCCAGGCCAACATCCACGGCGGTGAGGTCGAGGGCAAGGAAGCGGCGCTGATGCTGCTTCGGGACCTGACCCTGGGCCGCCTCCAGCCCCTGCTCGACAGCCTGATCCTCCTGGTGGTCCCGATCTACAACGCCGACGGCAACGAGGCTTTTCGCGAGGGGGCCCTGAACCGGCCGGGGCAGAACGGGCCCGCGCTCGTGGGGAGGCGGGCCAACGGCCAGGGACTCGACCTCAACCGCGACCTGGTGAAGCAGGAGGCCCCCGAAACCCGCGGCCTGCTGGCCCTGGTGGGCCGGTGGGATCCTGATCTCTACCTCGACCTCCATACCACCAACGGCAGCTACCACGGCTACATCCTCACCTTCTCACCGGGCCTCAACCCCAATAGCGGCCCGGCCAACGACTACGTCCGCGACCGCCTCCTGCCGGAAGTCCGGGCCCGAATGCGGGCCTGGCACCGCCAAGAGACCTACTGGTACGGCAACTTCCTCAATCAGGATCCGGACTCGCTGCGTCTCGGCTGGCAGACCTTCGAGCCCCACACCCGCTACGCCACCAACTGGTTTGCGCTTCGCGGGCGGATGTCGATCCTGAGCGAGGCCTACTCCAACGCCGATTTCGCCACCCGGATCCTGGCCACCTACAACTTCGTGCTGGAGATCCTCCGGTTCGCGGCCGCCGAGCGGGAGGCCATCAAGGCCCAGAACCGCCGGGCCGATCTCTTCCGGCCGGATTCCCTCGCGGTTCGAACCACCTTCGCCGACCCCTACCTGGACGACGTCGTGGCGGAGCTGACCGAACCCGCGGGGGAGGGCGGGGGACCCTTCGCCCGGCGCCGCCGATCCGGCCAGTACCGGTCCATCCGGATGCCGGTGTACGATCGATTCGCGCCCTCCCGGAACGTGCCGTTCCGCACCGGCTACCTGGTGCCGCCCGCGCAGACCCACCTCGCCGAGCTGCTGCGACACCAGGGGGTGGTGGTGGCCCGGCTTACGGAGCCGGCCCAGGTCGACGTCGAGGCGTTCCAGGTGGACAGCGTCGGTGCGGCCCCCAACCCGTTCGAAGGCCACCGCCTCGTGCGGGTCGCGGGCCGCTGGTCCAGCCGGTCGGCGACGGTCGCCCCGGGCTGGTACTTCGTCCCGACCGACCAGCGGCTCGGCGTCCTGGCGGGCCTGCTCCTGGAGCCGGAAAGCGAGGACGGCTTCGTCACCTGGAACCTGCTCGACCGCGACCTCCGCCGCGGCGCCGACTATCCGGTGCTCCGGCTTCGCTCCCGGCCTCCGGCCGCAGTACTCCTGCCCTGAGCCGACCGGGGTTCACCCCGACGCCGGCTCAGGATCGCGATGTCCGATAATGTTGATCTGTCTTAAACTAAAAATGGGAGCCTATATCTTAAAATAGTCCCAATTTGACTTATTTTGTTGCTCATTTATATTAGCCGCCAATCGGTGGCCTCTGCCCCGGCCCGGCCGGACGCCCCCACCGCCATCCCATTCCGCAGGTCACTCGAAAGCCCGAGGAGCCCCATGTCGTCCGTTCCGCTGCGCGATTTCCTGGAGATCCCGTATGACGAGCTCGAGGTCATGAACCTCGAGGCCAAGGCCCAGCGCCTGGCTCGCACCGACCCCGGCAAGGTCCGGGAGCAGCGGATGAAGTACCTGGCCGACGAGAAGCGGATCAAGGCGGTCACCGTCTGCTTCGCGGACCTCGAGGGCCGGCTCCACATGCTGGACTACGACAAGAAGTTCCTGCTCAAGGCCGCGGACAACCTGACCTTCGACGGCTCCTCGATCCGGGGGTTCTCGGCGCAGGCGGAATCCGACCTCCGGCTCGGAATCGACTGGCCGGCCTTCTACTGGCTACCCTCTGACGTCTTCGGGCCCGGCAAGGTCCTGGTCTTCGGGGAGGTGCAGGAGAAGGATGGCAGCCCCTACGAGGCCGACATGCGTTCCCGGCTCAAGGCCTATCTCGACCGGCTCTACCGCAAGGACGGCTACGTCTGCAACGCCGCCAACGAAATCGAAGGGTTCCTGTTCAAGGGTCGCGATGCCGAGCGCCACTACCCGGTGACCGGACGCTTCGAGTTCATCTCGATTGGCGGGTACTACCACTCGCTCCCCGGCGACGCGCTCCGGCAGTTCATCGACACCTCGGCCGAGGTCCAGCGGGCGATGGGGTTCGCCAACGAGAAGGACCACCCGGAGGTCGCCCCCTCGCAGTTCGAGATGAACTACGGGTACACCGAGGCCGGAATCGCGGCCGACCAGGTGCTCCTCTACAAGCTGATCTGCCGGCAGGTGGCCGCGAAGCTGGACCTGACCGCCAGCTTTCTGCCCAAGCCCGTCACCGGCGTCAACGGATCGGGGATGCATACCAATCTGTCGGTGAGCCAGAAGGGCAGGAACCTGTTCTACGACGCCCGCGGCCAGGACAAGCTCTCGAAGCTGGGCTGGAAGTTCATTGAACGGATCCTGTCCAGCGCCCAGGACCTGTGCCTGATCCTCAACTCCAGCGTGAACTCCTACCGGCGCCTCGATCCCCACTACGAAGCCCCGAACCAGATCAAGGCGTCGGCGGTGGACCGGGGCGCCATGATCCGAATCCCCTTGGGCAACGAGAAGTCGGCCCGGATCGAGGTCCGGTCCATCGCGCCGGATGCCAACCCCTACCTGGCGATCTACGCCATGCTCCGGACCGGGTTCGAGGGCCCGATCGAGAAGGACACCGGCGACCGGAAGCGGGACCGGACCCGGTTCCTGCCCGACAACATTTACGACGCCATCAGGCTCTTCAAGAGCTCGCGCTACTCCGCCAACCTGGTGGGGGAGACGGTCCACAAGAAGTACGCCGACGTCAAGCTGGCGTCGGCCGAGAGGTGCCCGAAGGCGCTGGGCTCCATGATCAAGGTGCCTGAGATCCAGTTTCATCACGAGGTCACCAACCAGTACCTCTGGAGCCAGTTCTGAAATCCCGCCTGGTGGCGTAGCGGGTTGGGGAACGAACCAGGGGGGCCTCGGCCCCCCTCCGAGCTTCCCCCGCGGGGCGTCCGGCCGGCGGGGGTGCGGCGTCGCTATCTTTCGAGCGTCGATCAGCGCCCCCCACCCATGAGTCGCCTCCTCGCTGCGCTCGCTGCCTTTGCCCTTCTGGCCCCGTGTCCCGTGGCCCTGGGCCAGGCCGTGGGCGAGCCCGTGACCATCGTGGCGGGACGGGTGCTCGACGGTCGTGGCGGAGCGCTCCGCCGCGCCACCGTCGTCATCGACGCCGACCGGATCCTCCGGATCGAATCCCGGCCCGTCGCCAACCCCACCTACGCCTTTCCCGACGCAACCCTCCTTCCCGGTCTCATCGATGTACACGTCCACCTGGCGGCCTACCTGAACCAGGAAGGGCGGATGCACACAGAGGGAGACGGCGACACGCCGGCCCAGACGGCGCTCGGTCGCGCCGCCAACGCCTGGGCAACCCTGACGGCCGGGTTCACCACGGTCCAGAGCCTCGGCGATGCCGCCGATCGGGACCTGCGGGACTGGATCGACCGGGGGGCGATCCCGGGGCCCCGGGTGCTGACCTCCCTTGGCCCGATCGCCGACACCGGCCTGGGACCCGAACGCCTCCGTCAGGAGGTGGCCCGGCGGGCCGAGGGCGGCGCCGACGCGATCAAGCTGTTCGCCTCGAAGAGCATCCGCGAAGGCGGCGGCGCGACCCTGAGCCAGGCGGAGCTGGACGCGGCCTGCGGCGAGGCCCGCCGCCTGGGCCTTCGCGCCATCGTGCACGCCCACAGCGCTGACGCGATACGGGCCGCCGCGCTGGCCGGATGCCACCAGGTGGAGCACGGGCTCTTCGCCACCCCGGAGGTGCTCCGCCTCCTGGCGGATCGTGGGGTATACTTCGCCCCTCAGTGCAGCCTGGTGTTCCGGAACTACCTCGATCACCGGGCCCGATTTCGCGGTCTCGGGAACTTCACCGATGACGGATTCGCCGCCATGGAGCGTGCCGCCCCGCTCGCCATCCAGGTGATCCGCACTGCGCTGGCCACGCCGGGACTCAAGGTCGTCTTCGGTACCGATGCGGTGGCGGGGGCTCACGGGCGGAACGTCGATGACCTGATCTGCCGGGTTCGGCAGGCCGGCCAGCGCGCGGCCGACGCCATCGTGTCGGCCACCTCGCTCAATGCGGCCTCGCTGGGGCTGGCCGACCGGATCGGCAGCATCGCGCCTGGCCTGGCCGCAGACCTGGTCGTGGTCGCCGGCAACCCGCTCGATGACATCACCGCGCTGGAGCGGGTGCTCCTGGTGATGAGGGCCGGGCGGGTGGTCCATTACGACCCGACGCTCTCGACCCCCCGGGGGCTGCGATAGCGATGGAGCAACCGGCCATGCTGGCGGCGCTCGCCGCCGTCGCGACCGGGCTGGCGGCGCTGACC
>CAZFSA010000167.1:0-8029 GCA_964521535.1 uncultured Gemmatimonas sp.
CGACACCCGCGGAGCGATCGCTCACGCCCAGCAACACCACCCCGCGGTCGTCGTCGACCAGCTGCGCGTAGATGTGCTTGAGCGACCGGAACACCACCAGCCGCGGCCGCTCGGCCGTTCCGCTCACCTTCTTCCGAACCCTGAGGTGCCGCCGGTACCGCCGCTCGCCGCGGGTCTTGGGCGCATGAATTGCACGCATGCCTTACTTCGCTCCTGTCTTGCCGGCCTTCCGCCGGACCTGCTCGCCCCGGTACCGGATCCCCTTGCCCTTGTAGGGCTCCGGCGGGCGGACCGCGCGCAGTTCCGCCGCCACCTGCCCAACCAGCTCCTTGCTCGCCCCGGACACCTTCACCAGGGTGTTGTTCTCCACCGCGAACGCCACCCCCGGAGGAGCCTTGACCCTCACCGGATGCGATAGCCCGACCGTGAGGGTCAGACCGCCCGGACCCGCCTCCGCCTTGTAGCCCACTCCCTGAATTTCGAGGACCCGCTCGAAGCCCTTCGTGACTCCCTCGATCATGTTGGCCACGAGGGTCCGCGTGAGTCCGTGGAGGGCCTTGTTCCGTTCCTCGTCGTTGGGGCGCGACACGGTGATCCGCTGGCCGTCGAGTTCGACGCGCATCGGCACCGGAAGGGTCCGTACCAGTTCCCCCTTCGGCCCCTTGACCGAGATCCGGCTTCCGGCGATCTGGACCGTCACCCCGCTCGGAACCGGGATCGGTTGCTTGCCGATTCGTGACACGGCGCCTCCTACCAGACCACGGCGAGCAGTTCGCCGCCCAGGTTCTGGGCCCGCGCGTCGCGGTCGCTCATCAACCCCTTGGGCGTCGAGACGATCGCGATGCCCAGTCCGTTGCGCACCCGCGGCAGCTCGCGGCATTTGACGTACCGCCGAAGTCCCGGGCTCGAGACCCGCCGAAGCTCCCGCACCACCGGCTTCTCGTTGTGGTATCGGAGCGTCAGCCGCAGAGTCCCCCGGCCTCCCTCCTCCACCACCCGGTAGTCGGTGATGAAGTGGTGGTCGCGGAGGATCCGGGCCAGTTCCGACTTCAGTCGCGAACTCGGCACGTCCACGCGCCGATGGCCGGCGGCGTAGGCGTTGCGGATCCGGGTCAGCATGTCTGCCACGGGATCAGTCATCGTCATGATCGATCCGTCTCCTTACCAGCTCGCCTTGCGAACGCCCGGAAGGTGCCCCTTGAGCGCCAGCTCCCGGAAGCAGAGCCGGCAGAGGCCGAATTTCCGGAGCACCGCCCGGGATCGGCCGCACCGCTGGCAGCGGCGGACCACCCGTGACTTGAACTTGGGCGCGCGCTTGGCGCGCTCGATCCAGCAGGTCTTCGCCATCCTCGATCCCTCGTGACTCGTTACGCGGGGCTAGCGGCTCACCGCCAGGTCCACCCGCATCGGCGTCTCGCCCCGGAACGGCCATCCGATCTCCCGGAGCAGCGCCAGCGCCAGATCGTCCCGGCCCGCCGTCGTGACGATGGTCACATCCAGGCCGTGGATCTTCTCCACCTTGTCGTAGTCGATCTCCGGAAACACCAGTTGTTCCCGCAATCCGAACGAATAGTTCCCGCGCCCATCGAAGCTCCGGTTGGGGAGCCCCCGGAAGTCCCGGATTCGGGGCACCGCCAGGCTGATGAACCGGTCGAGGAACTCGAACATCCGCGCCCCGCGAAGCGTCACGGTGGCCCCCACCGGCACCCCGGTTCGGAGCCCGAAGTTGGAGATCGACTTCTTCGCCCGGGTCACCACCGGTCGCTGGCCGGCGATCGCGGTCAGCTCCTCCACCACCGCATCGAGGGCCTTCGGGTTCTTGCTCGCCTCCCCCAACCCCACGTTCAGGACCACCTTCACGAACCGGGGGATCTGATGCGGGTTCGTCAGCCCGAACTCCTTGGCCAGCCGGCCCCGTACCGTCTCCGCATAGTAGGTCTGGAGCCGGGGCGTCCCCTCGCTCACCCGCGGGGCCGGATCGCCGGCCGCCGCCTTCTTCTCGGTGGCCTTGCCCTTGCCCTTCGGCGGCGGCCCCCCCTTTGGGGCCTTGGTCTTCGCGTCTGCCATTGGCTACCGGTTCCTCGGAATCGACTGTCCGGACTTCACGGCGATCCGCTCCACCGTGCCGTCCTTGTCCAGCCGCCGCCGCACCCGCGTCGGCTCCCCGGTCTTGGGGTCGATCAGCATCACGTTCGAATGGTGGATCGGGGCCGGCTTCTCGATGATCCCCGATTCGCCGCCAGCGGCCCGGGCCCGGACGTGCCGCTTCACCAGGTTCACCCCCTCGAGGGTGACCCGCCCCGTCTTGGGATGGACCCGGAGCACCCGCGCCCGCTGGCCCGCGTGCTCGCCCGAGACCACCTGTACCATGTCACCCTTGGTGACGTGGACCGGCACCCGGAGCACCGGCTTGCCCCGCCGCCGCCGCGCCTTCCGATGGACCAGTCGCCGCATCAGATCACCTCCGGCGCCAGCGAGACGATCTTCATGTACCGCTTCTCGCGGAGCTCACGGGCCACCGGCCCGAAGATCCGCGTCGCCCGGGGCTCGCCATTCTCGCTGATGAGCACCGCGGCGTTCTCGTCGAAGCGGATATAGGAGCCGTCCCGACGCCGCGTTTCCTTCGCGGTGCGGACCAGCACGGCGCGGGCCACGTCGCCCTTCTTGACCTGCCCGGTCGGAATCGCATCCTTGATCGTGACGATCACCACGTCGCCCAGGCCGGCATAGCGGCGCTTCGACCCGCCCAGCACCCGGATCACCAGCGCCTTCCGCGCCCCGCTGTTGTCGGCGATCTTCACGATCGATTCCTGTTGCACCATATGCGCGTCGCTTTCTCGGCCCGCTACTTGGCCCGCTCCACGATCTCCGTCACCCGCCAGCGCACCGTCTTGGCGAGCGGCCGGGTCTCCATCAGCCGCACCGTGTCGCCGACCCGGGCCTCCTTGTCGTTCCGGGCCTTGACCGTGCTGAACCGGGTGATCCGCTTCCCGTAGACCGGGTGCGCCATCCGTCGCTCCAGCCGCACCGTGACCGTCTTCGTCATCTTGTCGCTGGTCACTACCCCGGTCCGGGTCTTTCGCCGCCGCCGCTCCTGGTGTGCCTGCTCGCTCATCGGTTCCCTCCCTCGCCCGGCTCGCTTGCCCGCGCCCGCAACGCCGTCAGCACCCGGGCGATGTCCCGCCGCCGGGTCCGGAACTGAATCGGGTTGTCGATCGCCTCCGTCGCCGACCGGAACCGGAGCCGGAATTGCTCCTCACGGAGCTCGGCCAGCTTCGCCCGCAACTCCTCCACCGACAGCTGGGCCAGGTCGTCCGCCCGAAGCCCCTTCATCGCGTCAGCCCTCCTCCCGTTTCACGAAGCGGGTCTTCACCGGAAGCTTGGCCGCCGCCAGGCCGAAGGCCTTCCGCGCCACGTCTTCCGGCACCCCCTCCACCTCGAAGAGGATCCGCGCCGGCTTGACCACCGCCACCCAGCCCTCCGGATTGCCCTTGCCGCTCCCCATCCGGGTCTCGGCCGGCTTCTTGGTGACCGGCTTGTCCGGGAAGATCCGGATCCACATCTTCCCGCCCCGCTTCATCGCCCGGTTGATCGCCACCCGCGAGGCCTCGATCTGGCGGTTCGAGATCCAGCCCGGCTCGAGCGAGGCCAGCCCGAACTCCCCGAACGCCACGGTACTCCCCCGGATCGCCGTGCCCTTGGTCCGGCCCTTGAACTGCTTGCGGAACTTGATCCGCTTCGGCGCCAGCATCGCCTCAGGCCCCCGTGCTGTAGGTCCGGCCGTCCACGTCCTCCACCACCTCGCCCTTGAAGATCCACACCTTCACGCCGATGGTCCCGTAGGTCGTCTTCGCCGTTGCCGTGGCGTAGTCGATGTCGGCCCGCAGCGTGTGCAGCGGTACCCTTCCCTCGTGGTACCCCTCCGTTCGGGCGATCTCCGCGCCGCCCAGCCGCCCGCCCATCCGGACCTTGATGCCCTGCGCTCCCATCCGCATCGCCGCCTGGACCGCCCGCTTCATCGCCCGCCGGAAGGAAATCCGCTGCACGATCTGATGCGCGATGTTGTCCGCCACCAGCTGCGCTGACGTTTCCGGCCGCTTGATCTCTTCGACGTTGATCGCCGATTCCTTCCCCGTGAGCTGCGCCAGCTCGTCCCGGAGCTTGTCAACCTCGGCTCCCTTCTTCCCGATCACCACGCCCGGCCGGCCCGTGTGGATCGTCACCGTCACCCGCCCCGGGCGACGCTCGATGTGGACCTCGGCGATGGCCGCGTGCCCCAGTCGGGTCATCAGGTACTTCCGGATCAGCTCGTCCTCCTTGAGCAGCGCCGGCATGTCCTTGCCCGCGTACCAGCGGGACACCCACGGCTTGACAATGCCGAGCCGGAAGCCCACCGGATTCGTCTTCTGGCCCATCCGCCTACTCCTTGCTTCGCACGTGGATCTCCACGTGGCTGGTCCGCTTCCGGATCGGGGTGGCCCGCCCCTGCGCCGCCGCGTGGATCCGCTTCAGGGGCGTCCCGCCGTTCACGATCGCCTTCGCCACCACCAGGACGTCGGCGTCGAACCGCTCATTGTCCCGCATCGCCAGCTGCTCGGCGTTCGCCACCGCGCTTCGCAGCGTCTTCGCGATCTGGCCCGCGGCGCGCCGCTTGTTGAACTTGAGGATCGCGAGCGCCTCGTTGACGTCCTTGCCCCGGATCAGATCGATCACCAACCGCATCTTCCGCGGGCTCTGGCGCACATGTCGCTGAATGGCGTGTCCCTGGGCCATGATCACTCCGGCTTCGCCTTCTTGTCGGCCACCAGCTTGCCGCTGTGTCCCTTGAAGGTCCGGGTTGGCGAAAATTCGCCCAGCTTGTGCCCCACCATGTTCTCGGTGACGTAGACCGGCACGAACTTGTTGCCGTTGTGCACCGCGAACGTGTGACCCACAAACTCGGGCAGGATCGTGCTCGACCGACTCCAAGTCTTGATGACCTGCTTCTGATTCCGTGCGCTCAGCGCGTGCACCTTCTTCAGCAGCGCCTCCTGCACGAACGGTCCCTTCTTGACGCTCCGTCCCATGTCAGTTTGCCCCGCCGCCCGTGGCCTTGCCCCGCTTCCGGCCCCGGACGATCAATCGATTGGACGCCTTCTTTCGTGCCCGGGTCTTCACCCCCTCGGCCTTCCCCCAGGGGGAGACCGGAGGCCGGCCCCCCGAACTCTTCCCCTCGCCGCCGCCCAGCGGATGATCCACCGGGTTCTTCGCCACCCCCCGGACCTTCGGCCGACGGCCCAGCCAGCGGGTCTTGCCCGCCTTCCCAACCGACAGCAGCTCGTGCTCGGCGTTTCCGACTTCGCCGATGGTGGCCAGACAGCGAGCGTGGACCATGCGCATCTCGCCCGATTTGAGCCGCACCGTCACGTAGTCGCCCTCCCGCGCCATCACCTGGGCATACTGGCCGGCGCTCCGCGCGATCCGGCCCCCGGCCCCGATCTTCAGCTCGAGGTTGTGGACGTTGGTCCCGAGGGGAACCTCCCCGAGGGGCAACGCGTTGCCCACCCGCGCATCCGTCCCCGGCCCCGAGACCACCGTGTCTCCCGGCTTCAGGCCGGCCGGATGCAGGATGTAGCGCTTCTCGCCGTCGGCATACACCAGCAGCGCGATCCGGGCGCTCCGATTCGGGTCGTATTCCACGGTCGCAACTCGCGCCGGCACCCCGAACTTCTCCCGGCGAAAGTCCACCCGCCGGTAATGCCGCTTGTGCCCGCCGCCCCGTGCCCGCGACGTCACGTGCCCCCGGTTGTTCCGCCCCCCCGACCGCCGCTTGGGTTCGAGCAGCGACTTCTCGGGGGCGGTGCGGGTGATCTCGTCGAACCCGGAGACCGAGCGGAAGCGGGTTCCCGCCGAGGTTGGACGATAGGGTCGAATCGACATGTCAGCCCTCGAACACGGCGATCGAATCGCCGTCCTTCAGAGTCACGATCGCCTTCTTCCAGGCCGCGGTTCGCCCCCGAATCCGGCCGCGGACCACGCCGTGCCGTCGGACCTGCATCGTCCGCACCCCGGTCACGGTCACCCCGAAGAGGCGTTGCAGCGCCTCCCGGATGTCGCGCTTGGTAGCCTCGGGGTGGACCTGGAACGCATACTCCTTGCGGCTCTGGTACGCCGCCGAACTCTTCTCCGTCACCAGCGGCTTGATCACGGTGTCGTGCAGCCCGGGCATTACTTGGCCCCCTTCTTCTTCCCGGACGGCTTCTTCGTCGCCGACCCGGCGCTCTTCGCCGCCTTGGCCCCCGTGGCCTTCGACGTCGTCTTCGACTTCGACGGCTTGACGCCGGAGCCACCCCGGCCCGCCGCCTTCCGACCCCGCGACGCGGGACGCCGAGCGGGCTCCTCTGCCAAAGCCGGCTCGAACCTGGCGGGCCCGGCCCCTACGGCCCCGCCCTCCACCAGCACCGCCTCGGCCCGGATCACGTGGTACGCGGACGCCTCCGCGTAGGGCATGACCTCCACCGTGGGCAGATTGCGGCAGCTCAAGTAGACGTTGCGATTCACCCCGTCGGTCAACACCAGGACGTGCTGCCCGGCAAGCCCCATGGCGTCCAGCATGGCGGCCACCCGGGCCGTCTTCGGGGCCTCCAGGACCATCCCGTCGATCACCCAGAGCCGGCCCTCGCGGGCCCGCGCGTTGAGCGCCGATCGCCGGGCCAGCGCCCTGACCTTCTTGGGCAGATCCTCCCGGTAGTCCCTGGGGTGGGGCCCGAACACGGTTCCCCCCCCGGGCCAGTGCGGCGCCCGGGTCGACCCCTGCCGGGCGCGACCGGTGCCCTTCTGGCGCCACGGCTTCTGGTTCCCGCCAGTCACGTACCGGCGGGTCTTGGTCGCATGGGTCCCCTGCCGCTGGTTGGCCAGATAGCTCTTGACCGCCTGGTGCAGCACGGGCTCGTTCACGGCGCCGTCGAAGTAGTCGGCCGGCAGCGCGAAGCCCTCGGAATACCGGGTGCCGGTGGCGGCGAAGCGCGGAGCCTCAAGCATGGCGACTCCTTCCTCCCTGCTTGGCCACCACGACGATCCCGTTCCGGGCGCCGGGAATGGCCCCGCGGACGAACAGCAGGTTGCGATCGGCGTCCACCCGCACGATGCGAAGGCCCAGCTCCGTGTGCCGGCGCGCGCCCATGTGGCCGGGCATCCGCTTGCCCTTGATGACCCGCGAGGGGTCGGTGCCCGGGCTGATCGACCCGGGCTTGCGGTGGCGGGTGTTGCCATGGGTCGCGGGCCCACCACCCGCGCCATAGCGATGCACCAGGCCCTGGAACCCGCGGCCCTTCGACCGCCCCGTGACCTTCACGAGCTCGCCGGGCGAGAACATCGCCACGGTCACGGTGTCGCCAGGCTTGGGCGCCGCGTCGCCGGCCTGAGGCAGGGTCCGCACCACCCGGGGCGCTACCTCAACCCCGGCCTTTCGAGCATGACCCAGCTCGGCCCGGGGCGTCCGGGTCGCCCGCTTGGCGCCATAGCCGAGCTGCACCCCGTCCCCCCGGACCTGGAGGACCCGGCACGGCCCGGCTTCGATCACGGTGACGGGAACCGACGCCCCGTCCTCCGCGAAGACCCGGGTCATGCCCACCTTCCGTCCGATCAATCCAGCCGTCATCGCTACTCCACCTTGATCTCGACGTCCACGCCGGCCGGAAGGTCGAGCTTGGTCAGCGCGTCCATGGTCTGGGGGCGCGAGTCGTTGATGTCCAGCAGCCGCTTGTGGGTCCGGAGCTCGAACTGCTCCCGGCTCTTCTTGTCGATGTGCGGACTCCGCAGCACGGTCCACCGCTCGATGCGGCTCGGCAGGGGAATCGGCCCCGACACCTGCGCGCCGGTCTTCTCCACGCTCCGCACGATGTCCGCCGCGGCCTGGTCCAGGACCGCGTGGTCGAACGCCTTCAGCCGGATTCTGATCTTGCTCGCCATGCCGTCCGCCTGTCGCTCCGGGTTACTTCAGGATCTTGGTGACGACGCCGGCGCCGACGGTCCGGCCGCCCTCGCGGAT
>CAZFSA010000168.1:0-7924 GCA_964521535.1 uncultured Gemmatimonas sp.
GGGGCCGGTTCGGGCCGGGCCGGCAGGTGAAGCTCCCACCACGCCGCGGCCTCGGAGGGCCCCCAGCTGCCCGCGTCGACACAGGCCGCCAGCGCCGCCTCGAGAATCAGCGCATCGGCCGGCCGGTCGTCGGGCGCCTTGGCCAGGCACTGGCGGATGACGACCTCCAAGTCCTTCGGCACCGGCCCCAGGTCGCTCGTGATTGGCGGCGGCTCGTCCCGGGCGTGCTTCATCAGCACCGCGAGCGGCGACACGCCGTCGAACACCGGCCGCCCCGCCAGCAGCCAGTACCCCACGCAGCCCAGCGCATAGAGATCGGCCCGGTGGTCCAGCTGGTGCACCCCGTCGATCGCTTCGGGCGGGAGATAGGCCGGCGTCCCCGCCGTCACGTCCGGGGCGGTGAGGGCCGCGTCGCCCGGGGCCGACACTTTCACCAGGCCGAAGTCCAGCACCTTGAGGAAGTCCACCTGGGTGCCCATCCGGCAGATCATCAGGTTCGAGGGCTTCACGTCCCGGTGGACCATGCCGCGCTGGTGGGCCTCGGCGAGCGACAGACAGGCCTGTCGAAGGAGATGGATCACCCGCCCCGGCGGCTGGGGGCCGTAGCGGGTCACCAGGGTTTGCAGGTCGATTCCATCGAGCAGCTCCATCGCGTAGAAGAGCGAGCCGCCCCGGACCACGCCGAAATCGTAGAGCTCGATCGTGTGGGGCGATCGCAGGCTGGCCGCGGCCGACGCCTCGCGGCGGAAGCGTTCGACCACCAGCGACTGCATCCCGCCCGGCGCCATTCCAAGATGCTGGGGGGCGATCACCTTGATGGCGGCGGGTCGGGCCAGCAGCCGGTGCGACGCCCGGTAGACCTCTCCCATGCCGCCCGCGCCGAGCCGTTCTTCGAGACGATAGTTGCCGAGCTCGCGGGCCTCGCGCACCGCCTGTCCCAGGCCGCGGACGATGTGGGCCGGGATCACTGCCAGGCCGGCCGCGATGTAGTTGGGGATGAAGGCCCAGGCCAGGAGATAGGCAGGGAGCGGCGTCGTCACGCCGGCCCGCACCGCGATTCCGTAGAACAGCGGATCCATCGACGCGACCGCCAGCGACACCAGGAAGACGGCGAGGGGCCGCGCCGGCACCATGGCGGGATAGGTCACGATCAGGAGGCAGAGCCAGGAGATGCCTCGCCCCATGGCCGGCGGGTTCCATTGCATGATCGCTGCGACCCCGGCCGCGGTCGCCAGCTGGTGAGCGAGCCCGATCCCCAGCACCAGGCGGGGCCGCTCCCGGAAACGTCGCGCCGCCCAGACCACCAGCGGGGCGAGCGCGATCTGCGCCGCCGCCAGCGGGTTGCCGAACGCCTCCCAGGCGTAGTGCAGCGAGGGGTCGATGTCCCAGACCACCGCGCCAGTGACGTTGGCCATGATGGCCACCACCACCCAGACGCTCGCCAGCACGATGGCGGCCACCCCCACCCGCCGGGCGATGTCCCGGGCCACATCGGTGGGCAGCGACCCCGGGCCGGAGTCGGACCGGCCGGAATCCAGGGCGACCGGTCGGCTGGAGGTCATCGGGGCTCCGCGGCCACCACCGCCAGCCAGTGGCCGTCGGGGCTCACGGCCAGTCGGCTCAACGCTCCCATGCCAGGCGTGGCGAGGTCCGCCACGGGTACCCACTCCCCGTCAACCCCGGGCCGGAGCCGAAGCAGCCGGGTTCCCTCGACGGTGAGCAGATACCCATCCGGGTGCCAGGCCACATACTCCGCCTGGTGCGGCATCGCCACCATCGGCCGCATCGACCCCGGCTCGGCCGGGTCCACTTCCGTCAACCACGAAAGGCGATCCTCCTGGACGCGGGTGACGGTGAGCCGCCGCGTGCCCGGGATGCTGGTGAGCGACCGTCCGATCCCGTCCAGCAGCCGCCGGGCTCGGTTGGTGGCGAGATCGGCCACCTGGAGCGACGGCGGCGTGCCCAGGACGAAGAGCCCCACCGTGGTGGAGTCGATCCAGGCCTGGTAGCCCACGGGCTTCACGTCGCGCAGCAGCAGCCGGGGGGCGCCGCCCGCAAGCGGGAAGGCCCAGAGCCGCTGGGTCGAATCGAGTTCCACCCGGATCACCGCCAGCTCCCGCCCTCCCGGCATCACGGTGGGCGAGTACTCGCTCTCGGGAGTGCTGGTCACGCGGGTGATGGCGAGGGATGCCAGGTCGACGCTGTAGATGTCCGCCTGGGCGTCCTCCCGGATGGAGGTGAAGAAGATCCGGCGCCCGTCCGGGGAGAAAGAGGGTTGGTTGTCGTAGCCCGGTCGGTTGGTCACGTTCCGGGCCGGCCCTGCTGCGAGAGTGGCACCGCTCCGATCGAGCGGCAGCAGGAAGATGTCGGTACCCGGCGCCTGGGCCGCGGCGGGCCGGGCGGTCACAGCGCTGACCGCGAGCAGCGCCTGCCCTGCCAATCGAAAGCGGATCGCCATGGCGTTCTCCGGAAGCGTATTCCTGACGGAACGTTAGCTCGGCCAGGCCCCGAGGCACGAGGGGGCGGACCCGGCCGGGCTAGTTGCGGCCGGCGCACCGGCGGCGCAGAATCCAGCCTCATGCCGAGCCCCACCCCCTTCGCCGTCCTGGCCGCCGTGCTTGGCTCAGCCGTGCTCGCCCCGGTCGCCCGGACCCAGACCGCGCCGCCGGCGCCGCTCGCCACTTTCGGGTACGATCGGACCCTGCCCCTCGAGCCCCGCGACTCGCTGCTCCGCATCGATGACGGGGTCTCGGTACACGCGGTATCCTTCGCGAGCCCCCGGGGCGGCCGGGTGACGGGATTCCTCCTCGTGCCGCCCGGTCCAGGGCCCTTCCCCGCGGTGATCGTCCAGCACGGGGCGCCCGGATCGGCGGAGGGCGCGCTCCGGCTTGCGATGCCGGTGGTGCGGCACGGGGCGCTGGCGCTGGCCATCGACGCGCCCTGGTCCCGCCGCAGGGCTCCGCCGGTGACCTTCACCCCGCAGGATAGCGTAGATCAGGTGCAACTCATCGTCGAGCTGCAGCGGGCGGTGGACCTGCTCCTCGCCCGCCCGGACGTGGACCGGGCTCGGCTGGGCTACGTGGGGCGGAGCTACGGCGGGGCGATGGGCGCGCTGTTCGCCGGCGTGGAGCGGCGGCTTGCCACCTACGTACTCCAGGTGGGCGACGGCGGGCTGGTTTCCCACTTCACCGGTGACGGCGACCCGCCCGGCCCGCCGCGCGGCGTGACCCAGGAGCAGTGGGAGCGCTGGCTCCGGGCCATGGAGCCGATCGAGCCGATCCGCTTCGTGGGCCGGGCCGGGGTGCCGATCCTGTTCCAGTCGGGCCGACTCGACACCGTGGTCCCGCCGGCCGACGCCGAGCGGCTCTTCCAGGCGGCCAGCGAGCCCCGGGAACTCCGCTGGTACGACGCCGGCCACCCGCTCAACGACGCCGCCACCGCCGACCTGCTCGCCTGGTTCCACCAGCGCCTGGGCACCCGGGCGCCGGCCACCGCACCCTGACGCCGAGGCCCCGAGTGGACCAGCAATACGTCGACCCCGCCGTGTCCCGCCGCATCGACCGCTGGCACAGCCCCGCGATGGGGTTCGAGATGCCGATCGTGAGCTACGGCGATTACGGCCACCCGTTGCTCCTCTTCCCCACCGCCGCCGCCGACTTCCTGGAGAACGAGCGTTTCTGGCTCATCAAGGCCGTGGAGCCCGCGATCCGCGCCGGCCGGGTGCGGGTCTTTTCGATCGAGAGCGTCAACCGCTGGGCCTGGATGGACCGCTCGCTGCCGGTGGCCGAGCAGGCCCGGCGACAGATGCTCTACTCGCGGTACATCGAGGACGAGGTGGTGCCGTTCATCCGCGACGCCTGCCGCACCCCGGATATCCGGATCGCCACCTCGGGCGCGAGCTTCGGGGCGTATCACGCGATGAACACCCTGCTCCGGCGGCCCGATCTCTTCGACGCCGTGATTGCGATGAGCGGGTTCTACGACCTGGGGCCCGACTACCTCCACGGGTACGGCGACGACAACGTGTACTACAGCAACCCGGCGTCGTACCTGCCGGGGTTGGAGGGGCGGTATCTGGAGCTGCTGCGGACGGCCTGTCAGATCGTGATCGTGACGGGGCAAGGGGCGTACGAGGCGCCGGATGCGTCGCGGCGGCTCTCGGGGGTGCTGAGCGCCAAGGGGATTCCGCACCTGTTGGAGCTTTGGGGGCATGACGTGAATCACGACTGGCCATGGTGGCGGAAGATGCTGCCGCACTATATCGAGCGGTTGGGGTGGTAGGGATCGTGGCACCGGCGTTATCACCTTGGCGAGCTCTTCTCAAGACCGAAGTCTTGGCGGACGCGCTGCGCGTGCCCACGTGAACCCCCTTTCATCCCGCCATTCCGATCCCTTCATCCACCCCGCCGCACCCTTCTCCTGACGGACGGAGCCGGCCGCCGGCCCCCACGCCCCCGACCGGCTGGCCCCGCCAACCTCCTTCAGCGAGGACCCCATGGAGACCGGCCGCCGCGACTTCCTCGGCTCCCTCGCCGCCGGCACCCTGGCCGCGGGCGCGCTGGCCACGATCGACCTCAGCGACCTCGCCGCCCAGGGCCCCGTGGCCGGCAACTGGGACCTGTCCTGGACCCGGAAGCTCACCGGCCGCTACCGCGCCGTCTTCGACGTGCTCCAGATCGAGGACGGATACGGCGTCTGGCGCGCCGCCATCTGGCGGAAGCAGTACTCCACCATCTTCGGGGTGCCGGAACGGAATCTTGCCACCGTGGTGAACATCCGGCACGACGCCATCGCGCTGGCGCTCAACCAGGAGTTCTGGCGCCGCTACGGCATCGGGAAGAAGTGGAACGTGCGAGACCCCGGCACCCGGAAACCCACCGACCGGAACCCGGTGGTGGACCGGACCGGGCCGAACGCCCTTCCCGCCGAGTTCGCCGACTTCACCCTGGAGAAGCTGCTGGAGGGCGGGGCGGTGGTGCTGGCCTGCTCGCTGGCGCTCCGCGACTGCGCCACGCTGGTGTCGGAGACCGACCGCACGGACATGGCCGTGGCGGAGCGGCGGGTGCGGGAGATGCTGGTGCCGGGCGTGATCCTCCAGCCGTCGGGGGTGTTCGCGGCGGTGCTGGCGCAGGACCACGGCGCCCGGTACGTGCGGGCGTCCTGAAGCCTGGAGGGGCGCGAACGCGGGCCGCCGGCGCTCCGGCGACCCGCGTTCGTGTGCTCGTCACCGCGGCAGGTACCGCTTCCTGATCTTGGCCAGCACCGTATAGGCCGGATCGACGATGTTCGCCACCGTGTTCTCCGCCACCTGCCCCACCAGCGTGTACGCGTCCGGCTTGTCGAACCCGTAGTCCTTGACCAGCCACTCGATCAGCTCGACATGCGCCAGCCGGAAAGCGTCGATCAGGGGCCGCGCGCTCCCGGCCACCATGATGTGGTCCCGGTCCTCCAACCGGGGCCAGGCGATGGTCTTCCCCTTCACCACGTCGATCTTGAGCACCACGTCCATGCTGGTCTCGAGCCCGGTGCCGTTCACCTCGCCCTCGCCCTGCCGGGCGTGGCCGTCGCCGAAGTAGAAGTAGGCGCCGTCGTGAAAGATGGGGAGGTAGACCGTGGCGCCCTGGCGGACCTCGGGCGCGTCCATGTTGCCGCCAAAGTCGCCGGGCCAGAGGCCCGCGAAGGCCTCCTCCCCCCTCGGCGCCACGGCCACTCGGCCCAGCATCGGCTGGAGGTCGATCTCCATCCGGCGCACCCGGCTGTTGGGCATCGGGGTGCTGCCGGTCATCCGGACGGTGTCCAGCTCCCAGAGGTAGCGCCGGGCGGGAAGGGGATCGTTGAGCAGCCGGACCGTCTTGTCGAAGCCGAGCCCGCCGAAGTCGGGATAGATCTGCGAGGCGGCGTAGCGGTGGTTGGGCATGATCCGGAGGATCTCGACCTTGAGCATGTCGTTGGTCGTGGCCCCCTCGACGTAGAAGGGCCCGACCTCGCCCGGGAAGGCGCCCCCCTCCGGGGTGTAGTAGGGGCCGAAGTTGGTCTTGCTGATCAGGACCGTGCCCGGCTTGATCCGGAGCACCGGCTCGCGAACGGCGAACGTGGGATAACCCACGGTGGGCGTAAAGCGAACCGTGTCCGAGACCTGGAGAACCGCGGCAAGACCGAGCAGGGCGGGCAGAAGCGACAGCATGGAGACCTCCGGCGGGCTGTGGGTGACGGTCCGCAAAATTCGGGTACCAGCGCCGCCCGGGCTACCCCCTATCTTGTTGTGGCCCTGACTGAACGACCTGATGCCCGTTTCGCCCCCTGGCCCGCAACCCGCCGGCCGCCCGACAGGGCTGTCGTCAGTCCCATCGGACCCGGCCATCCTGGCCGCGCTCGGCCGGCTGGGCTACCAGTCCTTCCGGCCCGGGCAGCGCGAGGCGATCGAAGCCATCTTCTCCCGAGGCCGCCTGCTGCTCGTGGCCCCGACGGGCGGCGGCAAGAGCCTGACCTACCAGCTGCCGGCCACGCTGCTGCCCGGCACCACGCTGGTGATCTCGCCCCTGGTCTCCCTGATGCACGACCAGGTGGCGGCCCTCTCGGTCCGCGGGGTCGCGGCCACGTTTCTCGCGGCCACGCTGCCGGCCGAGGAGATCCGCCGCCGGATGGCGGGGCTGGCCCGGGGCGAGTACACCCTGGCCTACGTGGCGCCGGAGCGCCTGGCCTTTCCCGGCTTCCGGGCCCTGGCCCGCGACCTGGGCTGCCCGCTGGTGGCCGTGGACGAGGCCCACTGCATCTCGGAGTGGGGGCACGACTTCCGCCCCGAGTACCTGGCCATCGGCGGGCTCCTGGCCGAACTGCCGGAGGCCCGGGTGCTGGCCTGCACGGCGACCGCCACGCCGGTGGTGCGCGACGAGATTCTGGCCCGCCTGGGCCTCCCGGCCGATACCCCTCAGCTGGTTAGGGGATTCGCCCGGCCCAACCTGGCGCTCCAGGTGTGCGAGGTCCGGGGCCGTGCGGGTGGCGGGCCGGTGGTGGACCGGACGCTTCGCGAAGCGCTGGGCGCGCCCGGCGCCGGTCGCGGCACCGCCATCGTCTATGCGCCGACCCGCCGGCAGGCCGAGGAGGAAGCGAGCCGCCTGGCCGGCCAGGGCTGGCGGGTGGCGCCCTATCACGCGGGACTCGGGCCCTCGGAGCGCGACCGGGCGTCGCGCGAGTTCCGCGACGGCGCGCTCGAAGTGGTGGTCGCCACCAACGCGTTCGGCATGGGGATCGATCGGCCCGATGTCCGGGCCGTGATCCATCTGGCGCCGCCCGGCTCGATCGAGGCGTACTACCAGGAGGTGGGCCGCGCGGGGCGCGACGGCGAGCCCGCGCTGGGCGTCCTCTGTACCAGTCCGTCCGACCTCCCGCTCAGGCGCCGGCTGCTGGAGCAGCCGGTGGACGGGATGGCGCCCGATCCGGCCCGGGTGGAACATCGCTGGCAGCTGTTCCTGGAACTGATGCGCTGGGCCGAGGGTGGCTCGTGCCGGCACGACGCCATCCTCCGTTACTTCGGCGACGAGGCCGAGACCCTGGCCGGCTGCGGCCGCTGCGACGTCTGCACGGCGCTGGGCGAGCCGGACGCCGAGAGTGCCGAGACGACCGCCGTGACAGTGCGGAAGGCGCTCTCGGCGGTGGCGCGGGTGCACGGCCGGTTCGGGCTTCAGGCCGCGGTGAAGCTGCTGGCCGGCGCGCCGGACCCGCGCCTCCAGCGCTCGGCGCTCGACCAGTGCAAGACCTTCGGTGCGCTTCGGGGCCGGAGCGAGGAGTGGCTGATGGCGCTGCTCCGCCGGTGCGTGGCCGCGGGCTGGGTGGACTTCACCACCGGCGACCGGCCGCTGGCGTTGCTCACGCCCACCGGGAAGGCGGCGCTCTTCGCCTCGGGTCCGGTGCGCCTCCTCCTTCC
>CAZFSA010000169.1:0-7792 GCA_964521535.1 uncultured Gemmatimonas sp.
AGGCCCAGAGTCGCGCGCTCGACGCCTACATGGCGTTCGAGGCGGTGGAGAAGGAGCTGCGAGTTCGGGAGCCGGCGCTGGTGGCCTCGCTGGAGCGGGGCTTTTCGGGTCTGCGCACCGCCGCGGACGCCGAGGCCGCCGGAGCGGCGCGGGGGCCGCTCCTGTCCGCGCTGGAGCGGGCTGAGCGGGCCCTGGGCGGCAACCTCACGCCGCTGGCGCTGTTCCTTCAGTCGTTCGTCATCCTGGTTCGGGAGGGACTCGAGGCGATTCTGGTGGTCGGGGCGCTGATCGCGTTCCTCCTCAAGCTGGGCGCCGGGGAGCGCCGGCGCGATATCTATCTCGGCGTCGGGGCGGCGCTCGGCGCCAGCGTCCTCACCGCGATCGCGATCGAGACCGTCTTCCGGCTCTCGCCAGCTCATCAGGAGGCGCTCGAGGCCGTCACCATGGTGGTGGCGACGGTGATGCTGTTCTGGGTGAGCTACTGGCTGCTTTCGAAGATCGAAGTGGCCCGGTGGAGCCAGTTCGTCAGGACCCGCCTGAGCGAGGCCCTGGGTCGGCGGTCCACCTTGGCTCTGGCGTCGGTCGCCTTCCTCGCGGTCTACCGCGAGGGGTTCGAAACGGTCCTTTTCTACAAGGCGCTGGTCGTGTCGGGGGGCTCGGGCCCGGTCGGGGGGCCGATCGCCCTGGGATTCGTGGCCGGCGCCGCCGTGCTCGCGGTGATCTTCGTGGCGGTCAACCGGTTCGGGGTTCGGCTGCCCCTCCGGCCCTTCTTCGCGGTCACCAGCGCGTTCCTCTACCTGATGGCGTTCAACTTCGCCGGCACGGCGATCGCCGAGCTCCAGGAGGGCGGGTTCCTCCCCCTCACGCCGGTGGACTGGCTTCCGCGGGTCCCTGCCCTGGGGATGTATCCGACGGTCGAATCCGCCCTGGCCCAGGCCCTGCTGCTGGCCCTGGCCGCGGCCGCGGTGATCTGGACCTTCGTGGTCAGTCCCCGCCGGGCCGAGTCGCTGGTTCGGAGCTAGGGCCCCGGGCTGTCAGGCCGCCCGCCGGCTCAGATACTCGCCGGGAGCCGGATCGGGAGCGCCGGTCAGGCGGGTCATGATCGCGATCCCCACCAGAACCGCCACCGCGCTGGCTGCCTGCGCCAGGGTGAAGGGGCCGAGAAACCGGTCGTCCTTGGCTCGAAGAATCTCGATCAGAAAGCGTTCGATGCCGGCGAAGACCAGATAGGCGCCGAACAGCCAGCCCATCGGACGAGCGGCCAGTCGCCAGCGCCACAGCACCATGTACACGCCCAGCATGATCACGACTTCGTAGAGCTGGGTCGGATGCACGGCCAGCACGGTGCTGGGTGGCACGTCCGCCGGGACCGCCACGCCGAACTGGGTGGCGAGGTTGCCCGCGGTGGAGGGCGGCAGGCCCTGGGGGAACTTGACTCCCCAGGGGAGATTCGTGGGCCTGCCGTAGTCGTCGCCCACGACGAAGCAGCCGACCCGACCGAGCGCGTACGCCGCCGCCAGGGCTGGTGCGGCCAGGTGCATGGTGATCCGGACCGGCACGCCGCGTCGCCAACCGTTCAGCATCACGGCCAGCACCCCGCCGATGAACCCGCCGTACCAGACTAGGCCGGCCCGGGAGAGCAGCGCTCGCGGGTCGCCGGTCAGGGCGACGTACCAGAGCTTGGCGCCCAGCACTCCGCCAATCACCGCGGCCACTACGATGTCGGCGCCGTACTCCGCATACCACCCGCGTCGCCGGAGTTCCAACGTCACCAGCCAGCCTCCCACCAGGAAGGCCAGCATCATCATCAGGCCGAACCCCGTCAGCTCGAAGGAGCCGATCCGGAAGACCAGGGGATAGACGGTCATGAGCCAGGGGGGCGAAGGGAGGCTGGAATCTATCCGGCCCTGAGCAGTCCGGGCATCGGTCCCCAGTCGAACGCCTCGAGGTCCATACCGCTGGTCTCTCCGCGGGACAGCCGCCAGGCGCCGGCGGCGGCGATCATGGCCGCGTTGTCGGTGTTGAGCCGCGGCGAGGCGACGACCACCTGCGCCCGTCCAGCCAGCCTGGTCCGGAGCCGCTCGGCCAGGGTCCGGTTGCAGGCCACGCCGCCGACCACGACCGCCCGCGGCCGGCCCAGCTCGATGGTGGCGCGGGCGGTCTTCTCCACCAGGACCTCGATCAGCGCGTCCTGAAAGCCCCGCGCCAGATGCGGCCGCTCGGTCTCCAGGTCGCGTCCACGGGTCGCCCGGAGCACGGCGGTCTTCAGGCCGCTGAACGAGAAGGCGAAGCGCCTGGCTCCGGGCTGGTCCAGCTCGCGGAGCAGGGGCCGAGGGAACTGGTACCGGTTGGGGTCGCCCTCCCGCGCCAGCCGCTCCACCGCCGGGCCGGCGGGATAGTCGAGGCCGAGCAGCGTGCCCACCTTGTCGAAGGCCTCGCCCGCCGCGTCGTCCAGCGTTTCGCCCAGCAGTCGGTATTCGCCCCAGGCCTGGACGTCGAGCAGTTGGGTGTGCCCGCCGCTCACCAGCAGGGCCACGAACGGCGGCCCCAGCTCCGGGTCCTCCAGCGTTGGAGCGAAGAGGTGGCCCTCATGGTGATGGATGCCGATCAGGGGGCGACGGAGGCAGAAGGCCAGTCCCTTGCCGTACATCACCCCAACGAGCAGCGCCCCGATCAGCCCGGGACCGGCGGTGACCGCCACTGCGGCGAGATCATCGAGGCCGGCGCCGGCCTCGGCCAGAGCGCGGTCCACCACGGGTCCGATGGTCCGGACGTGCTCCCTGCTGGCCAGCTCGGGAACCACCCCGCCGAAGACGCGGTGGACGTCCTGGGAGAGAATTACCAGGCTCCGAAGTGCCGGCCGCCCCTGCTCCAGGGCGAGCAGGGCGGCCGAGGTCTCGTCGCAGCTGGTCTCGATCCCGAGAACCAGCTCAGCCACCGGGATTGGCGGCGGTCGGCGTCTCCGCCGGAGCGCGGGATTCGAGGGTGACGCCGAGCAGCTGGGCGATGATCCGGCGGTTGGCCTCGGAGCTCCAGGGGTGCTCGCCGATCACCTTCTTGACGATCATCCCGTCCTTGTCGATCAGGAAGCTCTCGGGGAACATCACCGTCTGATAGGCCCTCTGCACCGAGCCGTCGCTGTCGTGGAGAATGTCGAAGGTGAGGTTGAGCTCGTCGGTGAAGGCGAGCACGTCCTTGAGGTTGCCCTCGTCCACGCTCACCGCGGCGATCCGAAAGCCCCGGGGGCCGAGGTCCCGATAGAGTTCCTCCATGGCCGGCATTTCCTTGCGGCAGGGCGGACACCAGGTGGCCCAGAGGTTCACCAGGACCACCTGGCCGCGGTAGTTGCCGCGAAGGGACACCGTGTCGGAGGTCCTGAGGTTCACCGCCCGGAAATCGGGCGCCCGCCGGCCGACCTCGACGGTTTCGATCCGGGAGCCGGCCCGGACCAGAAAACCGGTGCCCAGCGCCAGTCCGCCCACGATCGCGAGCACCGCGCCCCACTGCCTGTTCATGCCAAAAATCTAGTCCCGGTGCAGGGCCGGGGGCGAGGGTCCGTCAGGCGGCCGATCCGGCCAGACACGCGGCCCGGAGCGCCCGGACCGCGGCGGCCGGGTCTGGCTCGCCGAAGACCGCCGTTCCCGCCACCAGGGTGTCGGCCCCGGCCCGGAAGGCCTGGGCGGCGGTTTCGGGGGTGATGCCGCCGTCCACCTCCA
This sequence comes from uncultured Gemmatimonas sp., assembly GCA_964521535.1. Taxonomy (GTDB): domain Bacteria; phylum Gemmatimonadota; class Gemmatimonadetes; order Gemmatimonadales; family GWC2-71-9; genus SHZU01. Next base: position 3,717 of record CAZFSA010000169.1, read on the forward strand.
GCGCGGCGCCCGAGCCTGCGGCATCGAGGAGGGTCCGGACCCGGGCGATCTTGGTGGTCGACGCTGGCAGATAGCCCTGGCCGCCGAAGCCGGGATTGACCGACATCACCAGTACCAGGTCCACGTCGGCCACAACCTCCTCGAGGAAGCCCAGGGGGGTTCCCGGGTTCAAGGCCAGGCCGGCCGCCATGCCCCGGTTCCGAACCAGGTCGAGCTGGCGCTGGACGTGCCGCGTGGCCTCGGGGTGGAAGGTGAAGACCCGGACACCGAGGTCGCGGTATTCCTCGATGTATCGCTCGGGCTCGACCACCATCAGATGGACGTCGAGGGGCAGCCGGGAGAGTCGCGCGAGGGCCCGGATCAGGGGTGCACCGAAGGTCAGGTTGGGGACGAACCGGCCGTCCATCACGTCCACGTGGATCCAGTCGGCGCCGCCCGCCTCGATCGCGGCGAGCTGGTCGGCGAGGCGGCCCAGGTCGGCGCTCAGCACCGACGGGGCGATTCGTACTCGTCGCATCGCTAGTCCACCTCCGACACCACCAGGTCTACCCGGGCCGCCAGCGGGCTCATCGCGCCGGAGGCCGGCCGCTGCTCCAGCACGGTATTGGGTGGGCCCCGGCGGCTCACCCGCCGCACCCGTCCGACCGCGAGCCCGGCGGCCTCCAGGCGTTCCCGGGCCTCCGGAAAAGTGAGCCCGACGAGCTGGGGGACCCGCACGGTGGCCGGGCCCCGGCTCACCACCAGGTCCACGGTGGTACCCGGGAGCCGTCCGGTGCCGGCGTTGGGTCGGCTGGTGACGACCACGCCGGCTTCGGTCTGGCTCGCCACCGAATCCACCACGCCCACCCCGAGCCCCGCCCCCGACAGCACCCGGGTGGCAAGCTCGAGATCGAAGCCGGCCAGGTCGGGCACCGCGACCGGGGCGGGTCCGCTGCTCCGGAGGAGCGACACGGTGGCGCCTACCGGAAGGATGAGGTCGGCGGGGGGATCCTGCCACATCACGTGACCCTCCGGCACCGCGGGGTCGGGTGCCTCTCCGTCGATCTTCACCTTGAAGCCTTGGCGGGTGAGAGCGGCTTCGGCCTCACTGATCGGAAGCCCAACCACTCTGGCGACCGGCCGATCCGCCCGGAGGAGCGGGCGCGGATAGAGCAGGAACGTGGTCAGGTAGCCAGCCAGCACCGACCCTGCCAGGACTGCCAGGGCGATGAGCCGCCTCCGCCCAGCGACCGTCCGCGGCAGCAATCGCCGCCGGGCGGCGGCCCGGGCTGCCATCAGGTGCCTACCCGGCGCAGCCGGGCGGCGAACGCGCCGTCCATGCCGTCGCGCTGGGGCAGGATCATGAGGTCCCCATCGGGCGTGAGTAGCTGGGTCGGCGCCCCGCGTCCGGGCTCGCGGCGGAACCGGGCGTTTCGGGCCAGGAACCGGTCAATCTGCTCCGAATTCTCTTCAGGCTCGAGCGAGCAGGTGGCGAATAATAACAGACCGCCCGGGCGGACCACCGCTGCGAGGGCATCCAGAAACCTGGCCGCCTGTCCGGCCAGCCGTTCGAGGGCGGCGGGTGTCACCCGCCAGCGGGCGTCGGGGTTACGGGCGAAGGTGCCGGTGCCGAGACAGGGTGCATCGAGCACCACGGCGTCGACGGGGCGGATCGGTGGGTGGAGGGCATCGGCCACGAGGGGGATGACTCGTCCGCTGCCGGCGCGAGTCAGGTTCTCCACGACGCGCCGGATCCGTCGCCGATGGCGGTCCGCTGCCACCACCAGGCGGGCGCGCGGGGCCAGCGTCAGGCTCTTGCCTCCGGGCGCGGCACAGGCGTCGAAGATGGTGCCGTTCGGCGGCGGGTCGAAGAACCGGCACACCAGGACCTGGGCCGGATCCTGCACGATGAAGCCGCCCGCGGCGAAGCCGGGCAACTCGGCCGGGCGGCGGCCGGGGATCGCGAACCCCGCGTCAAACGGGCTTCGTTCCCACGAGAGCGCCGCCGCGTCGAGCGCCCTGGCGAGCTGGCCGGCGGTCCAGCGCGCGGGTTGGAGCACTAGCGGAGGCCGGGTGTTGTTCCAGGCCAGCAGCTGCTCGGTCTCCGCTGGCCCGAAGCGGGCGAGCCAGCGCCGGACCAGCCAGACGGGATGGGAATGTCGCTCGGCCAGGGCCCGGGCCCGGTCGTCCTGCCCCGGTTCGGCCCCGCCGCTTGCCGGTACGTCGGGCGCGGTCTGGTCGGCCACCCGGCGGAGCACGGCGTTGACGAACCCGGCTACCCGCCTCCCCCCGAGGCGCCGGGCAATACCGACGGTCGTCTGCACCGCAGCGTGGGGCGGGACGCGATCGAGCTCGAGGAGCTGGAAGGCCCCGATCCGGAGGATGTCGAGCAGGTCGGGGCGAACCCGGTCCAGCCCACGCGCGACGCCGGGGCGGATCGCCGCGTCGAGCCGGCTCCGATGCCGGAACACCCCGGCGGCCAGCTCGTGGGCCAGGCGCCGGTCATCCGGCTCGAGGTCATGCACCGCGCGACTCAGCGCGGTGTCGAACGGCACCCCGTGGCGGACGTCGTGGAGCACCCGCCACGCCGCGAAGCGCGGGGCCAGTCCCGGGGTCCGGCTCACGCCGGGCGAGACCGCCTCACTCGAGCAGGCCGGTCGTGGGCGAGGACGGGACGGCGATCTCGCGGCGGGGCATCCGTCCAGCCAGGAACGCGGCCCGACCCGCTTCGACCGCCTGGCGCATTGCGTGGGCCATGGTCACCGGATCCCTGGCTTCGGCCAGGGCGGTGTTCATCAGAATGCCATCCACCCCCTGCTCCATCACCACGCAGGCGTCGGAGGCGGTGCCCACGCCGGCATCCACGATGACGGGCACCGAGAGCCGCCGCTTGATGAGGCGGATGTTGTAGGGGTTGAGCAGCCCGAGGCCCGAGCCGATCGGCGAGGCCAGCGGCATCACCGCCGCCGCCCCGGCCTCTTCCAGCCGGAGCGCGGTGATCAGGTCGTCGTTGGTATAGGCGAGGACCGTGAAGCCCTCGCTCACCAGGGTTCGAGTCGCGGCCAGCAGCCCCTCCACGTCGGGGAGGAGCGTCTCCCGGTCGCCGATCACTTCCAGCTTGATGAAGGCGTTGAACCCGGCCTCGCGGCCCAGGCGGGCGTAGCGCACCGCCTCGTCGGCGGTGTAGCAGCCGGCCGTGTTGGCCAGGAGGAAGAACCGTTCGGGGCTCAGGTGGTGGAGAATGCTCTCCTCGTTGGCCCGGTTCAGGTCGACCCGGCGGACCGCAACGGTCACCACCCGGGCGCCCGATGCGTCGATCGCCGCGACCATCTCGGCGTTGGTCCGGTACTTGCCGGTGCCCACGAACAGGCGCGACGCGAAGGTCTCGCCACCGATGATCAGTTGGTCCGTCAATCCGTCCTCCCGGGCCCGTCGGGTCCCGCGTCCGGCGGTCCGCGTGCTTCAGCCCCCGCCCACGAAGTGAACGATTTCGACCGTGTCGCCGGTTCGCACGCCGGTGGTGGCCAGGGCGTCGCGCCGCACGATTCGGCGGTTCAGCTCCACCACCACGGTCCGGGCGTCGAGCCCGAGGTGCGCCAGCAGGTCCGCCAGCGAGGAGACGCCGGTGACCGATCGGGGCTCGCCGTTGACCAGGAGTTCGACCGGTCCGGTCATTCGGCCAGCACCTCCAGCATCGCCTGCACCGCGCCCGCCGGATCGGCGGCATCCCAGAGGGCCGAGACCGCCGCCACCCCCCAGGCCCCGGCCTCCCGAACCTCGGCCACGCGCTCGAGGGAGATGCCTCCGATCGCGATCACCCGGCCGCCCTGGGCCACGATCCCTGCGAGCCAGTCGAGTCCGCGGGGAGGCCGGTCCGGATGGGATCTGGTGGCGTAGACGTTGCCGGCAACGATGTAGTCGGCGCCCTCTCGCAGCGCTTCCCTGGCCTCGTCCGCCTGGTGGACCGAGACTCCGATCCAACCTTCCGGTAGCACCCGTCGCGCGTCGCGAGGGGCCAGGTCGGAACGGCGGAGCTGCACGCCCGCGGCCCCCGCCAGCCGGGCCGCGGCGGGATCGCCGTGCCCGAACACGGCGGC
>CAZFSA010000170.1:0-7739 GCA_964521535.1 uncultured Gemmatimonas sp.
CTATGCAGCGCCTAGCCGAATGATCGTGAACAACGTCCTCATCAATTACACCTAGGCACCGTACCAAACGAACGCGGGGCCGCCAGAACGACGGCCCCGCGCCCGCGGCCGTCAGTGCGAGGTGCTACTCGCTGCCGGGCCTGCCGATCCGGCTCACGCCGGCCGGGCCCTGATCGGCGCACCGGGCATTGCCGGGCTCGGGGGTCGCGGTCCCGACGACCGTCACTTCCACCCGGCGGTTCTGGGTCATGCCCTCGTCGGTATTGTTGTCGGCGATCGGCTGACACTCGCCGAAGGTCCGGACGATGAGCCGGCTCCGATCCACCCCGCGCCGGGCCAGCTGGCCCTGGATGAACTCGGCGCGACGGCGGCCCAGCCACTCGTTGTACTCGATGGTGTTCCGCCAGTCGGTGTGGCCGTCGATGTACACCCGGATCGAGGCGTCACCCTTCATCACCGTCGCCACCGAATCGAGCGACATCCGCTCGATCCGCTGCGCCGCCGTGTAGCGATTGGTCTCGAACAGGGCGCGGAGGGTGACGTTGGCGCCCCGGACCGTGGCCGTGGCCTGGTCCGACTGCCCCATGCAGGTGGCGCGCACCGTGTAGGTCCCGCCCTGATTCCAGGCGTAGGTCCAGCCCGATACCGCAGGATTGCCATCGGCCGAGAGCGAGCATTCGTCGGCCCGCATCGCGCGGCTGTTGCCGTCCGACCAGGTGCCCCTCACCGTATAGGTCACCGACTCCATCGGCCGGAGGCTCGAGGTCTTCGGCGCCAGCTCGATCCGCGAGAGCGTCGGAGCCGGTGGCGGCGGCGGTGGCGGTGGCGGCGGCGCATTCACCGTCACCGTCGAGGTGTCGGCGAGCCGGCCGTTGAGCGTCCGGGCGATCACCCGGAAGGTGCCCGGCGTGTTCGACGAGAACACCCCGTTGGGGCCGATGGTGCCGCTCGGCATCACCGAGTACGTCACCTGCGGGGTCGTGGACGAGCCGTCGCAGAGCCGGCCGGTCACGGTGAACTGCACCGTCTGGCCGGTGTTTACCGTGGCCGAGTTGGGCAGCAGGTCGATGGCGTCGAGCCGGCTGGTGCATCGGCTGTTGGGCCAGATGCTGAGACCCAGCTGGGCGCCGATGTGGATGTTCTTCGAGGGGTCGGTCTGATTGGTCGTGCCCAGCGCCAGGATCTCGTCGCTGCCATTCCGAGGGCTCGGCATGTAGTCGAGAGTGCCGTCGCCTCGAAGCGAGAGCCATTCGTTGACCCGGTAGCGGAGCCCGACCAGGCCGCCCACGCCGAAATCCTGGCCGTTGATCGTCTTCACGGCGGTGTTGCTGCTCTTGCCGTAGTGATTGACCACGGCCCCGCCACCGATCAAGAAGTTGAAGCTGCTGCCGAGTGGAGCGTGATACAGGCCGCGCAGGTGAAACGGCCAGTACCGGATCGGCGAGCTGAGTTGTCCGACGAAGTAGTCCTTGAGGTCAGTGGCGTTGAACGAGCCGTCCGCCTCCAAGGAGAAACGGGGCGAGAAGAAGTACCCGATCCGGGCCCCGCCGCCGTAGCTGTTCGCGCGCTTCCGCGCCACGTCGAAGCTGCCATCGTAGTCGGTGTAGCGGCCGAAGCCGCCCAGCTCCCAGGTCCCCTTTTCCTGGGCCTGCAACGGTACCGCCTGGAGAGCCAGCGCTCCGGCCAGCAGGAGATAGCTGCGCATGGACGTCCGCTCCTTGATCGGTTTCAGTCCCCGGATTCCCTGACCGGGTCACATAAATCCTTGTAGGGCCACAAAATAGCGGGTTCGAGCCTGCGAGGCCACCCCCGGCGCTCGGGGTCACCGTCGGCCGGTCGCGGGGGTCACGTTTGACCGCCGCGCCGACTCCGTGGTTACTTGCCCCAGCCTTCCCGCAAGGATCTCCAGATGCTGCCGATCCGCGCTGCGATCGCCATCACCATCGGCGCCCTGGCCGCCGATGTCGCGCCCGCCTTGCGGGTGCTCCGGGTCACACCTTTGCAGGATGGGCCGCCCACCGCTGTGATCACGGTCACCTTCGACCGGCCGGTGGCGGGATCGCTGGATCGGACCGTGGACCCCCGAGCCATCCTCTCCGTCACCCCGGCCATCGAGGGGCCGGTCGACTGGCGCGATCCGGTCACCTTGCGGCTCCGGCCCAGCCGTCCCCTGCCGGCCGGTCAGACCTACACCGTCACGGTGTCCGGGGACTTCGCCTCCCTGGACGGGGCCCGCCTCGCGGAGCCGTACCGGTTCTCGTTCCGGGTGTCCGGTCCCCGGGTCCTGGCTGGCCTCCCGGTCGGTCCGGGGAGCGAGCCCCGTTTCCTCGAGCCCGGGGCGCGTTTCCAGATCGCTCTGTCCTCCCCGGTGCCGGCCGGCGTTCTGGAGCGGTTGGTGCGGCTGGAGTTCGCCCGGACCTGCCCGGCAGCCGGGAGCATCGCGCTGCGCGCGGTCGGGGAAGGCCCGATCGATCCGGATGCCCCGTGGCAGCTTCGGGAGGCTGGCGGTTGGGATCGCGACCGGGGCAACGATCCCTTGCGACGCCTGGTGACCCTGGCACCCGAGCGGCCGCTGCCGCTTGGCTGCCGGGCCGAGCTGGTGGTGCCAACGCGCCTGGACCTGGAGCGCCCGGGAGAGCTCCAGCGCTGGCCCTTCGCCACCTACGGACGCTTTGCGCTCGCGGGCGCGAACTGCGGTGGGGGGGGCGAGTGCCCCACGGGTCCCGTAGTCCTGGAGTTCAGCGCCCCGGTTCGCGGGGCTGAAGTGCTTCGGAAGGTGAGACTCCTGCCCGCGACCACCTTCACGGTCTCGGACACCGCCGAGTTCCGTCCCGTGTGGCGGCTCTGGGCCGAACTGAAGCCGCGAACCGGGTACGTCGTCGCGGTCGAGCCCACCATCACCGACCAGTTCGGCCAGCGCCTGGTCGGCAACCCGCGGGCCAGCGTGGTCACCACCGGCTTCGCGCCCAGCCTGTCCTATACCTCCGGCAAGGTGACGATCGAGCGGGACGGCCCCCGAACCCTGGCCGTCTCGTACGTGAACGTGGACACCCTGGAAGTGTGGTCCGCGCCGGTACCCGACTCGCTCGAAGCCACGCTCCTGAGCCGTGGCTGGTACTCGTGGCGGGAGCACTGGGACCAGCTCGCCCGGCACGCCACCCGACGCCGCTTTGCCGTCCGGGCGGAGCGGGACCGCCGCTCGATCTACGGGGTGCCGTTCCCGGTACCCGGCAACGCGGCGGGCCGCTCGGCACTCCACGCCGTCCGGATCACCAGCCCCCGGGTTTCCGCAGCCGACGAGGAGCGCGGCTACCGCGATCCGATCGCGCTGGTTCAGATCACCGACCTCGCCGTCCATGCCAAGCTGGGTCGGGAGGAGGGAACGGTGTGGGTGACGGGCGTGCGCGACGGCAAGCCGCGCGCCGGTGCGACGGTCCGGGTGCGCGACGAGCGGGGCCGCGAGCTTGCCCGTGGAATCACCGACTCCGCCGGCCTGGCGCGATTCGCCGCCCTGGCGCGCCGGCCCCCGCCCGCGGACGACGACGGCGAGGACTGGACCGGGGGGTTCGAGGGCTCGGTGGAAGCGCGGCTCGGCGACGATCGCGCGGTCGTCGGTGTGAGCCAGTACGACCCCGAGCTCAATCTCTGGCAGTTCAATGTCGCCCCCGCCTGGGGCACCGACCGGCTGGCCGCCGCGGCCGCGGTCTTCACCGAGCGGGGCATCTACCGCCCTGGGGACTCAGTCTTCGCCAAGGCCATCGTCCGCACCGGTCCGCTCGGCGCCCTCCGCCCCCCGACCGCCGGCGACTCGATTCAGCTGGTGTTCCGGGACCGCGACGGCGGCGTGCTGGCCGAGCGGGTCGTGCCGCCGGGAGCGTTCGGAACGGCTGCCTTCACCCTCGCGCTCGATCCCGCGGCTCCCCTGGGCGAGTACTCGGCCGCGGCGGCGCTCAGACGGGAAGGCGAGTGGCAGGAGCTGGGCCGTGCCTCCTTCCGGGTGGGCGAGTACCGGCCGCCCGAGTTTCTGGTCGGGGTCACGGCCGACACCGCGGCCCTGATCGACGGCGACTCGCTCTCCGCCACGATCGATGCCCGATACCTCTTTGGCGCGCCGATGGCCCGCGCCGCCCTCACCTGGTCGCTCCGCCAGCGACCGGTGGAGGCCTGGGACTTCGAGGTGCCCGGGGCCCCTGGCTACCTCTTCCTGGCTCGCGGATGGTGGTGGGACGAGTTCGAGCAGGGGGGCGGCACCATCGTCTCGGCGGGGCGGACCGACTCGCTCGACGCCACCGGGCGCCTGGCCGTCCGCGCGCCCGTGACCCTGGGCCGGCCCGGACTCCCTGCCCGGGTGAGCCTCGACGCGGTGGTCACCGACGTCAATCGCCAGAGCGTGCTCGGCAGTGCCTCGGTCCTGGTCCACCCCGCGGAGTTCTACCTCGGCCTGAAGCCGCGATCCACCTCCTACTTCTGGTCGGCCGGACCTGCGCAGGCGATCGGGGTGATCGCGGTGCGGCCCGGCGGCGCCCGGGTGACCGGGGTGGCGGTGCGGGGCGCCCTCATCCGGCGCGAATGGCATCAGGTCCGCCGGGAGAGTGGCGGGTTCGCGCAGCTGGTGGGCGAGTGGGTGGCCGACACCGTCGATCGCTGCACCGTGCGAACGGTCGACGGCGAGGCGACCTGCTCGCTCACTCCCGACAAGCCCGGCAACTACACGGTGCACTTCGCCGCCGCCGACCGCCGCGGCCGTCCGGTGGCCACCAGCTTCCACCGCTGGGTCACGGGCCCTGGCTGGGTGCCGTGGGCCGACGAATCGCGCTTCAAGATGGACGTGGTCCCGGACCGGAGCCGGTACACCGTGGGCGACACCGCCACGGTGCTCTTCGCCTCGCCGTTCACCCGGGCCGAGGCCTGGGTGACGGTGGAGCGGGAGGGGATCCTGGAGCAGCGGCGGATCACCATCGCCGACGGGGCCACCACGCTCCGATTCCCGGTGACCGAGGCGTGGGCGCCTAACGCCTTCCTCTCGATCGTGGTGGCCCGCGGCCGAAGCGCCGAGCCGGGGCCGCTCGACGACCCGGGCCGGCCCACCATCCGGGTGGGCTACGCCGAGGTTCGGGTGACGCCGGAGCGGAAGCGGCTGGAGGTCACGCTGGCGCCGGACCGCGCCGAGTACCGCCCCGGCGACGAGGCGACGATCCGGACCACGGTGGCCGACCGCGGGCGAGGGCTCCGGGCGGAGGTGACGCTCTGGGCGGTCGACGAAGGCGTGCTGGCGCTCACCGGCTACCGGACGCCCGATCCGGTGGACCTGCTCTACCGGCCCCGGGGCCTGGGCCTCAGGCTCGCCAGCAACCTCGCCACGCTGGTGCCGCAAGTGCCGCAGGGCGACAAGGGCCGCAACCCCGGCGGGGGCGGCGGCGAGGGGGGCAACGAGGTCCTCCGCTCCCGGTTCCGCACCACCGCCTTCTTCCTCGGTTCGGTCGAGACCGACTCGACGGGTGTCGCCCGGACCACCGTGACGTTGCCCGATAACCTGACCACGTTCCGGGTCATGGCCGTGGCGGTCTCGCGCGGGGATCGGTATGGCGGCGGGGAGTCTCCCCTGCTGGTAACCCGCCCCCTGCTTGCGCGCCCGGCGCTCCCCCGATTCGTGCGGCCCGGCGACGCCATCACGGCGGGCGTCGTCGTAAACCACCGGGCTGGCGGCACCCCGACCGTGAAGGTGGAGGCCAGGCCCGTCGGGATTCAGCTCGTTGGGTCGAGGTCGCGGTCGGCGGCGCTGGAGGCCGGCCGGGGACGGGAGGTCCGGTTCGACTTCCGGGCGGAGGCCGGCGACAGCGCCGCGTTCCGGTTCGACGTGAGCGGGGCCGGCGATCGAGACGCCGTGCGCCTCGCCATCCCGATCCGGCCCGCCACCCGGCCCGTGACCGCCACGATCGCGGGCGTGGTTCGTGACACGGCCCGGGTGGAGTTCCCGCTCGATCCCGGAACCGACCCGACTCGCTCCACGCTGTCGTTGAGCCTCGGCACGTCGCCGCTCTCGCTCCTCCGCGGCTACGGCAGCGAGCTCCGGGTGTATCCCTACCTCTGCTCCGAGCAGGTGGCGAGCATGGCGGCGCCGCTGATCGCGCTCCATCGAGCGGGCCGGGACGCGGGTCTGGCGGGCGGGGACACCGTTCGGCTGGCGAGAGAGGTGGAGCGGGCCGTGACCCTGCTGGTCCGGCGGCAGCGCGACGACGGCGGGATCGGCCTCTGGAGCCGCTCGGACTGGACCAGTCCCTGGCTCACCACCCAGGTCGGGCTTGCGCTCCTCGACGCCCGCGATGCCGGCCTCGCCGTGCGCGACACCGTCGTGGCCGGCATCGCGGGCTACCTCCGGGCCTCCCTGGAGCGGGAGCAGGACGCCTACCTCCTCGCCACCGCGCCGCTCCGCGAGGCCGAGCCCAGGCTCGGCCTCGCGGAGCGGCTGGCAGTGGCCCGGTTCCTCCGACGGGCCGGCCAGCCGGACCGGTCGCTCGAGAACGAGCTGCTCCGAGGCGCGGCCCAGCTCGCGCCGGCCGACCGGCTGGAGCTGGCCGCGCTGCTCCACCAGGCGGGCGATACCCGCGCCGCCCGCGGCCTGATCGAGCCGTTCTGGCGGTTGGTGCGAGTCGAGGGCCGCGCGGCCACCCTGCCGGACTCGCTTTGGCACCGCACCTACATGGAGTCGCGGCTCCGGCCGCTCGCCGACCTGTTGACGGCCACGCTCGCCGTGGAGCCCGGGCACGCCCTGCTCGGCGCCATGCTGGAGGGGGTGGTGACCCGCACCCGCACCGGGCCGCTGGGCTGGTGGAACACCCGGGACTATTCGGTGGCGGTCCGCGCGATCGACGCCTGGCAGCGGCGGTTCCCCGCGGGGCAGGGAAGCGTCTCCGTCTGGCTTGGTCGCCGCCCGGTGCTGGCCGCACTCGGCTCCGCGCCGGCCGATACCGCCGTGAGCCTCGCGACCCTGGTGGGCAAGCGGCCACCGGCGTCGCTCTCGCTCGCCGTCCGGGCCGAGCCATCGAACGGGCCGGCCTTCTTCTATCTGACCCTGGTGGAGCTGCCTCGCGAGCCGTCGCTCCGGCCGGAGGATCGAGGGTTTGTGGTGGAACGGTGGTACGAGGATGCGGAGTCGGGCCGCCCGGTCACGGAAGCCACCGAGGGCGATCTGGTCCGGGTCCGGCTCCGCCTCACGGTCCCGGCCGACCGGGCGTTCGTGGTGCTGGACGATCCCCTTCCCGCGGGGCTTGAGGCCATCGATCTCAGCCTCCGTACCACCGGGCGGCCGCCGGGCCCCGGCGCGGTGGACAGCGCGGGCGTGGAAACCGCGCCGGATGCGGAGCCCGACCAGACGCCTCGCTGGGCGTTCGGCGGGTGGGACGCCGGCTGGTGGACCCCATTCGAGCACCGCGAGATTCGCGACGATCGCGTGGTCTACTCGGCCCGGGCCCTCTGGCCCGGGACCTATACCGCGACCTATCTGGCGCGCGCCACGATCCCCGGCACGTTCGTGCGGCCGCAGGCCCACGCCGAGGAGATGTACAACCCGGCGGTGTTCGGGCGGAGCGACGGCGGCAGGTTCGTGGTCCGGAGGCGCGGACCGTGAGCTATCCGAGGTCGGTGGCGCCGGGGCGGAAGTTCGTCCGGGTTGCCGCGGCCGCCGCCCTGGCGGCGGCCGCGGCAACGCTCTGGATCCTCACCCCGCCGCCGCCGGCGCT
>CAZFSA010000171.1:0-7727 GCA_964521535.1 uncultured Gemmatimonas sp.
GGAAACTGGAGGACTCCGGGCATCCGGCCCGGCGCGGGTGGCATCTCGCCGGTCACGGCGCGATCGAACCCGGTGGCGATCACCGTCACCCGGACCTCGCCGGCGAGGGTTGGATCGATCGTGGCCCCGAAGATGATCTCGGCATCGTCGCCCGCGGCATCGTGTACGATCTCGCTGATCTGGGTGACCTCGCCCATCGTCAGGTCGCCACCGATGATGTTGAGCAGCACCCCGGTGGCTCCGTTGATCGAGACATTGTCGAGGAGCGGACTGGAGATCGCCTGCTGGGCCGATTCCAGCGCCCGATTCTCGCCGCGCCCGATCCCGGTGCCCATCAGGGCCGAGCCCCCATTCTGCATCACGGTGCGGACGTCGGCGAAGTCGACGTTGATCATGCCGGTGGCGGTGATCAGGCCGGCAATACCCTGGGTCGCGTGCAGCAGCACTTCATCCGCCTTCTTCAGCGCATCCTGGAACAGGATTCCCTTTCCCACCACGGCCAGCAGGCGTTCGTTCGGCACCACGATCATGGTGTCGACGTTCTGGCGCATCTCCATGATCCCGGTGTCGGCCTGCTTCATCCGCTTCTTGCCTTCGAACAGAAACGGCTTGGTTACGATGCCGACCGTCAGCGCCCCGATGTCCCTCGCCACCTGCGCGATGATTGGCGCCGCCCCGGTGCCGGTGCCGCCACCCATGCCGCAGGTCACGAAGACCAGGTCGGCGCCCTGGAGGGCCTCCAGCACCTCGTCGCGGTTCTCCTCGATGGCCTGCCGCCCGATCTCCGGGCGGGCGCCGGCCCCGAGCCCCCGGGTCAGCTTCTTTCCGATCTGGACCTTGACGTCCGCTCGATTGGCGGCGAGCGCCTGGGCGTCCGTGTTGACCGATACGAACTCGACGCCGCGCAAACGCTCCTCGATCATCCGGTTGACGGCGTTGCCGCCGCCACCCCCGACGCCGATCACCTTCATGCGCGCGTTCTGCCCGGCGGGCTCCTCAATCCGGAAGGTCATGGTCGTTCCTCTCGCTGGTCTCAGAAGAAATCCTGGAGCCACCGTTTGACGGGGCCGATCACGCGGTCCACGGGGGGGGCGCGCCTCGCCGCGCCACCGAAGCCCCCACTCTGCAGCATCTGTTTGGCGCCCCACAGCATCAGGCCGACGACGACTGCCGACCGGGCGGTACCCACGCGATCCACGAGGCCCGTCAGGCCGGGGCCCGGAACACCCACGCGCACCGGCAGCGCCAGCACGTCCCTGGCCAGTTCGGTGATGCCCACGGCCTGGGCCCCGCCGCCGGTGAGGATCACGCCGGCGCCCAGCCGCTGGCGGAAGCCCGCCCGGTGCAGGTCGTCGCCGACCAGCTCCAGAATCTCCTGGAGGCGCATGTGCATGATGTGCGCAAGGACCCGGCGGGCAGCGCTGCGGGGCGCCTGCCCGGGGGCGCCGGGCAAGGCAATATTCTCGTCGTCTCCAACCAGCGGCTCGAACGCGACGCCGGCCCGCTCCTTCAGCTGCTCGGCCTCGAGCTGAGGCACCCGAAGGCCCTGCACGATATCGTTGGTGACGTGGGTGCCAGCGAACATCAGGGACGCGGTATGCCGAATGGTGCCGTTCTGGAAGACGGCCACATTGGTCGAGCCGCCACCCAGCTCCACCAGGGCACAACCCAGCTCGCGCTCGTCCGGGGTGAGCACCGCGAGAGAGGCCGCCAGCGGCTCCAGCACGAACTCGCCCACCTGGCACCCGGCGCGTTCCACGCACTTCTTCAGATTGGCGAGTGCGCTCGACAGCACGGTCACCAGGTAGACCTGCGCCTCGAGGCGGGAACCCGTCATCCCGATCGGATCGGTGATCCCCCCCTGGGAGTCGACAAGATAGTCCTGCGGGACCGCGTGAAGCAGCTCGTGGTCCCGGCTGAACGACACGTTGGCGGCGACGTCGTTGACCCGGGCCACGTCGGCCGTTCGGATCTCGTTCCCCGTCACCGACACCACCCCGTGCGAGATTCGGCCGGAGACGTGCTCGCCGGCCACCCCGCAGTAGACCGAACCCACCTCCATGCCGGCCATCAGCTCCGCATCCTTGAGGGCCCGGCCGATGGCGCGGGTGGTCTCCTCGATGTCGCGGACCACCCCCCGCCGCACCCCCGACGTGCGTTCGCTGCCTACCCCAAGAACCCGCACCCCCGGAGTCCGCGGGTCGCCCGTGACCTCGCCCACGGCGGCCAGGACCCGGGTGGTCCCCAGGTCGAGCGCGGCCACGATCCGCCCCCGCGGGGCGGTCATCGCCGGCCCGCCCGCCGGACGATGATCCGGCCGTCGAACCGGGCATCGAAGTCAGTTACGTTCATTCCCCGGCGCTCCACCTCGTGCATCACGGTCACCAGGTTCTGCAGGTCCCGCGGCGACGCCCCCGGGCGGAGCCAGAGCCGGTGCTCCCCGGTCTCGAGAAGCACCGCCTGCCGCTCCCGTCGCGCCGTCACCACCTGGCCGACGAGGCCCGGCGCGCTTTCCGCGAGCCGGCGGATCACTCCCAGAACGGTTGTGTCCCCCACGGCGATCGGAAGGTCGGGGGCTGCCCGGGCCGGATCGAAGGGAAGCGGGGTTCCGCTCCGATCGACCGGCACCAACCGGTCCTTCACGGCGGCGAGCGCCACCGGCTCCCGTTCCTCGATCGTGACGGTCAGCGTGCCCGGCACTCGACGCCGGACGACGGCACGTTCAACCCCGGGGACCAACCGGACCCGGGCCGACGCTGGCCCGAGCGGATCGAAGATGCTCGCATCGGGCCGCAACCCCAAGGCCAGGGTCACCGTCTCCGGCGAGAGGTACCGCACGCCCTCGATTTCGATCCGCCGCACCCGGAAGACCTCGAGCTCCCGAAGCAGCCGCGGGACGATCCACCAGCTCGCTACGCCGAGCAACAGGCCCCCCGCGGCAGCCAGCCACCGCCGGTTCATCGGGCGGCGGCCACCAGGCGCTGCACTTCCGGGACGACCTGGGTGATGTCGCCCGCGCCGAGGGTAAGCACCACGTCTCCGGGACGAAGGAGACGGGCCAGGCGGGTCGCAAGCGACGGGCGGTCTGGATGGTAGACCACCGGAACCCCGGCGTCGCTGGCGGCCTCCGCCACCAGGGCCCCGCTCACCCCGGGCACCGGCGCCTCCCGCGCGGGGTAGACGTCCGCCACCACGACGACGTCCGCCGCCGTCAGGGCCTGCCCCATGGCCCTGCCGTGGAGCGCGGTTCGGCTGAACAGGTGCGGCTGGAAAGCCGCCACCAGCCGCCTGCCCGGAAACGCCTGGCGCGCCGCCGCCAGCGTGGCCGCGACCTCGGTAGGGTGATGGGCGTAGTCATCCACGAACTCGACCCCTCCCGCCTCACCCCGGCGGTCGAACCGGCGCCCCACGCCCCGGAAGGCCTTGAGCGTCGCGGCGGCGGCGGCCACGTTGCCCCCAAGCGCCACAACCACGCCCAGGGCGGCTGCGGCGTTCCGGAGGTTGTGCAGACCCGGCAGCGCGAGTTCGAGGCTGATCGCCCCTCCCTCCGGAAGGCCCAGTGTCGCGGCGCTCCGCCCCGGTTCCAGTACGACGTCGACCAGCGGGAGATCGAGGGCCCGCTGCCCGCCGCATCCGAAGCGCCAAACCCGATCCTGCCGCAGACGGGCAGCGACACGGTCGGCCCCGGGATCGCCGGCCCCGATCAGGATCCTGGCGGCCGGCTCGGCGAAGCGAACGAAGGCGTCCTCCAGGGCCGCGAGGGACCCGTAGCACTCGAGGTGATCGGCTTCCACGTTGTTGATGACCGCGACCTCGGGAACGAGGGTCAGGAACGCCTGATCGTATTCGTCCGCCTCGACCACAAAGAGCGATCCGCTTCCCAGTCTGGCGTTGCCGCCCCAGTGGGGTACCCGCCCCCCTGCAAGACCGGTCGGATCGAGGCCCGCGGCGACCAGTGCCTCGGTCGCCATCACGGTTGTGGTTGTCTTGCCGTGGGTGCCCGCGATCGCCACGCAACGCGCCGATCCGATCAGCCCCGCCAAGGCCGCCTTCCGGGACACCACGGGTACGCCGGCCGCACGGGCACGCATCAGATCCGGATGGTCCGCGGGGACGGCCGCGCTGACCACCACGGCCCTTGCACCCGCCGCGAGTTCCGGGGCCGCGCCTTCAATCACCTGCGCCCCAGCCGACATCAGGTCGGCGAAGCCGCTCGCGTCCGCATCCGACCCGGTTACCGGGAGCCCGCGCCGCAGGGCGACCAGCGCCAGGCCACTCATCCCCGCCCCGCCGATGCCCACAAAATGGAGCGGGCGTGGATCGGATTGGAGAAAAAGGTTCATCCTCGGTGCCCTAATCTAAAATGCCGCTAGGGCTTGGGAAAGGCCGTGCTGCCACCAAGGAGCCCCTCGATCCGCTCCACGATCAGCCTCAGGGCCTCAGGCCGACCCCGTGCTCTCGCCCGCCTGGCCATCGCGGCCCGCCGGTCCGAATTGGCCAGGAGGGCACTGATGGTTTCCCGGAACCGCCCGACGGTGAGCCCTTCCTGCTCGAGCACAACTGCCGCCTCGACAGCGGCCATGGCGGCGGCGTTCCGACGCTGATGGTCCGCGGCGGCTGTCGGCAAGGGCACCAGAACCGCGGGCAGGCCCCAGGCACAGATCTCGGCCAGGGTCATCATCCCGGCCCGGCACACCACCAGGTCCGCCACCGCATAGGCGTCGGCGATCGGATCGATGAATCCCTGGACCTGAACGGCCGGGGGTCGATCGAACCCGCGAAAGCGGTCCAGAGTCGCCGCCCCGGCCGACCACAACACCGACACGCCTTCGCCGCCCCCGCCCGACAGCCACTCGGCCACCAGGAGGTTGAGGGCCAGCGATCCCTGGCTCCCACCCATCACCAGCACCACGGGCTGGTTCCCGTCCAGCCCGAATCGCGCCAGCGCGGCTGGGCGGCGGCCGGGCTCGGGCGGCGCAATCGGGCTTCCGGTCACGACCACCGCGGTCCTGCTCCCGGGACGCAGATGACGCTCGGCCTCCGGGACGCCGAGGTAGACCTCATCCACCCGCCTTGCCAGCCAGCGACTGGCGATTCCCGGGTAGGCATCCTGCTCGAGGATGGCCGTCCGAATCCCCCGCCGCCGGGCCATCCAGACCACAGGACCCGAGGCATAGCCTCCGGTCCCCAGCACGATGGTGGGTCGCTCCAGCTCCAGCAGGCGGCGCACCGCGATCATCAGCCTGATCGCGAGCCAGGACCAGCGCAGGTTGCGCCACCACGCCCGACGGTAGATCGGTTCGAACGGCAGGAGGTAGTACGGGAACTTCCGGTGGGGCAAAATGGTCGCTTCGACGCCCCGGCGGGCACCGACCATCACGACGCGCCAGTCCGGATGACGGGTCTGGAGTGCGTCGGCAATGGCAAGGCCGGGCATCAGGTGCCCGCCGGTTCCGCCGCCGGCCACCAGGACTGTCGTCACCGCTCGCCGCGGCCCCTCGAGCCGATGGGCGCCCGGCGACGGCCGATGCTGATCAGGACGCCCACCGTCAGCAGCGTCACCAGCAGGCTGGAGCGACCCGCCGTCATGAAGGGCAGCGTGATCCCGGTCGTGGGCATCAGATTCATGTTCACCGCCATGTGCATCAGAGCGGTGAACCCGACCCCGGACGTCAGGCCGACGGCGAGGTATTGACCGAATGGCTCGGCGGCCGACCGCGCGATTCGGAAGCCCGTCCAGCAGAAGGCGGCGAACAGAAGGATGACGGCGATCACGCCCACCAGCCCCCATTCCTCCCCGATCGTGGCGAACAGAAAGTCGGACGATGCGTAGGGGAGGTAGTGCAGCTTGAGCTGGCCCTGGCCAAACCCTGCGCCGAGCACCCTGCCGGATGCGAATCCCAGCATCGCCTGCTCGACCTGCCAATCGGTACCACCACAATCCCCCGCGAGCCCGAGAAAGCACTGGACCCGGACGAAGCGATAGGGCATGGCCTGAATCGCCGCCACCAGAACGAAAACCGCTGCAACCCCCAATACCATGAACTGTCCGATCCTGGCCCCGGCGGCGAATAGCACCACCCCGCCGAGGAGGGCCACGACCGTCGCCATCGAGAGGTTGGGTTGGAGCAGGATCAGCAGGGCTACCACCCCGGTGACGAGTAGCACCGGCAGCATGCCGGTCTTGAACTTGCGGATCCCCTCTCCCTTCTTGGCCGCCAGCATCGCGGCCCAGACCACGATGGCGAACCGCGCGCCTTCGGAGGGCTGAAGGGAGTACCCGGCAACGCGGAGCCAGCGGCGGGCTCCGTTGATCCGGGGCGCAACCGCCTCGGTGCCCGGAAGAATCAGGACCACCAGCGCCACCAGCGTGACCAGCACCAGGGGCCAGGCTGCCCGTCGCCAGACCTGGTAGTCGACCCGGGCGGCAACGAGCAGCAGTACGCCGCCGACCCCGGCGGCCCCGAGTTGTTTGATCACCTCCCGGAGGGCGTCGTCCTGGAAGGCGGCGGCGGAGTAGACGCTCGCGACCCCGAAGACCGTGAGCACGGCCGCGAGCACCGCCAGCAGCCGGGTCTCCCACCGCTGCTCGGCCTCGGCGGGCATCGGCGCCTTCACCGGGCCTCCACCCACGCCCGGAACTGGGCACCCCGGTCCCGGTAGTCGGTGAACAGGTCGAAGCTCGAGCAGGCGGGTGAGAGCAACACGGCATCGCCAGGGCGGGCCAGTTGGGCAGCCCGCTCCAACACCTCCGGGAAGGTCGAGCCCACCTCGACTGGCACCGAACCGGCCAGATCGGCCACGATCAGCGGCCGGGCCTCGCCGTAGGCCACGACAGCGCGGCAGCGCGGCCCGAGCAGGGGCACCAGCCGCCGATAGGGCTCACCCTTGTGGCGTCCACCCAGGAGGAGAACGAACGGGCGATCCAGCGCCGTCACGGCAACCGCGGTCGAGGCCACGTTCGTGGCCTTGGAGTCGTTGATCCACAGGATCCCACCGACCTCCCGCACCGGTTCCATCCGATGGGCCAGCGGTGTCACCGAGGCCAGCCCCCGCGCGATGCTCGCCTCGCCAATGCCCATTTCCCGCGCGGCCAGCGCGGCCGCCAGCGCGTTGGCCACGTTGTGATCGCCAAGCAGCCGCAGTTCCCGTCGGGGCAGCAGTGCGGTCGAGTCCAGCCGCAGGACGCCGGCCCCGCGGTCGAACCACGCCGCCTCCGGTCGGATCGTGGAGAAACGATGGTGGCGGCCCGGGACCTCGCGGACCAGGTCCTGGGACGCGGGATCGTCGGCGTTGCTGATCCAGATGGAGGTCGGGTCCGCATTGGCGAACAACCGGGCCTTGTCGGCGTAGTACGCCGCCAGGGACGGATACCGATCCAGGTGGTCGGGCGACAGGTTGGTGAGCACGCCGACCGTGGGCCTGAGCGTGGGCATGTCGTGCAGCTGAAAGCTCGACAGTTCGACCGCCAGCATCTCCGGCAACGGTCTCGCGGCGGCGACTTCGGAGAGGGGCGTGCCGATGTTCCCCGCGGCCAGCGCCCGCCGTCCGTCCTGGGCCAGCAGCGCGGCCGCGATGGTCGTCGTCGTCGTCTTCCCATTGGTCCCGGTCACCGCTACGAACGGCACCGAGCCGGCCAGCGCCCGGAGGCCGAGCTCTGCCTCGGCCCAGACCTCGCGGCCGGCCTCCCGGGCCGCCCGAACCGGCGGCGCATCGGGCGGCACCCC
>CAZFSA010000172.1:0-7710 GCA_964521535.1 uncultured Gemmatimonas sp.
ACCGGGCGCTGGCCGCCCTCCGGCAACAGGCCGAGCGTCACCCGAACGCCGCCACCCGGCGCGACGCCGACAACCTGGCGGCCCGGATCCGAGGGCAGCTGGCGCGACGGGGGGACGTCGAAGCGGCCCGCGAGGTCGAGGAAATGGCCCGCAGCCTGGAACAGGTCGCCGCCGATCGGGCCCGGGTCGAGGCGGACCGGGCGCGGGCGGCCTCCGACCAGGCACGAACCGCGGCCCAGCGCGGCCGGGCCCAGCGAAACGCCTGCCGCGACGAGGACGAGGAACGGATCGCCGCGCTCAACGCGCTCCTCCAGATGGACAGCGACCGGGCGCTCCCGATCCTGGAGCGGGTGATGGCGCGCCGCGATCAGGGTTCCACCTGCCTCCGCCGGCGCGCGGTGTTCATGATCTCGCAGCACGGCGACCCTCGCGCCGCCTCGCTCCTGCTCGACGCGGTCCGCTCGGACCCGGATGCCGAGGTCCGGGAGCAGGCCGTGTTCTGGCTGTCCCAGGTGGACAGCGAGCGGGCCGTGGCCGCGCTGGACTCGATTCTCCGGGCCTCGACCGACCCCAACATCCAGGAGAAGGCGATCTTCGCGCTCTCGCAGCATGGCTCGCAGCGGGCGGCCCAGGCCCTCCGCGAGTTCGCCGGCCGGGCCGGGGCCCCGGCCAACCTGCGGGAGAACGCGATCTTCTGGCTCGGCCAGGGCGGCCGGGCCGAGCACACCGAATTCCTGCGGACCCTCTACGGCACGGTGCGCGAGGAGGGGCTCAAGGAGAAGATCATCTTCTCCCTGGCGCAGGGCGGCGGACGCGATGCGGGTCGCTGGCTGCTGGACATTGCGGCCAACCAGAACGAGTCGATCCGCCTCCGCAAGAACGCCATCTTCTGGGCGGCGCAGACCGGCGCCGACCTCCCCGGCCTGTTCACGCTGTACGATCGTGCCGGAGACCGCGAGATCAAGGAACAGCTGATCTTCGCGTACTCCCAGAACGGCCGGCGGGAAGCCATCGACAAGTTGATCGAGATCGCGCGCCGGGATCAGGATCGCGAGCTCCGCAAGAAGGCCCTCTTCTGGCTGGCCCAGTCCAAGGATCCGCGGGTCGTCGAGCTGCTGGCGGAGATCCTCGAGAAGCCCGATCGCTGACCGACCGGCCATCCGGACCTGGAGGTGACCATGCACAGCGCGGGGTTGCTGGTGGGGCTCCTGATCGGGGGGACGGCCATGGCCGTCGGCCAGGAGCGGTCGGAGGCGGATCGGGTACTCCGGGCGCCGGATGGCGAGGTCCGGATCACGTACCGGGCCCGCGAGGACGTGTGCGGCGACGGCCGCGGCATGATCCGCTTCCGAGATCGCGAGTCGTATTTTCGAGTGGAGGACGCCGGTGCGACCCGGACCGGATCCGGGCGCGACTGGTATCGGCGCCCCTGCATCGACGGGCCGGCGCGGGTGGCAATCCGGGTCGCAGGCGGGCGGGTGACCCGGGTGCGCGCCTACGTGGGCGGCGACTGGCCCGACCGGGGACCGGGGGCGACGGATCTGGGTGAGCTGCCCCCGGCGGTGGCTGCCGCGACCCTGATGGACCTCGCCCGGCGGACGGACAACCGGGCCGGCGAGGACCTGGTCTTCCCTGCCATCCTGGCCGATGGTGTCGAGACCTGGCCCGCTCTGCTGGCGCTGGCCCGGGACCAACGGGCGCCCAGGTCCGGTCGCAAGGCGGCGATCTTCTGGTTGAGCCAGGAGGCCGGCGAGTCGGTGACCAGGGACCTCGGTGCCTTCGTGGAGGACACCGGCCAGGACCGGGACCTGCGCGAGCATGCGGTCTTCGCCCTCTCGCAGCTCCCCCGCGAGCAGGGGGTTCCGGTCCTTCTTCGCGTTGCCCGCAACAACCCGGACCCGTCGGTCCGGCGCAAGGCCATCTTCTGGCTGGGCCAGTCGGACGATCCCCGGGCCCTGGCACTGTTCGAGGAGATCCTGACCCGCCCCCGCTGAGGCGACCCTCCCTGCACGCCAGGCATCCAGCAACCTGGCGGCCCGATCCCGTTTGGCGAAATCCCAGGGCGGCAGGGGCCCGCAGGCCCCCGTCCGCGAGGAACGGCCCCGCCTCGTTGCCGGCTGTGGCGTTTTCCGGGTCCGGGCGTTTAGTTATCGAGAGCGGGGCAGGGCGGGCGGGCCCGCCCTGGTGGCGCGATCCCTGCGGTCGGCGTGGGGCACCGCCGGTTTCGGCTGTCAGAGGAGAGGTGTAGCGGAATGCGACGTCGTCACGTGGTTGCGGTTCTGGCCGCCCTGGGTCTTCCCCTGGCAGCGGGCGCGTTTCTTCAGCAGGGGCGCCAGCCGGCTGACGGGGCGCGACTCTTCGCCCAGATCCTCCAGCGGGTGGAGCAGAGCGCGGTGGACTCCCTGGCCCGGAACGAGATCTACGAGCGGGCTGCCCGGGGGCTGATCAAGAACCTGAAGGATCCTTACGCCGACCTCTACTCGCCGGAGGAGCTGGCGTCGTTCCAGCGGAACACCCTTCGCAACAACTATGGCGGCCTCGGAATGCAGATCGAGAGCCAGGAGGGCGCCATCATCGTGGCCCGGGTGTTCCCCAACACTCCGAGCGAGCGGGGAGGTCTCCTGGCGGGCGACCGGATCCTCAAGGTCGACACCGCGCAGGTCACCGGCTGGAAGCTCGAGCAGGTCTCGGCTCAGCTGCTGGGCACCCCCGGCACGGAGGTGGAGGTCACCTATCAACGGGCCGGCATTCCGGAGCCTCTCGTGGGCCGGTTCAAGCGCGCGGTGATCCGGGTGCCGGCGGTTCCCTACGCCATGATGCTGGACGGGCAGGTCGGTTACATCCCGCTCCAGAGTTTCAACGAGTCGGCTGCCACCGATGTGGAGCGCTCCCTGCTCGATCTCAAGGCGAAGGGTGCCAGGGCGTTCGTGCTGGACCTCCGCGGCAACGGAGGCGGGAGCCTGGAGCAGGCGCTGGAGATCAGCAATCTGTTCTTCCGCCCGGGACAGGAGATCGCGAGCGTCCGGCACCGTGGCAAGGCGGCCGAGGTCTACAAGTCCAATCGGCAGGCGGTGATCGACTCGATGCCGGTGGTGGTGATGGTGGACGGCTACAGCGCCTCGGCCTCGGAGATCGTCTCCGGCAGCCTTCAGGATCATGATCGTGCCCTGGTGGTCGGCACGACCTCGTTCGGGAAGGGCCTGGTACAGACCCTCTTCCCGCTGGACGGCGGGTGGGCGTTGAAGCTCACGACCGGGAAGTGGTACACGCCGAGCGGCCGGTCGATCCAGGCGGATCACGACCGGCTGGGCGACGAGCGGTTCGTGGAATACGCCGACGAAGCCCCGGGCGACTCGGGCCAGCGGAAACGACCCGTGTTCCGGTCCGACGCGGGCCGCCCGATCCTGGGCGGCGGCGGGGTGACACCCGACGTGATCGTCAAGCCCGACACGCTGAGCACTGCCGAGCGGGAGTTCGCCCGGGCGCTGGGCCCCCAGCAGTCGCTGTGGTACGTCGCCGTCTACAACACGGCGCTCGAGCTCAAGGGCAAGGTCAAGGCCGACTTCGTGGTCCAGCCCGCCTGGCGGGAGCAGGTGTGGGAGCGGCTCCGAAAGGCGAATGTCGGCGTGAGCCGGGAGCAGTTCGATGCGGGGGCGGCGCTCACTGATCGGGAGCTGGAGCGGCGGGTGGCCAGCCTGGCCTTCGGCGACTCGACCTGGTTCCGGCGGTCGATTCGAATCGACACCCAGCTCCAGACCGCGCTCGACTATCTGAGCCGGGGGCCGACCCAGCGGCAGCTCCTGGCGCTGGCGCCGCCCCAGACCCAGCCCGGCGGCAACTGACCGACGGTCAGTTGCCGCCGGCTGGTGGAACGCCGGCCCGGCGCCTCTCCACAGCAGGACCAGTCACCGGGACCGGGCGGCGGTGATCCGCTCTTCGGCCAGACGGTCGGCAGCGACGAAGGGTGGCACTCCGTCGGCCCGGGCTCGCTCCAGCACGCGCAGGGCCGTGTCGTAGATCGCATCGACCCGGGCGCGGGCCGCCTCAGGGGTGAGGCCAAGCACCTCGATCGCCCCGCCGTAGCAGACCCCTCCGGCGTTGGCCACGTAGTCGGGCAGGTAGAGGATGCCCCGCTCGGCCAGGGCGTGACCGTGTCGCGGCTCGAGCAGCTGATTGTTGGCGGCGCCGACGACCATCTCGGCGGTGATCTCCGGAATGGTGCCGTCGTGGAGGCCTCCACCCAGGGCGCAGGGCGCGAGGATGTCCGCCCGCGCCGCATGGATGCGGTCGGGAGCCTCGCCCGTGGCGCCGTACTCGCGGACCGCCCGTTCCACGCGGCTCGGGTCGATGTCGCTCACCGTGACCTGAACGCCGGCCTCGACCAGGAGGCGGACCAGGTGGAGCCCGACGTTCCCGACGCCCTGGACTGCCACCGATCGTCCCCGGAGGTCGTCGGAGCCCCATCGGAACCTAGCGGCGGCCTGCATGGCCCGAAGGACGCCGCGGGCGGTGTTGGGCGAGGGATCCCCGGAGCCCCCCTCCCGGCCGGCCACGTACGCGGTGGTCTCCGCGATATGCTCCATGTCGGCCGGGCTGGTGCCGACGTCCTCTCCAGTGAGGAAGCGCCCTCCGAACGTGTCGATGAAGCGCCCATGCGCCCGAAGCAGCGCGGCGCGGTCGTGGGGCCCCTCGGGGGCCAGGATCACGGCCTTGCCGCCGCCCAGCGGCAGGCCGGCGAGAGCGTTCTTGTACGACATCCCGCGGGACAGCCGGAGCGCGTCCACCACCGCGGCGTCCTCGGTCTGGTACCGCCACCATCGGGTCCCGCCCACGGCGGGGCCGAGCGCGGTGGAGTGGATGGCGATGATCCCGCGGTAGCCCGTGGCGGGATCGCTCCCCAGGGCGACCAGCTCGTGGCCGCCCTCGGCAAGGCCGGGAAAGATGGTCATCGTCGGTCCGTGGTGCCGGAGAGGATCCCGTGGCGGATCCGGGCCGCCTTGAGGGTCGCCCGGCGGTCGTACTCCAGCCGTTCCTGAATCCGCACGTCCGAGCGGATCACCAGCCGCAAGGTCCGCTCCTCGCCCCGCCGGCGGACGACCACCGGCACCGTCTCGCCGATTCGCCGGCGATAGGCGGCCCGGAAAGCCACGCCGAACTGGGGATCGACCTTGATGGCGCCGATCGACACCAGCTGGTCGCCGGGTTCGATCCCGGCATCCGCCGCGCTCGAGCCGGGCACCACCGTGGTCACGATCTCTCCCCGCTCGTCGCTCACCGTGGAGAGGCCCAGTCTCGGCTCGCTGATGGTATCGGCGACGTAGCGAACCGCGGCCAGCGGCGCGGTCTCGGCCCAGGGGAAGGGCTCCCGGCCGTCGATGTAGCGGCGATAGAAGTCCTCGAACGCCCGTCCTCCCGCCGCCTGACTCACCGCGCTCCACCATTCCGCCGCTGTGAATCCCCGCCCGCCCTGCTTGTAGGTGGACTGGTACAGGCCCCGCAGCACGTCGTCCAGCGACTGGCGATTGTCGCTGGCGTCGCGGATCAGGATATCGAGCAGCAGCCCGGCCAGCGACCCCTTGGGGTAGTAGATGGTGTGGGTCCCGTCGGTCGGGTGGATCCAGGTCGAGAGCGAGGCGTCCTCCAGCGCCACTGGCGGCGCCTCGGCCACCTCGGTGAGCTTGCCGAGGGTGACGTTGAGGAACACCGCCGAGTCGATGACGCCGCTTCGCACCAGCGCCAAGTCGGCGTAGTAGTCGGTGATCCCTTCGCTCACCCAGAGCAGGGTGGTCGGCTGCATCCGGTCGTACCGATACGGCACCAGCTCGGCCGGCCGGAGGCGCTTGACGTTCCAGGCGTGGAAGATCTCGTGCGCGGTGATCGAGGCGAGGATCGGCGTGCCGATGAAGCCCGGGTTGTAGATCCCCACGTGCGAGTTGGCATGCTCCAGGGCGCTCCCCCCGCCGTAGGTGGAGTCGAAGATGAGGAGCGTGGTGTAGTCGGTCCACGGCGTTTCGCCGAAGACCCGCGACATGACCGGCTGCATCCGCTCGAGCTGCGACCAGAACAGCCGCCGCGCCGGCCCGGTAAACGTTCCCCGGGGCCAGGATGCCAGACGATGCCAGGTGCCGTCCACCCGGGCGCTGTCGATCTCGAGCCGGCCGATGAAGAACGGCATGTCCACCAGCTCGTGATAGTCGGTGGCCGAGTAGCGGCGGGGACCCGCGACCCGCATTCCGGTGGCCACCTGCCAGTCGGCCTCGGTGGTCACGGAGACGGTGGCCGGAAAGTCCAGGCCCTGCCCTTCCGGGTAGAGGAAGACGTTGGTCCCGTTCACGAGCAGGAAATCGGCCCGGGCCCAGGCCATGGCGTTGTCCAGCGAATCGGCGCGGAACTGGAACCGAAGTTCCACGGGGCCCGCGGCGGGGACCCGGACCCGCCAGGTGTCGGGGTCGGTCTTGTCCCAGGGGATGGCGGCCTGGTTCTGCCGGGCGCTGAAGGCCGAGACGTTGCGGGCGAAGTTGCTGATCTCGTAGGCGCCGGGGGTCCAGGCCGGGAGCGACAGCTCGACCGGCCCCGCGGCGTCCACCCGGAACCGGGTGACCACCTCGACCGAGCGGGCGGCGGCGGTTCCCGCGTTGAAGATCAGCTCGTACTCCATGCCGGCGACCACCGGCGCGGGTGTATCGGGCGCCGGGGTGGCGGCAAGCAGGAGCACGGGCAGCACGACAGGCGCGGCGCGCAGGGCGCCGGCCCGGTGGCGCGGCGGGGCAGGTGGGTGCGAGGTCATGGCCCAATCTACCTGGGGGTCGGGCCCGGCGGCGATCAGGGCTGCTGTGCTCGCCGCCGGGCCAGCGAGCGATAGTATTCCTCCACCAGGTCGCGATACTGCGCTGGCACCCGCGCCGACGCGCCGGCCGCCGGGCGCGGTCCGCCCTCCGCGGTGAAGCGGCGCCAGAGCGAGAACTCCAGGTTCTTGAGGCTCTCGATCAGATCCAGTTCCAGACGGTCAAGTCCCCGAACGTCTCCGAACGTCTCGGGGCGGTCCAGGGCCCGGAACTCGCCCAGGATGCGGTCCAGGTCTCCGGTTTCGACGCCGAGCTGCCGGAGATCCGCCCGGAGGGACTCGGCTGCCTGCCGCCGAGCCCGGAACTCACGACCGAACTGGCGCACGTCGCCGGGGGAGAGGTTGCCGCGCGGCTCGCCCGTCTGCTGGCCCGGCCGGCCAGCCTGGGCCCGGGCGGCGTCCGGCGACCCGTCGCCGCCCTGTCCCTCCCGTCTCCCTTCACCCTGTTGTCCTCGCTGTCCGGACTGGTCGCCCCGGCTGCCTTCCTGACCCTGACGGCCCTCCTGCCCCTCGCGAGCGCCGGCCGATGGCTCGCCTTCCTGTCCGCCGCGACCGTTCCGGCCGCCCTGGTCCTGTGCCGCCCGGGCACGATCCCGGAGGGACTCCAGCCCCCGCACCAGCTCGCGGGTCCGCTCCAGGGCGCGGTCCTCACGGGCTCCGCTTCGCTCACCCAGGCGGTCGAGGGCCTGCCCCAGCTGCCGGACCGTCTGCTCCAGGTTCTCGCCGATCTGTTCCTCGAAGCTTCGGACGTACTCCTCCGACCCGCCTCGCAACAGTCCCTTGGAGAAGAGGATCTTGTCGCGAACCCGGTTCTCCCGGAGCCCTTCGGCGGCCTCGGCAAGCTGCCGCGCGGCAGCGGGCTGTTC
>CAZFSA010000173.1:0-7582 GCA_964521535.1 uncultured Gemmatimonas sp.
CCGAGGGCCTGGGCCAGCGGCCCGACCACTGGCGGCCACGCTTCGAGCAGGGCGTCGGGGGTCAGTACCAGCGACAGGCCGCCCGTCCCGGTGCGGCTCAGGGCGGCGGCAAGGGCCAGTGCGGCGTGCGACGGGGAAGGGGGAACGGCCAGGACGGCCCCGGTCCCTCGCAGGACGGGCGGAACCAGGGCCCCGGCGAGGGGGCTGTCCAGCCCGCTTTCCCAACGTTCCATCACTCCGCGCACCGGCGGAGGGATCGTCGATTCGTCCGACACCGAACCCTCGATTGTCAATTCCGCGGGCCGAAAGGAACCGCATTGACTTCCCCCGCGCAACCGGGAACCTTTCGCCGAACCCGCACCTGATCGGCTCCGTGACCAACGTCATCCGCCTTCCCGATCCGCTGTCGACCAACCTCCAACATCTCAAGGGCTCGGAGACGATCGCCATCAACGCCGAGGCCCGGCGGCTGCGCGCCCTGGGCCGGGAGGTGGTGGACCTGAGCGTGGGCGAGCCCGACTTCGATACCCCAGACCCCGCCGCCCAGGCCGGGATCCAGGCGATTCAGAAGGGCTTTACCCGGTACCCCCCCAACCCCGGAACTCCCGAGCTGCGCCACGCCATCGCCAGCCACCTCTCGTCGCTCTCCGGCGGACGAACGGTGAACCCGGACCAGATCGTGGTGAGCACCGGCTCCAAGCAGGGCCTGTTCAACGCCTGCTTCAGCCTCTTCGGGCCCAAGGACAAGGTGCTGATCCCGTCGCCGGCCTGGGTATCGTACCCGCAGATCGTTCACCTGTCGCGCGCCACCCCGGTGATGGTGCCGGGCGCCGCCGACTGGGGGCTCAAGGTGGGGGCGGCTGATCTGGAGCGGCATACCGACAAGCTGGTCCGGGGACTGGTGCTCTGCTCGCCGTGCAATCCCACCGGTTCGGTGTACACCCTCCCGGAGCTTAAGGCCCTCGGCGACTGGGCCCGGCAGCACGAGGTCTGGGTGATCAGCGACGAGATCTACCGGCGGATCCACTACGGCTCGGGACCGGCGCCATCGTTCTTCGACCTGCCGGACGAGTATCTGGAGCGGGCGGTCGTCATCTACGGGGCGAGCAAAGCCTACGCGATGACGGGCTGGCGGATCGGGGCGGCCTGGGCGCCGCCGCACCTGGTGAAGGCGATGAGCAACCTGCAGTCCCACACCACCACGGGAGCCAACCACCCGGCCCAGCTCGCGGCCACCGCGGCCTTCACGGACCCTCGGGTGGAACGGGAGGTGGTCCGGATGGCCGCGGCCTTCCGGAAGCGGCGCGACCTGCTGGTGGAGCGGTTTCGGCAGGAGGCCCCGGGGGTCGAGTTCGTGGAGCCGCATGGTGCCTTCTACCTGTTCTTCCGGGTTGACGGTCTCCGCCCCGGTGGCGGCGTGACCGGGACCCGGTTCTGCGAGCGGCTGCTCACCGAGCACGGCGTGGCGATGGTCCCGGGCGCCGCCTTCGGTGACGATCGCTGGGTCCGGCTGAGCTACGCCTGTTCCGAGAAGGACCTTTCCCGCGCGATGGACCGGATCATGACCGGCTTTCGGGAGTTCGAACGGGGCGCATGACCCGAAGTATCCTGGCCGAGCGGCTCCGCCAGCGGTTGGGAACGTTGGGGTACATGCCGGCTTCGGCCGCGCCGCCGGCGGTCGAGGGGCGCTCGGAGGAGTACCGTCTGGCCCCCGCCCGACTGGTCGAAGGGTCGACCCTGCGAACCCACCCGGTCGGTGCTGCGGTCCCCTCCCCCCACCCGCTCGCCTTCCTGGACGGGATCCAGCGCCACGAGGTCATCGGATTCCGGGGTCCGCATCCGATCGTGTTTGCCGAGCTGGCGGCGGCCGTCCGGCTGCGGTCCGGTCGGGACCTCCGGACCGTGATCCGGGAGGAACGCCGGCTCGTTCTGGCCGCGCCGGAGCTGATCAACGTGGTGGCGCGTGAGGCGCCGGCGTGCCAGGCCATCGCCCTCGAGGACGATGATCCGGCGGCCCTCCATCCGCTCCGGGCCCTGGAGCTGGCCCGCCAGCTGATCGACCGCGAGCGCGGCCGGCTGGAGCTCGACGTGGGCTGGAGGTTCCGGGGCCAGTGGGCCGGCTGGATCGTGGTGGACGGGGTCCTCACCGACAGCGAGCTCTGGACCGGAGACCGCTGCGCCATCGGAGTGTCGAAGAGCCACGCGACGCTCCCCTTCCCGGGTGAGGATCTCGCCACCTACCTCGGTCTCCCGGCCGGACACCGGACCTCGGTGTTCGAGCCGGCGACCTGGCGGCTGGCGCCGGTCCATTCCTGGGGCCTTCGGCTCTGGCCATGGGAGGGGCGGGACCTGCTGCACGGCCTGGTCCGGGTGGAGATGGCGGCCGGTCCCGATTCCCCGGTCAGGGCGGACGAGATCTCCCGCTGGCTTCTGGCCGAGCGGACGCCGCTCAGCCGGCCGGATTCGCGCTGGGACCGCCTGCTCTACGGTGTGGCCTCCGTGGAACGGTCCCTCCGGGCGGGCCGGTGACCAGCGCCCCGGCTGGAGCGGCGCCCGAGCCGATCGCCCCCATTGGTCGGGTGGTGGCGACGGAACTCAAGCCCAGCACCCCCCATCAGTTCCTCTTCTGGACCGCCCGGGATGCTGCGGTCGGGATCGGCTCCATCGTTCGGGTGGAAGGCGATGGCCGGCTGGCGTACGGGGTGGTCACCGACGCGTTCGCCTATTCGGATCTCGCCGCGCCGCTGGACGCGGTCTTCGCCGCTGACGGGGACCCCGCGCAAGCCATCGAGCCGAGCCGCCGCGCCGAGATCCGGCTCTACCAGACGGCGGTCCTGCGACACGAGCCCGAGGAGCCCCTCCAGGCGGTGCCGCTGGGCGAGGTCCACCTTGCGAGCGATGCCGACGTCGCCCGGGCGCTCCGGATGGACGCCTATCTCGGTGGCGAGCAACCGACCGCGATCCCGATCGGCCTGTACACCGCCGGCGGGCTCGAGGCCCCGGTGTACGTCGATGCGGACTTCCTGCTGGGCCCGGAGGCGGCCCATCTCAACCTCACCGGCGTCTCGGGCCTGGCAACCAAGACCTCGGCCGTCGAGTTCGTGCTCGCCAGTCTCTTCCAGACCTTCCCGGCCCACAAGGGGCGCCTGGCCGCGCTCTGCTTCAACGTCAAGGGACCTGACCTCTGCTTTCTCGACCAGCCAGGCTCGCTCACCGAGGTGGACCGGCATCTCTACCAGCGGCTCGGGCTCCAGCCGGTGCCGTTCGGGCGGGTGCGGTACTTCGCGCCGTTCCGGCCCGACGGCGTGAACCTGAATACCCTGCGCACCAATGCCGCGCTCACGCCGACCGAGCCGCTGGTCTGGGGACTCAAGGAGGTGCTGGACTACACCGAGGTGCTCCTTAACCGGGACGACCTCGATGCCAAGGCCGACGCGTTCGTCGACTTCCTCGCCGAGCGGGTGGTTGGCCGCGAGTTCCACGACGAGTTCCTGGGCCGGACCTTCACGGTCCGGAGCTTTGCCGAGCTGGAGGAGTTCTTTCGCGCGATCTTCGACTTCCTCGAGCTCCAGCCTCGGGGCGGGGAGATCTGGCGCACCCATCACGTGGCGACCATTCGGAAGATCCGCAACCGATTGGGCAACGTGAGCACCAGGTCCAAGGGCCTGGTGACCGACGACGGCGAGGTGAACGACCTCCCGTGGGGCGAATTCCAGGATCGGACCATCTACGCGGTTGACGTCGCGGGCCTCGACCCGCTGGCCCAGGACCTGGTGTTCGCCCGGATCGTGTCCCAGCTGCGCGAGCACCTGGAGCGGCGTACCCTCGGCGTGGAACACGTCGTGGTGTTCGTGGACGAGCTCAACAAGTACGCTCCCCAGGAGGGTCCCGATACCTATGTCCGCAAGATGCTGCTCGACTTGAGCGAACGAGGCCGGTACCTGGGCCTGGTCCTGTTCTCGGCCCAGCAGTTCCGCTCCCAGGTGCACCGGCGGGTGGTGGGGAATGCCGGGACCCAGGTGTTCGGACGGATGGACGGCGACGAGCTGGCGACCCCCGGCTACGGGGTGCTCTCGCCGGCGATTCGGGCCAAGCTGGCCGCCCTCCCCAAAGGGGAGCTGATGGTGCGGCATCCTCACTTCACCCAGCCGATCTTCATTCGGTTCCCGCGCCCGCCGGTCCTCTCCGGGCGGGAGGGGATCGAGCGGTTTCCGCCCGAGGTCGAGGTCCCCTTCGACGAGGCCGTTGTCCGCCGGCTTCGGGGGCTCAACGGGTCGGTCCCGGCAAACCGGATTCGGGACCTGATCGCCGGCCGGGTGCCGGCCGACGTGGTGCGGGCACTTCACGCGACCATCCGGGCCCGGCCGGAGGATCCCGTGGCCTTCTTCGTGAAGTGTCTGGGGCGGGAAGTGCCGACCCGGACAGTGGACCCCGGGCGCCGGGGGGTGGTACCGCTCAAGTCGGTCGACGACCCGTACGCCTGAGCCCCGGCCCCCCCGGCGGGGACCGGGCACGGCGCCGGCGCGCTTGCGGCTCCCCTGCCCGGGCTGCCATTCTCCAGCGTGCGCCTCGCTCATCTTGCCGACCTGCATCTCGGGTACCGTCAGTACCATCGCCAGACCGCCCAGGGGTTGAATCAGCGCGAGGCCGACGTGGCGCGGGCGTTCCGGGGCGTGGTCGGGGAGGTGATCGCGGCCCGTCCCGACGCGGTCCTGATCGCCGGCGACGTCTTCCACGCCGTCCGTCCCACCAACCAGGCGATCGTCTTCTGCTTCCAGCAGCTCCAGCGGCTCCGAACCGGGCTGCCGGATGCGCCGATCGTGATGGTGGCTGGCAACCATGACACCCCCCGGTCCACCGAAACCGGGAGCATCCTCCGCTTGTTCGCCGAGTTGGGGGTCCATGTGGTCACCGATGCCGCCGAACGCCTGGTGTTCGACGCGCTGGGCCTGGCAGTGGTGGCCGCCCCCCATGCCGCCGTGGTGGCGCCGGATCGACCGCCCTTCCGGAGTGAGGGCACCGCCCGCTACGAGGTGCTGCTGATCCACGGGGAGGTCGAGGGTCTGTTTCCCCTGGATCGCTGGTGGGTGGAGCCGGGTGGCGCCCTGCTCGATTCCCGGGAACTGCAGCAGGGCGGCTTCGACTATGTGGCCCTCGGGCACTACCACGTGCAGCGGGAGGTGCGACCGATGCAGTGGTACGCCGGGGCTCTCGACTATGTCTCCCCCAATCCCTGGGGCGAGCTGATCGAGCAGCGGAAGACCGGGGTACCGGGGAAGGGCTGGCTGCTGGTGGACCTCGACCGGCGGCGGGTGGAGCGGCGAACCATCGACCCGCCCCGTGGAGTGGTGGACCTGCCCCCGGTCCAGGCTCGCGATCTCACGGCCGCCGAGCTCGACGCCGCCATCGCCGAGCGGCTGGCCCAGGTCCCCGGCGGCCTGGCCGACCAGGTGGTGCGCCTGGTGCTGCACGATGTCCCGCGGCAGCTGATCCGGGAGCTCGACCACGCCGCCATCCGGGCGGCCAAGGCGCGGGCCCTTCACCTCCATCTCGACTTTCGCCGCCCGGTGGAGCAACGCACCGTCGGAGTGGGGGCGCCGGGTGGGCGCCGGACCCTGACCGACGTGCTGCGGGGCTATCTGAAGGGGCGGCCGCTGCCCGAGCGGGTGGACCGGGAGCGGTTCGTGGCGGAGGGGGTAGCGCTGCTGGAGGCGGTCTCCGCCGATTCGGAGGGGGCGGCCTGATGCGGCTGAACCGTCTCCGGCTCCAGAACTTCCGGCAGCACGCCGACACCACCCTGGTCCTGGATCTGGGGCTCACCGGGATCATCGGGCCCAACGGGGCCGGCAAGACCACACTGCTGGAGGCGATCGCGTGGGCGATGTACGGCACCCCGGCGGCGCGGGGTACCCGCGACACCATCCGGCGCCGGTCGGCCCCGCCCCGTTCCCGCGTGGAGGTGGAGCTCGACTTCGAGCTGGGGCCCCATCGCTACCGGGTGGTGCGGTCCCTCCAGACTGCGGCGCTCTATCTCGATGGCGAGCCCGCGCCAGTGGTCAACAGCCCATCCGCCGTGACCGAGCGGATCGTTCGGCTCCTCGGCATGAATCGGGACGAGTTCTTCAACACCTACTTCACCGGCCAGAAGGAGCTGGCCATCATGGGCCAGATGAAGGGCCCTGAGCGGGCGCGGTTCCTGAGCCGGGTGCTGGGGTATGAGCGATTGGCGACCGCTCAGGGAAGGCTGCGCGAATCGCGAACCGCGCTCAGGGCCGCCCACCAGACGGCAGAGACCGGCCTTCAGGACCTCGCCACGCTGGAACAGGAGGAGGCGGCTGCCGAAGCTCGGCTCCAGCGGGCTCGGGCCGGGGTCGAGGCCGCCGGGGTGGCCCTTCGCGCGGCAGGCACCGCCATCGAGGAGCTGACCCCGGTCTGGGAAGCGTTGCAACAGCGGCGGGATGAAGTGGTGTCGATCGAGACCGACCTCAAGGTAGCCCTCCACCGGGCCGAGACCAGGCGGCAGGCCTTCGAGGAACTGGACCGATCGCTGGTGGAGTCGCTGGCGGCCAAGGCCCGCCGGGACGAGCTGGCGCCCGACCTGGCGGACTGGGACGCACTGGTGGCGCGCCGCGACGAGCTGGACCGGCTGGCTCAGGCTTTCGCGGATCGCCGGGGACTCGAGGCGCAGGCCGCCGAGGTTCGGTCCCAGGTCGCCGCGCTGGAGGAGCGGCGTGCTGGCCTGCCCGGCACGGAGCAGGTTGCCGCCGCCCGGGTCGAGCTGCGGACGGCCCAGGAGGCCGCCAGTCGGGCAGCGCAGCAGGTGGAGGAGGTGAACGCCGCCTGGGTGCGCGAGAAGCAGGATGCGGAGACCAAGCGCGCAGCCCTGTTGAAGCAGCATGAGGACACGGCGAAGCAGCTCCAGCGGCTCACCGATACCGGACCGACGGTGGTCTGCCCCACCTGCGGCAAACCCCTCGGCAAGGAATACGATGCCGTTCTCGACGACCTCCAGGCCAGTCTCGACGAGATCGTTCTCCAGGGCAAGTTCTACCGGCAGCGAATCGACCAGCTTGCGACGGTGCCAGCGGAGGTGTCAGAGGCCCGACGGGCGCTCGACGCGGCGGAGGGGCTGGTGCAGCGGCACACGGCGGCGGTGGCCCGCCTGGAAGCGGAGCTGGCGGAGCGGAAGGTGGTGGAGGCGACGCTGGCCCGGGCCAGGGAACGGCTCCAGGAGCTGGAAGGCCGCCTGGTCTCGAGCCCGACCACGTACGACGAAGCGTTGCACCAGACCGTGAAGAAACGGCTCGCGGTGCTGGAGCCGCTCCGGGAGCAGCTGACCCGCCTGACGGTGGCAGCCGAGCAGGCGGCGGCGCTGGTGCCGAAGGCGGCCCTGGCGGAGCAGGAGCTGAGTCGGGCCGAGGCGGAGGTGGCGGCGCTCCGGCAGCGGCTGGCGGGTCTGGGCTGGTCGGCCGAGGAGTACGAGGCCATGCGACTCCGGGTTCAGCTGGCCGAGCAGCATCGCCAGGCGGCGGAGGTCAACCGGGCGCGCGCCGACGCCGAGCTGAGCGCCGCGGGGGAGCAC
>CAZFSA010000174.1:0-7532 GCA_964521535.1 uncultured Gemmatimonas sp.
TTAGAGTGCCGCACTGTCACTGCGGAGGTCGCGGGTTCGAGCCCCGTCAGCCCCGTTGATCCTGTCACCCCGCCACGGCGCGCCGAGGCGGGGTGATTCGCTTCCCGGACCCGGGCTGATGTCTCTTTTCCACGTGCCAGTTCTCCGCCAGGAGCTGCTCCTGCTGGCCGGTCGCGCGGCGCGGGTGGTGGACGGGACTCTGGGCGACGGAGGTCACTCGGCAGCGTTTCTGGAGGCCGGCGCCGAGGTGCTCGCGGTCGATCGCGACCCGGAGGCGATTGAGCGGGCTCGGCACCGTCTGGGCACCCGGAGGATCCGATACCTTCTCGGCAACGTGTTCGATCCGGCGATCCTTGCCGAAATCGGGCGGTTTCGCCCCGGGCTGATCGTGCTCGATCTCGGCGTTTCATCCCGGCAGCTCGATGACCCGCGACTGGGCTTCACCTTCCGGCCCGGGGCGCCCCTCGACATGCGGATGACACCCACGGGCCCCACGGCGGCCGATTGGCTCAACACCGCCGACGTCGCCGCTCTGACCTCGGCGTTTCGGGAGGGCGCGGACGAGCCCCGGGCCGCGCGGCTCGCCCGGATCATTGTGCGCCGCCGGGGACGGGCCCCGTTCGCGTCGAGCGACGATCTGGTGAACGCGATCCGTGAAGCCCTCGGACCGCGGAGTGGCCCCGGGGATTTCGCCCGGCTCTTCCAGGCAGTCCGGATCGCCGTCAATCGGGAGCTGGAAGGCCTGCTCCGCGGGCTGCCGGCCTTGCGCGACGCGCTGGCGGCCGGCGGAACGCTGGCGGTCATCAGCTATCATTCGGGCGAGGACCGCCTGGTCAAGCACGCGTTCCGCGACTGGAGCCGCGACTGCCGCTGCCCGCCAGATCTGCCGGTGTGCCGGTGCGAGGGGCGTCCCCTGGGTCGGGTGCTGACCCGGCGGCCCATGGTGCCCGGGCCCGACGAGGTCGCCGCGAACCCCCGGGCCCGGAGCGCCCGACTGCGGGCCTTCAGGAAGGCGGATCATCCCGATGATGCGTGATTCGCGCCGCAGGTCCGGCCTTCGGGGACGGCACTGGCTCCTCCTGGGCCTCTTTGGGTTCCTCGTGGTGGCGATCGCGGTCCTCGCCCGCCAGCAGGCCGCGATGGCGACGGCGCTGCGGCTGCGCGGCTTGCGGGAGCGCCATGCGGCGCTCGAAGCGGTGAAGGCAGGCATCGAACGGACCATTCGGACCCGGGCCGCGGCCGCGACGCTGCTGCCGAGGCTCGCACCGACCGGTCTCGGCCTTCCGGCCGACACGGCCTACACCATTCTTACCGTGGAGCAGTCCCCGAGCGAGGCCCGGAGATGAAGGCGCGGCCGGCGGCGCGCATCCTGGTTCTGCAGCTCGCGCTGCTGGCAAGCGCCCTTGCGCTGGTGGCGCGGGCGGTGCACCTGCAGGTGGTGCAGGGCCCGGAGTTGGCGCGTCGCGCCCAGGCCGAGCGGACCGTCCGGCGGCCGCTTGAGGCTCACCGCGGAACCATCTACGACCGGCAGGGCACCCCCCTGGCAGTGTCGCTGGAGCGATACCGATTCGGGGTTGCGCCGCAGCGGATCCGGCCTTCCGCCCGTGATTCCCTGGTCCGTCTGGTCCGAACGGATCTCGGCATTGGGACGGCGGGGCTCCAGGCGGCCCTTCGGGGGAAGGGCTCGTACTTCTATGCGCACGGCCCGTTCACCGCCAGTCAGGTGGAGCGACTTCGAAGGATCAGGGGAGTCGAGCTGACGCCCGTGTTTCGGCGGGAGTACCCGTCCGGGGCGCTGGCCCGGCCGCTGATCGGCGCCCTCGCGCCCGACAGCGCGCGCGGCGGCTCTGGCCTGGAGCGGTTTCTGGACTCACTCCTGGCCGGATCGCCGGGCGAGGCCGTGCTCCTCCGCGATGCGCTCGGGAGGACGTACGAGTCTCCTGCACGGGTGGTCAGGCCGCCGGTGGCCGGGCACGACGTGATCCTGACCATCGACCGCGAATTGCAGGAGATAGCCGAGGCCGCCCTCCGGGATGCGTTCCTGGAACTCCGCCCCGCGCGGGGCGACGTGGTCTTCCTGGACCCGCGGACCGGCGACGTCCTGGCTGCAGCGTCTCGGGAAGCGGCCGGTGAGGCGGGGGGGGCGGCGTCCGCCTCCTTCTTCGTGACTCCCTTCGAGCCGGGGTCCACCGCGAAGCCCTTCGTTGCCGCCGCCTTGCTCGAGCTCGGACGGGTGGACTCCAGCGATACGGTCGACGGAGAGAACGGGGTCTGGCACCTGGCGGGCAGGCAGCGCCCCCTGCGCGACGATCATCCAGTGGCCGGTCCGATCACGCTCGGCCGCGCGGTGCAGGTCTCCAGCAACATCGGGATCGCCAAGTTCGCGGCGAGGCTCCGGCCCGAGGAGCACTTTGACATGCTGCGGGCCTTCGGGTTCGGCAGCCCGACCGGGGTGGAATTCGGTGCGGAGGCGAGTGGTGCCGTGCCACGGCCGCACCGCTGGCGCCCCAATCAGGAAGGCCCCAGCGCCGCCATGGGGTACGCCTTCCAGGTGACCCCGGTTCAGCTGGCGGCCGCCTACGGCGCGATCGCCAACGGTGGCGTATTGCTCGCCCCGTCGCTGATTCGCGAGATTCGCGACCCCGCCGGGCGGGTGGTGTACCGGCGACGGATCACGCCGGTGCGACGAGTGGTCTCGGCCGAGGTGGCCCGGCAGCTTCGAGCGTTCCTGGCCGAGGCGGCCTCGACCTCGGGAACCGGCAGCCGCGCCCAGGTGCGAGGCGGGGTCCTGGGCAAGACCGGTACCGCCCGCCTGGTTCGCAACCGGGTATATACCGCCAACTATGCCGCTTCGTTCGCCGGAATCTTTCCTGCTGACGATCCGCAACTGGTGGTCGTCGTCCGGATCGAAGACCCGGAGGGACCGCAGTACTACGGCGGGCTGGTGGCCGCACCCCTCACAGCGCGGATGCTGCGACAGGCGCTGGCGGCGCGGGGCACGGTCATCGACCGCACCCGGCTTGCCGACGACACCGTTGCCCGGGCGATGAGGCCGTCCGGCGCTCCGATCGCCAAGCCCCGGGCGGTGGTGGTCACCTGGCCGGTGGCGGCTGAGCCTCGCGCGGACCCCGGGTTGACGGAAGTTCCCGACCTGACGGGAGAAACCGTTCGGGCGGCCGTGCTCGCGCTCCACCGCCGCGGTCTTCGAGTTCGCCTGGTCGGGACCGGCAGGGTGGGCGGCACGTCGCCGGCCGCCGGGAGCCGGGTGGCCATAGGGAGCACCGTCGTCGTCACGGGCCGTGGGGAGGGAACGTGGTGATCGGGATTCGCGATCCCAAGGGGCTGTACGCCGCGCTCGCGCGCGAGGATCTGGTGACACGGCCGGTGCAGCTCCCGGAAATTCGGGGCCTGACCGCCGACAGTCGATCGGTCGAGCCGGGGTTCCTGTTTGTCGCAGTACGCGGTTCTCAGGCCGATGGTCATGCCTTTGCGGACGAGGCTGTGCGTCGGGGATCCGCCGCTCTCGTGGTCGAGCGGCCGTTGGAGCTTCCCGTCCCGCAGCTTCTGGTGCGGGATGGTCGCCTGGCGGCCGTTACCCTGGCCCGGGCATGGTACGGAGACCCCGGCCGCGCCCTGACCCTGATCGGCGTTACGGGGACGAGCGGCAAGACCACCACGACCCTCCTGGCGCGACACCTCCTGAACGCCGGCGGTACCGCGGGCAGCATCGGCACGCTCGGGGCGTTTGATGGCCGGGGCGATCCCGTTCGGTCCACCGCGGGGTCGCTGACCACGCCTGGTCCCATCGATCTTCAGGCCACCCTCGCCGGTCTCCGGGATCGGGGCGTTGGCACCGTCGTCATGGAGGCGTCGTCACACAGTCTCGATCAGGGCCGGCTGGACGGGGTCGTCTTTGGCGCTGGAATCTTCACCAACCTGAGCCACGAGCACCTCGACTACCACGGCACGATGGAACGGTACCGGGCTGCCAAGCTGAGGCTGCTGGATCTGGTTCGGCCCGGGGGGATTGTCGCGGTGAACCGCGACGATCCGGCCTGGGACGCCGTCCCCGCCGGGCCGGCGACGGTGGGCTTTGGCCTGGGACTCACCGGCGATGTCCGGGCCCGGGGGCTGGTGCTCGGCGCCACCGGAAGCCGCTTCCAGCTGGAGGGTCGCTTCGGTACGGCAGAGGCGTCCCTGCCGCTGCCGGGTGAGTTCAACGTGATGAACGCGCTGGCGGCGGCGGCGGCAGTGCTTGGGATGGGGGAGTCGCTCGATGCGGTCGTTGCCCGGCTGGCGAGCGCCCCTCAGGTCCCGGGCCGGATGGAGTGGCTGGTGGAGAATCCCTGCGTGGTGATCCGGGACTACGCTCACAAGCCCGATGCCCTCGAACGGGTGCTCGCCTCCCTTCGGCCCATCACCCAGGGGCGGCTGATGGTCCTGTTCGGGTGCGGAGGCGACCGCGATCGCGGCAAGCGCCCGGTGATGGGCAGGATCGCCGCCTCGGGCGCCGACCTCGTCATTGTGACTTCCGACAACCCCAGGACCGAAGACCCGGAGCGCATCCTCGACGAGATTGTGGCGGGGCTTCCCGAGGGCGCCGCCTTCCGCCGGATTCCCGATCGACGCCAGGCCATCGCCTGGGCGCTCGACCAGGGCAGGGCGGGGGATACGCTCCTCCTCGCCGGAAAGGGACACGAGACGTATCAGATCCTGGGCACGGAGACGGTGCCATTCGACGAACGCGCCATCGTGCTGGACCACCTGGGGCGGGCCCCCTGATGCGGTGGACCGATCACGCGGTTCGGGAGGCGCTGGGGCAGCCGGGGCCGGGTCGCGACGACCTGGTCTTCTCGGCCATCGGGACCGATTCGCGGAGGGTGGTGCCGGGCACTCTGTTCGTGGCTCTGGCGGGCGAGCGATTCGACGGCCACGACTACCTGGAGGCGGCGTTCCGAGCCGGGGCGACCGCCGCCGTGGTGCGACGAGGTGTCGCCACCCCGCCCGGCGTCGCCTGCTATGCCGTCGACGACACCCTGGTCGCCTACGGACAGCTGGCGCGGTTCCGGCGGCGGTCGTTGACCGGGCCGGTGGTCGCGGTGACCGGAAGTAACGGGAAGACCTCGACCAAGGAGTTGCTCGCGGCCGCCCTGCGGACCCGCTATCGGACCCACGCCACCCGCGTCAACCTGAACAACCTGGTGGGGGTTCCGCTGACCATCCTCGAGGCCGAAGACCGGGTCGAGGCGCTCGTGGTCGAGGCAGGTGCCAACCAGCGCGGCGAAATGGCCCGGTGCCGGGGCATCATCGAGCCGTCGATCACTGTCATCACCAACGTGGCCGCCGCGCACCTGGAGGGCTTCGGCTCGCTGGAGGGCGTCCTGACGGAGAAGCTGGCGCTGGCCCGCGACGTCCCGGTCGCGGTGGTGGGAACCGATCCGCCAACGCTCGCCGCGGGCGCCCGGCGAATCGCCGGTCGGGTGGTGACGGCCGGCCTGGCGGATGCGGACGTGACCCCGGATCGGGTGGAGCTGGCGCCTGACGGTCGGCCGACCGTCGAGATCGGCGGGCGCCGCTTCACCCTGTCGCTCCTGGGCCGACATCAGGCCGCCAATGCCGCCCTGGCCTGGGCCGTGGCGGTGGAGCTTGGCCTCGACCTCGATGCCGTGGCGGAGGCGCTCGCCCGTTGTTCCGTTCCTGGCTCACGGGGGGAATGGCGGCAGCTGGGAGGGCTGACCGTGCTTGACGACAGCTACAACGCCAACCCGGCCTCCTACCGGTGCCTGATCGATCTGGTGCGTGGCCTCAGGGCCGGGCGCCGCCTGGTCGTGGTGGCCGGCGGGATGCGGGAACTGGGCGAGGCCAGCGTCCCGTCGCACGCGGAGATCGCGGCCTGCCTGGTAGACCTCGAGCCAGAGGTGCTTGCAGGCCTGGGCGCCTTCGTCCCGGCCCTGGAGCCGTACCGGCAGACCTTCAGGGGACGCCTGCTCCTGGCGGCCGATGCGGACGAGCTGGCACCCGAGCTGCTCGAGGCGCTGGAGGGGAACGAGCTGGTGGTATTGAAGGGGTCACGGGGTGAGGCCGTCGAGCGGCTTCTGCCCCGCCTGGCGGCCTGGACCGGATCGAGAGGCTGACCCGATGCTCTATCACCTGCTGGCGCCGCTGGGTCGGGAGTACATCCTGTTCAATCTCTTCAACTACATCAGCTTTCGAGCCGCCGGCGCAACCGTCACGGCCCTCCTGATGGCGTTTCTGATCGGTCCGGCCATTATCCGCCGCCTCGAGACGCTCCGCGTTGGACAGGTGGTGCGGGCCGGACTCCTGGCCAGCCATGAGGGCAAGCGGGGCACGCCGACGATGGGGGGGCTCATCATCCTCCTGTGCACGGTGGTGCCCACGCTCCTCTGGGCGCCGCTCACCAATCGGTTCACCATGGTCGCGGTCCTTGCCACGCTGTGGACCGGCGCCATCGGATTCGTGGATGACTACCTCAAGGTGGTGGAAGGCAAGCCGCGCGGGCTCGTGGCCCGATGGAAGCTGGTCGGGCAGGTGACGTTCGGCCTCGCCCTCGGCAGCTATCTCCTCAACTTCCCCGTGGTTCCCACGAGCACCCTTCCGGCGACGGCCACGGTCCTCCCGTTTCTCAAGTACACCGTGGTGCTCTTCCTCCCGATCACCTACGTGCTCTTCGTCACCTTCGTCGTCACCGGCAGCAGCAACGCCGTCAACATGACCGACGGCCTCGACGGTCTGGCCGCCGGGCTTACGGCCATCGCCGCGGCCGCGTTCGGGTTCTTTGCGTACATCCTGGGGCGGGTCGACATGACCAGCTACCTGAACTTCTACTATTTCCCCGGCGCCGGAGAGCTGGCCGTGTTCTGCACGGCACTGATGGGCGCCGCCCTCGGGTTTCTCTGGTTCAACGCCCATCCGGCCCGGGTCTTCATGGGCGACACCGGAAGCCTGGCCATCGGCGGTGCCCTGGGCACGGTCGCGATCCTCCTGCGGTCCGAGTTTCTGCTGCTCATCATCGGTGGCGTCTTCGTGGCCGAGCAGGCGTCCGTGATTCTCCAGATGGGCGTCTACAAGTGGTACAAGCGCACCCGGGGCCGGGAGTACGCCGATGCCCATCGGGTCTTCCGAATGGCCCCGCTCCATCACCACTTCGAAAAGCGCGGCTGGCGGGAACCCACCGTGGTGATGCGCTTCTACATTCTCGGCATTCTGTGTGCGCTGGCGGCCCTTGCCACGCTCAAGCTCCGATGATCTGGCGCGAGCTGGCGTCGCGCGGGGGCGAGGTGGCCGTCATCGGCCTCGGCACGAGCGGCCTCGCGGCAGCCCGCCTGTTGCGGCAGCACGGCCTGCCGGTCTACACCTCCGATGCGGGCGCGAGCGAGCTGCTGGAGAAACGACGCGGCGCCCTGGCCGCGCTGGGCGTCGACGTAGAGCTCGGGCGGCACGATCTGGCGCGGATCGCGCGGGCCTCGCTGGTCGTGCTCTCGCCCGGGGTGCCGCCCGATGCGCCGCCGGTT
>CAZFSA010000175.1:0-7354 GCA_964521535.1 uncultured Gemmatimonas sp.
GTCCCGGCGGGACCACCTCGCCGGCCAGCACCCCGCCTGCCCGCCCGATGGCGCGGCGCATGGCGGGAAGCGCGCCCCGGTCCAGCTCCGGGGAGTGAAACAACACCACCCGATCGCCGGGCTTCACTGCCAGCGACCGCGCGATCACCAGGTCGGCCACCCGGTCCCAGTCGACCCGGCTCGGCGGCTGCGCGGCACCGACGGTTGCGAGGAACGCCGGGGTCAACAGCAGGGCAGCCGACAGGCCGCGACTCGAACACGCCATCTGAAGGCTCCAGGAATGGTGCGGCTCGATCCGGCGGATCGAGATTCCCGATTCTAGCGCGGCTTTGCTGCGATCGCCACCGAGGCTCCCGGGCGCGTGGCCCACTCGGTGTTGGGCTGGGGGCGCCGGGCAGAGCGCCCCCTCACCGCTCCCGCGGGTAGACGTCGGTCCGGAGCAGAATGGCCGAGGCGTTTCCCGGCTCGCGGCCGAGGGTCGAGAAGTCAGTGCTCCAGACCTGACCGTCGGCGAAGGTGAAGAAGATGGTCCAGTCCCGGATCCGGTACGTGCCCATGCCCGGATCCGGCGGCTTCGGACGGTCGACGTCGCCGAAGGCCGCCCGCTTGAGCACCCCGCTGGCCGCGAACCGCCCGTCGGGGCTCAGGTCGATCCAGTCGTAAAACGGGGACACCCGCTCGGTCGCCGGGGATCGAATGCTCCACCGTCCCGACAGCGCGAGGTCGTCCACCCTCGGCATCGGCTCCCACCAGACGCTTCCGTTCCGGAGACCGCCGTTCTCCCGCCGGTACACCTCGACCGGGGCCCCGATTCTCCGGACGATGTGGACTTCGTTCCCGACCGCCTTCCAGCGACCGTAGTCGCCGTCCAGCAACCCCGGATCCACCTTGGGTACGACCGGCGAGGCCGCATATCCCTCCGGGTAGTTGGTCGAGAAGTCGGCCACGCCATCGGTACGAAGCCAGAGGCGCTCGTACTGCAGACTCCCGGCGGTGAGGGCCCCGCCCTCGCGGTTGGTGTAGAGTTGCTGGTTCATCCGACGAAAGGCTTCGGCGATCCCGGGACGTTCCGTCCGCGCCGGCGGCTCCTTGAAGGTGACGGCCCGGAGGACCGGGTCGGTGACGTTCCGATCGATGCCATTGACGCCGACCACCGTCTCGACGACGCCGTCGTGCGCCGCGGTGTAGAGTTCGGCCTGCTGAAACCCGCCGCCCGCCACCTTGCCGGCAATCGAGGTCCGAACGAAGATCCCTGGACCGTCGGCGTAGTGCCGGGTGACGGGCTGTTCGGCCCAACGGACCTGGCCCAGCACCTGGGCCAGCAGCGCCCGGTGGGCCTCCCAGTGGGTGCCGATCTGGCGGGTCGGCGGAGCCACCGACAGGAAGTACTGCTGGACCCCCTGGATCTGGGGAGGAATCAGCACCGCGATTCCGGCCGGGTCGTCCAGCCTGGTCCAGGAGGCCGGGTAGGGGATTACCAGTCCGTGGATCACGGCGCCATTCCTCCCAGGCTGGGCTGCGGAGGCCGCTGGCCGGCGCCCCGGCATCGGGTCCTGGACGAAGGCGGCCATCAGGATGAAAAGCATCAGCGACATCGTTGCCTCCTCGTGATCACGGCGCTTCGCACTGGCGGCTGGCGAACGAA
Organism: uncultured Gemmatimonas sp.; assembly: GCA_964521535.1. GTDB lineage: Bacteria > Gemmatimonadota > Gemmatimonadetes > Gemmatimonadales > GWC2-71-9 > SHZU01. The sequence goes on from CAZFSA010000175.1 coordinate 1,646, forward strand.
GTCTGGCCGCTGCGGAGCCGGGCGCCGGTCAGCTTGACCAGGAAGCTGTTCATGGTGGCGCCGGCCTCGACCTTGGCGCTCATGGTAGGGGCCGTGCCGTCCCAATCGGCGAACAGGGTCTGCTGGAGGGAGGGGAGATCCTTGCGGGCGTAGAAGTCGGCCTGTCCCTGCTGCGGATTGAGCTGAACCCACCGGCTGTACATCAGCCGATCGCCGCAGGGACTCATCGTGACACCCGGCTGAAAGACCGACAGCTCCTGCTTCCGAACCACCGCCAGGGTGGGGTTCCCCGCCAGGAGGTTGTGGGCATCGAGGCTGTACCGGGTCGGGGCGTTCTCGAGCCGCTCGATCAGGGCGATGCTTCCGTCCGCGCTGAACCCCCAGCGGCCATCCGGCCAGACCGACGAGGAAACCACCGTCTTGAACCCCGTCGGGCTCTTGGCCACCCGATAGATCGTGAGCGGGCTTCCGGCATTGGTTCCGATCGGCGACCCGACCACCGCGAAGAAGCGACCGCCGGGGCTCGGTCCCCAGGCCGCCGAACCGCTCACGCTCAGCACGCTGCGCCCCTGAGCGTCGGTGATCGAGAGATTCGGCTGGCCGCTCACCAGGTGCGCCGTTACCGTGAACGCCCCGTCGGTCGGGTGCATGAACGTGCCCTGGGGACCGCCCGTCATCTGCCCGAGGACCGGGGCTGCGAACGGTCCGACGGCCGTGCAGAAGCAGGTCGGCGAGGCCGGTGGCGGAGGCGGTGGCGGGGGTGGAGGTGGCAGCCTGACCCCGATGACGTACGCCGTGACCGTTCCCGGGCTCGAGACGCCGTGGTCCTTCGCCCGTGCCTCCCAGCCGGTGGCGACCCGTGCCGTTCCCTGGGCCATGACCGGGAAAGACGCGGTCAGCAGCTCACCGCTGTCGGGCACCTGCGCCCTCAGGGTCGCGAAGCGACTCGGCTGAGCGAAGCTCGGCGCCGTCTGGTTCTGCGTCCCCGCGAGCGTCGCCGTTCGCCAGGCCTCGGCCCGGGCACCGCCGCCAGTGACCTCGTAGCCGGGTGCCACGGTCACCCGGGCCGTCGGGGCCGCCTCGACCGTGCTGGTGGCTCTGCTGATGGTCATCGTTGGCTGGGAACCGGTCTTTGCCCTGATGCCAAAGGCGTAGGCGTGGAGCGCGGCCGGATTGGGGGAGAGGTGGTCCTTGGCCTCGCAGATCCAGCTCCGCCGGTCCACTTCGTCGGGATAGGATCCGGTCAGGAGCTGACCTGGACCGTTGGTCGATTGCCAGTCGGACCAGCAGCCGCCGCCAGTCAGGGTGAAGCCGGCGGGCAGGGTAGCCCTGACAGTCGGTCGGTTGGTCACCGGGCTCACCGCCTCCACGACCAGAACATCGTAGAGCCCGGCAGGGTCGTTGAACTGCACCAGATAAGCAGTCACCTGGGCAGGATCCGGAAACATGTGGTCCTTGGAGCCTGCCTCCCAGGACCCGGCCCATGGCCGGAGCCGGTGGAGCAGGCTTCCCGATCCGCTCCACGCCGCGACGCCGCCACCCCCGACTATTCGCTGGCCCTGGTCGGGGAGGACCGACGCGTTCGGATGGGGCGCGGTCTGGGACAGGGCCGACTTGACGGTGAAGCTGGGTGTCGAGGTGGTCTGGGCGGCGAGGGTGGACCCCAGAGCCAGGGACGCCAGGGTAGCGGCCAGGAGTCGGGGAGTGAAACAGGCGGACATGGAAACCCAACCGGTTCGGAGTCGATCCGAACTTTGGGCCCCGCCATCAAACGGGGATCATGCGGGAGTCAGGCGCCGATCAGCGGCGGTCGAGACCTTACAGGCCGGGGGGAGGGACTCCCGGTCGAACGGCCGGAGCCGAACTGGGGCTGGGCGAGAGGGGCCCGGCGAGGCGGCCCCGGTCCCTGGGCTTTCAGGCGATGCCGCGGCAGCGGGCGGCCGGCCGCTTCCCAGAAAGGAGTCGGCAAGCTGCGGTGCAGGTCGTCCGAGAACAGAAGAAGTGGCAAGGTGTCCTGCTTTGCGACAGCTAATGACTCGTCCATGGGCGCCGAAGCCCCTCACGGTGGTCTGCCTGGGTTCCGGGGCCGGTAATCAGGGTCGGGCTGATTGCCGCGCATCTTGACTTTTCCGGGGGGGGGGGGGGTATACCGTGTGGACGGGTATCCGAGGACGAACACTGCGATGCCCGTCTCAGCGTTTGCAGATCCGTCGCTTCGGGTGGGCTTGGTAGCGGGTCTCTTTCTCACGGCATGCCCACGCGCGTCGCCGGTGCCCCAGCCCAACGACTTCGCGGTTCCCGGGCTAGCCGTCCTGGGCAAACAGCTGTTCGCTGACCGGCTCCTTTCGAGGGACAGCTCGATCAGTTGCGCCAGTTGCCACGTCCCAGCGGTTGCCTTCGCGGACACCGTCCCGATCGCCCATGGAATAGGCGCCGACGCCAGTCGCCGAAACAGTCCCAGTCTGCTCAATGTGGACATGCACCCTCATTTTGGTTGGGACGGTCGGGCAACAACGCTCCGCGAACACGTTGAGCACGCGTTCACCGAGCGCGGCGATATGGGGATCACCGTGGAGCAGGCGGCCGCTCGGCTTGGCAGGCTTGCGGACCGCCGCCGGGCGTTTGCCGATGCCGGTCGTATTCCGGACGGCGCGGCAGTAGTCGATGCCCTCGTAGCCTACCAAATGACGCTCAAGGAGGGTGACTCACGATTCGACCGCTTCTACCTCGCTGGCGACTCCACCGCCCTGACGGCCGAAGAGCAGCGTGGATGGCAGGCGTTCCGGTCGCTCGGCTGTTCTGGGTGCCACGTCCCCGTTCAACCGGAGCCAGGGACACTAGGGCGAGCGGTCTTCAGCGATTTCCGCTTTCACAATCTTGGGATTGGCTACCGTCAGGGATTCATGGCGGATGAGGGCCGCTACCTGGTGACGGGCGAGCCACGTCACATCGGGGCGTTCAAGACGCCGAGCTTACGCAACGTTGCTCTCACGCCGCCCTACATGCATGACGGGAGCATCGCAACCTTGGAGGCTGTTGTTGACTTCTACGCGCGCGGCGGCACTGTTAACCCGTGGTTGGATCCAACAATGGTGCCTCGACAGATCGCGAGCGCGGACCGGGCAGCGCTCGTTGCCTTCCTTCGTTCACTCACTACGAACCGGGACGTTGGCTCGATGTAAGGCGCGCGACATCGGCGTGGTCCTGCAACGGTCCCGACACCAAGGATGGGAGATCATTGAGGAATGCTGGCCTGTGAACGGGAATCGCCGGAGGCCCTGAGCATGAGCCTCCCCCGCGCCCGACGGTGTTGGGAGGCGTCCCGTTGGTCGGTCGTGCTCACGGCAATGACGATCATCAGCCTCACGAGCTGGCCAGTCAGGTTACCCGCCCAGATGAGGTGCCGCGTGTGCAGCCTCCGGTACGACACAAGTTTCGTTCTTCGCTCGGATCTCGATTCGGTATTCGTGGAGTATCCTGGGTCGGCCGTGATGGACCGAGCGGGGAACCTGGTGATTACCAGTCCCCGCCTGGCGACGCCAGCGATGTTTGACTCAAGGGGCCGGTTCGTTCGGCGCGTCGGTCACCGGGGAGGCGGACCGGGTGAGTTTGAGCGCGCGACGCTCCTGAGTGTGGGACCAAAGGGGAGCATCTACGTGATGGATGCGGGATTGGCTCGGGTGTCCGTTGTGGACGCGGATGGCGCTGTGCGGACCTCTGGTGTTCGTGGCGTTCTCTCGCCGACCGCGATGGTGGTCCTCGCCGATGGATCGATCATCCTGAGCGCCTTCTCCACGACGGACACGGTCGCGCCACAACCGTTCGTGCGCATTGACATGCAAACCGGCGGCGTCAGGCGATTCGGTGAGCGAGTGCAGAACTTCGACGTGGGTCGGAGGGGCTTCCGCCGGTTCGTGCTCGGACCAAGCGCGACGGGAGGGTTCTGGTCCGTGGAGGTATTCGATGGCACCCTCCGGAAGTATGGACCTGCCTTGACACCCACGTTCATCCGCCCGCCACCGCCCTGGTTCCCCAAAGGGCAGGTTCGGGAGGCGCCCAGCATTGGGCAGGACGGCCGCCCGCCGACGACATTCGTCCGCGCCGCGGTCGAGGATGGGCAGGGACGGCTCTGGCTCGTAACCAGCGTGCCCAGTCGCCAATGGCGGCGGTTCGCCGCTGAATCGACCGAGGGCATCGATCGGGGGTCTCAACCGAGGATGGTGTCGCGTCTCTACGAGTCGATGATTGAGATCCTCGACGCCTCGAACGGCGACTTGGTGTATCGGGAGATCGCGCCGATGATGGTCACCCACGCACTTGGGGACGGCAAGTTCTTGGCCTATTCTGACGACCAGGACATTCCGTCCGTTGCCGTCATCGAGATTCAGGTGATGAAGGCCCGTGGTCCCAACTGACAGCCCAGGAGGAGAGTGCGCTATGGCCGGACGTCAGGTGAATCGGATTTGGTGCTGGTCGGCCATCGGGGTGATGCTTGTCGGAAGCAACGGCGCCCTGTCAAACGTTTCGGCTGGGGTTCCAAGGGAACGCGCCGAGGTTCTCTCTCAATGCATGGTATGCGAGTATCCGTCTCCGGAGATGCCCGTTCCAGGATACCACCACGACTTCATAGGCATCATCAACACGCACTTCGGCGGAGAACCGCACTATACCCCTATTTGGGGGCAATGTGGTCTCTATCACAGCATCTACTTCTTCTGAAGGAGGCAGCGGCTGGTCCGGAGGCTGGGGCTGCCCGAAACGGCGGGATCGGGGTGAGAGCCGCGACCCGCTGGCCTGGCACTCTCGCGGGTCGAAGGCGGCCCGGGTCGCTCCCCGCTTCGACCGCCGCGGCGACCCCCCCCCCGGCCTTGGCGGTACTCCGATCCTGGCCGCCAGGCGCACCGGGAAGTCCAGGGAGGCGCCTACCTGGTGTGCCGGGCGAACACCGAGGTATTGCCGAGCGCGTCGAAGGCCAGCACCTCGTAGGGCTGGAAGGGGGTAAGGTCCATGCCGGGAGCGCTCTGCGGCATGCCCGGAATGGTGAGTCCGGTGATCTTGGGCTTCTCGGCCAGCATCCGCTTGATGTCCGACGCGGGGACGTGGCCCTCCACCACGTAGCCCCCCACGATCGCGGTGTGGCAGCTCTGGAGCTTGCCGCCCACCTTGTACCGGGCCTTGATGGGGCTCACGTCGTCCAGGTCCTTGACCGAAACGGCGAATCCGCTGGCCTCGATGTGCTCCACCCACTTGCTGCAGCAGCCACAGGTGGGGCTCTTGTAGACCACCATGGCGGGCTTGCCCTGGGCCTGGACCACGAACCGCCCCACGGCCAGGGTCCCGACCGCCATCACTGCGCTCCGCTTCACGAACTCACGCCGCCCGATCGTCATCTGGTGCTCCCCTCGCTGGCTTCCTGCCGGCCAATCTAATACAATCCCGCCCTCATGCCCGGGCGAGACCTGCTGGCCGGCCGGCCGGCACTGGTGCTCGACGGCGCCCTGGCTACCGAGCTGGAGCGCCGCGGCGCCGACCTCCGCGACCCGCTCTGGTCGGCGCGCGTTCTCCTGGAGCAGCCCGCGCTGATCGAGGCGGTGCACCTGTCCTATATCGAAGCCGGCGCGCAGATCCTCACCACGGCCAGCTATCAGGCCACGTTCCAGGGCCTGGCCCGCCGGGGCCTCACCGCCCGCCAGGCCGAAGACGCACTGC
>CAZFSA010000176.1:0-6966 GCA_964521535.1 uncultured Gemmatimonas sp.
GCTGCTGGCCACCGCCGGGGCGACCGTCGCGGCGATGGTCCGCGCCCGACCGACTGCGGCGCCCCTCGATCAGCCGCCGACGCCTTCGGCAGCGGCAGCGGATGTCCCGGCCGACACCGCTCAGGCCCTGGCCTCGCAACCATCAGCCCCGACCGCGCCAGCCGTGGTCGTGATCACGACGCCGGTTGCCGATACCGGGATCGGGGTCCTGCCGGCACCGGCGGCGGACAGCGTTCCGCGGCCCCGCCTCGTGGCCCCACCCCCGCTCGACTGCGCCGCGGCGTACCGGAACCAGGACTGGCCGGCGGCCCTGAGTCGATGCCGGGAGGAGGCGGATTCCGGCAGCGTCATGGCCAACCGGGCGCTCGCGGCGATGTACTCGGCGGGTCTGGGCACGCCCGTGGACCTGTCGCAGGCAGTGGACCGACTGGAGCGGGTGGCGCGGGCGGGCGATGGGCCGGTGGCCTTCGATCTGGGACGGCGGTACGAGCTGGGTGAACGGGGCGCCCCCAAGGATCCAACGGCGGCGACCGAGATGTACCGGCTGGCGGCCGAGGCGGGTCATCTGCCGGCATTCGCGGTGCTCGGGGCCCGGCTGGAGCAGGGGCTCGGCGTCCCCCGGAGCGAGCGGAAGGCAGCCGAAGTCTACGAGGCGGGCGCCAAGCAGAGCGATGTGAGGAGCCAGGCGGCGATCGCGGCGATGTACGCCGAAGGCCGGGGGGTCCGGAAGGACGAGAAGATGGCGTTCTTCTGGTACGAGACCGCGGCTCAGGGAGGCGATCTCGGATCCCAGTACCAGACCGCGATGCTTCTCTTCCGGGGCCGCGGGGTGGCCCGGTCGGACTCGACGGCCATGATGTGGCTGGAGCGGGCGGCGAGCCGCGGCCATCCGGAGGCGCGGCGGGAGCTGGAGAAGCGGCGAGGCTGAGGCGGCCGGTCCCGCGGCCGCCTCAGCCGCGCCGTTCCGCCTAACGTCCCGCGAGCCGCGACTGGAGCGACGCCTCGATCTCCGCCGGCGTCGCCCGGCGGGGGATCCGGAGGGTTCGGGAACCGTCCCGGACCTCGCGCGTGGGGACGTCCACGTCGAGCACCCGGGTACCGGAGACCCGCACCAGCGCCTGCGCCACGTCGTCCCGTCCCTGCTCCACCGTCAACACCAGCGTCCACTCCCCGCCTGGCCCCCACTGGTTGCTGAGGGCATAGACTCCGGCGCGCGAGGTCCGCTGCAGCGTGAGGGGGACGGACTTCCGGGCATTGCCCACCACGCCCTCGGCCGTCCCGCTCACGGGGAAGGCAGCCGGGGTGCCGTGATGAAACGAGTGCACCAGCAGCACGGCGTCGCGGGTCGTGGGATCGTAGGGATTCACCGGGTACTCGATCGCGATCCAGGGCGGGCCCGCGAGGAGCGGCGAGGCGACCGTGAACAGGGCGGCGATCAGGAGGGTGGAGCGGAGCGAGCGCATGCAGGACCTCTCGGCGGGGGTGGACGTCGGCTTCGGCAACGCTCGATCTGACGCCGCCTCAGTCCCCCGGGTTTGAATCCACGCGGATCGCCCCCTTGAAGCTGCGGACCGTAACCAGCGCTCCCCGTCCCGCCGTGGCGCCCTTCCCGATGGTCACGGTAGCCGGGCCGCGATGGGCCCGCTCGGGCTCGCCTGCAATCCGGGTGGTGACCGTTCCGCTCAGGCTCTCCAGGTCGAGCCGGGCGTCGACCACCTCCCCGAGTCGCACCACGACGTCGCCGTCGTGAGTCTGGATCTCGAGGCGCCCTCGGGTCGCCACCGGGCTTTGCACCATGACTCGGCCCGAGACGGACTCCAGCCGGGCGGAGCGGAGCTCCCCGCCCTGGACCGTGATCGACCCGCCGACCGTCGCCACGGAGAGGTCCCCCCTGGCGCCCCCCACGGTGACCGCACCGCTTCCGCTGCGCACCCGAAGCACGGTAGCCGCACCCTGCACCTCCACGGCGCCGTCGATGGTCTCGATCATGACCACCCGGGGCTCGGCGGTCAGCCTGACCGGACCGGTCACCGTGCTGACCTCTACCTCGCCCGTCACACCCGTTACCTCGACTCGGGCCGAGGCGCTCTTGACCCACACCCTCGCCCCGGCCGGGACTCGCACCACCAGGTCGCCACCCCCGCCGTCGGGGCGTCCCGGAGCCTCCACTCCGAGCTTGGCCCCCTTGCCGGCGCCGCCGCCGTAGAGGCGACCGCCGCCCGGCAGGATGGTGGCGACCAGGTCGATCGAATCCCGATCCCACGCGACCACCCGGGTGAGCCCGGTCAGATTGTGAATCCGGAGGGCCACGTCGGGGTCCACCCGGAAGCCGAGATGCTGGGCCGCTCCACCAGACGCGATGAGCGGCAGCGCGGCCAGGGCCAGCAGTCCGGCGCGCGGCATGGCGATCACGTCTCCCCCTCCAGGGCCGATGCCTGCTCGAGGAAGTCCAGCTTCTGCCGGTAGGTCGAGAGGACCAGGCTCTCCAGCGACTGGTTCGCCGGATCGCGTTCCAGCGCCAGGCGGGTCTCCGCCAGCGCGCGCTCGATGGCGGCGAGGTTCCGCTCCACGACCTGCCTGGTCTCCGGCGGCAGCCGATCGCGGACGGCAGCATAGGCCGCCGCCAGTTCGCGCGCCGTGGCCAGGTACCGGTTCTCCGTTTCGACGAACGACGCCGGGAGGAGGACCGCCACGTCGGAACCGGAGTCCAGGCGTCGAGTTACGACCGACGTGCCGACAACCAGCAGGATCGCCGCCGCGATCAGGGCCCACACCGGGACCGCAACCCGGTCCCCGCCGCGGCGGCGCCGGAGTCGCGGCTCGATTCCGGCCCAGAGGTCGCGATCGGGGCTCACCGATCGGGGCAGCGAGGCAACCCGGGGCGCCAGCAGCCGTGCCGCCTCCAGATCGGCACGACACTCGGCGCAGCCGGCCAGGTGGGTGGCGACCCGGCCCGACAACGCCGGATCCAGCCGGCCGGCGAGAAACGCATCGAGCTGCTCGCGGGTCTCGTCGCAGGTCATCGGTTCAAGGCCTCCCGCAAGAGTCGCCGGGCGCGAAAGAGCTGGGCCTTCGACGTGCCCACGGCGATGCCGGCCATCCGGGCAATCTCGGCGTGTTCGTACCCCTCGACATCGTGGAGGACGAAGACGGTGCGCGCTCCACCCGGCAAGCTGGCGATCGCGCCCTCGAGATCCAGGCGGAGCCCGGGTGCCGGGGCCGGGGTCGGCGCGTCGAACCCGGCCGGATCGTCAACCAGGACGGCCCGGCGGTTCCGGCGCCAGGCGCTTCGCCGATCGGAGAGAATCAGGTTCACCGCCAGCCGATGAAGCCAGGTCCCGAACGCGCTCTCTCCCCGGAAGCCGGCCAGGCGCTCCCACGCCCTGACAAAGACGTCCTGCGTAAGCTCGCCCGCCCGGTCGGCATCCGAGAGCCTTCGCGCGAGGGCGAACACCCGGCCGACGTGCTCCCGGTACAGGGCCTCAAAGGCTCGCTCATCGCCCCGTTGCGCCGCCGCCACCACCGGATCCAGACCGGCGACCGGCCGGCCGATGACGGTGGCACCCGGGACCGCGGCCGTCCGGCTCGCCGGATCGACCCCATCGAAGGATTCCATGGCGACGCTGGTCACAAGCGGTTGGACGCCACGACCCCGCGCGGGGTTTATCCCCGGGCCTCCGGCTCCGGGCGCGCCCGGAAGAGGCCGAAGAAAAACACCGCCGCAGCGAGCCCGATGAAGGCGACGACCCGCCACAGACCGGCGAAGTCAAGCCCGACGCCAGGGACCGTGTACCGGTCCTGGAGCCAGCCGGACAGGAGCCCGCCCAGCACCGGGCCGCCGCCCAGGATGATGATCCCGAACACGGTCTGGACCGAATGGCGGACGTCGGGTGGGGCCACCCGATCGGCGTAGATGAACCCCGCGGCGAAGAAGCAGGCGTAGCAGATCCCGTGCAGGGCCTGGCTCGCCACCTGGACCTCCACGGGTAACACGGGGAAGCTCCAGATCAGGTAGCGAACGAAGTAGGCCAGGGCGCCGATGGCAATGACCCGGCGAAAGCCCAGGCGGGCCAGCAGCAGCCCCAGCACCGCCATCACCAGGATCTCGCTGAACTGCCCGATGGTCATCGCCGGTCCGATCTGGCTGTCCCGAAGCCCGAGATGGGACAGGAACGGCGGGGTCTGGAGAAAGTAGACTTGATGGATCACGCTGATCGGGAGGCTGGCGGCGACCAGCACAGCGAAGGACGGCTCTCTGAGAAGGCGGAAGGCCTTGGCGAAGGCGAGGGGCTCGACGGCGTCCCGTCTGGGGGGGGTGGCCGGCAGCAGCAGACAGTACCCGGCGTAGCCCCAGGAGATCAGTGCCGAGAACCGCAGTGCATCGGCGAGCCGGGCGGTCACGTTGGGGAGCTCGGGCCCGACCAGGAAGGGGGGCATCCACTGGAAGCTCAGGTCGGTCTGGAGATAGAGCATCGGAAAGAGCCAGCTCGCGGCGATCCAGCCGATCGTGCCCCAGACCCGGACCCTGGGGAACTGCCGGTCCCGGTCCTCCAGGTGGGCAAACGCCATCGAGTTCGACAGCGCGAGCGTGGGCATGTAGACCACACTGTAGGCGATCGAGAGCCAGAGCCAGGGCAGGTAGGCGGTCTGGCTGGCGGTGATCCACTTCACCACCCCGCCAATCACTAGGAGTACAGCGAGGAAGCGTTCGGTCCGGAAGTACCGGTCCGCGATCTGGCCGGCGACGAAGGGCGAGGCGACCGCCCCGATTGACCCGGCGAGCCCGAGGATCATCCCGATCTGGCTGCCGGTGAAGCCGAGGCCACCATCGGCCGTGGAAGCGGAGAGGTAGCGGGCCGCCAGGGGTAGCCAGGCGCCCCAGACCGCGTACTGGAGGAGCATCATAAGGGACAGCCTGCCGATAGGCGAGGGTCTCAAGTTTGGCTCCCCAGTTAATAAATGAATAGTTATTTATGTTATTTAAGTTCTACGATTTCACCGACTTCGAGTCCGATTTGGTGCTCTGGAAGCCCTTTCTCGTCATCTGCCCCCACCCCTGCTTCCCTCTGAACGCGGCTACCAGACCCTGCAGGCGCCACCAGGCCGAAAGCTGCCGGTAGCCGAACGCCTCCACCACGGCGATGGCCACGAGCGACACCAGGTCTACGGTCCGGGGGTACCGCCTGAAGGAGAGTTCCTCGAGCGCGATCGCCGCCAGCGAGAGCGCCAGCCCAAACACGATCGCCAGAGAGAGGAACGCCACGACGTATGCGCTGTCGGCCCGGCCGAGGGCGAGGGTCACCCCGAAGCTGAGGTACCCCAGCGCCTCGACCGCCGGCCCCAGCATCTCCAGAAAGAAGAAGTAGGGGAACACCACCATTCCGATATGCCCGTAGCGCGGGTTGAGAAGCATCCGGCGGTGTCGCATCAGGGTCTCGGTGAGGCCTCGTTGCCACCGCTCCCGTTGCCGGCCCAGCACCCGGAGGGTCTCCGGGCACTCGGTCCAGGCCACCGGATCGGGCACGAAGGTGATCCGGTACGGCAGCCGCCGTTCGCGGCAGACCCGGTGCAGCCGGACGATCAGCTCCATGTCCTCGCCGACGGTGGTCCGGTCCCAGCCGCCGGCCTCGGCCACCGCCCCCCGCCGGAAGAGACCGAACGCCCCGGAGACGATGAAGGTGGCATCGATCGCCGCCCAGCCCACCCGCCCCGCCAGGAAGGCGCGAAGGTACTCCAGCACCTGGATCCGCGCGAGCCAGTTGGCAGGCATCCCGACCCGGGTGACGGCCCCCGATTCGACCGTGCAGCCGTTGACGATCCGGATCACCCCACCCACGGCGACGGTGCGGTCATCCTCCAGGAAGGGCCGGACGATCCGGGCCAGCGCCTCGCGCTCCAACAGGCTGTCCGCATCCATGGCGCAGACCAGTGGGGTCCGGGAATGGTTGAGCCCCGCGTTGAGCGCGTCGGCCTTCCCGCCGTTCGCCTTGTCGACCACCCAGAGGTTGGGGTGGATCCGGCTCCGGAGGGTGGCCCTGACGGCCGCCGTAGGCACGGCCGCGGTGGGTGCCCGGGCTGCGGGGACGAGATCGAAGGCCTCGACCAGCCGTTCCAGCGTCCGGTCGCGGGAGCCGTCGTTGATGACCACCACTTCGTAGTCGGGATACTGGAGGTTGAGCAGCGACCGGGTGGCTTGGACGCAGGTCGCCTCCTCGTTGTACGCCGGCGCCAGGAGGGTGATCGGTGGGGCGCCGCCCAGGCTGAGGACTTCGCTCAAGTCGAGGGACCGGGCGCGGAGGGAGTAGCGGCGCAGGGTCCGGAGCGCGTGGATGCTGGTCCACATCGCGAAGCCGTTGAGCCCGACAAAGTACACGAGCACCAGCAGGTTGAAGCCGCCGAGCAGCATCCAGCCCAGCTCTCCGGCGCTCATCGGGTCCCCTCGGCGAGAGCCTCGCGGGCTACCACGGCATCGGCCCCGGTGCCTTCCACCCGACCGGCAAGCAGCCGCCGCCCGGGACCGCGAGCCAGCGCGCGGGCCGCGTGGATGGCCACCCACGGCGAGGGGTCCGCGAGCCCGCGTTCCAGCTGTGGCAGGTCCTCCTCCTCGGCCAGCTGCTCGAGCGCATGGAATGCGCCCACCCTGACCGCCTCCGAGTCGGAGGTGGCGAGCCGCCGGACCGCCGGGAGGGCATCGAGTCCACCGACCCGCTCCAGGAGCCGGAGAACCGCGGTGAGGATCACCGGATCGCTGGTCTCGCTGGCGATTCGGGCCGCGATCGAGGCTGCCTCCGGATCGCTGAGCCGAAGCAGGGCGTCGGCCGCCACCGCCCGGGTCCGCGCCGGCAGGGTGGGGTCATCCAACGCGCGCCGGAGAGCGGGCGCGGCGTCCCGTCCGAGCGCCGCCAGCATCGCGGCCAGGAAACTGGGGCGCCAGTGATCCAGGCGGTCCAGCCTGGCTACGAGGGC
>CAZFSA010000177.1:0-6828 GCA_964521535.1 uncultured Gemmatimonas sp.
AGGCCCTCCCCGCTAGCGCGCCGTGGGTTGGACTCGCCGGGCCGGTGGGGTCTGGGAGGCCGGTCGGGCGCTGTCGCGCACCCCCCGCGCGTCGGCGCCTGGCCAGCGCCTCTCGATATAGAGGAGCACGGGCGCGGCGATGAAGATCGACGAGAAGGTTCCGACGAAGATCCCGAAGAAGAGCACCAGCGAGAAGGGCCGGATGACGGCTCCGCCAAACAGGGCCAGTGCCACCAGCGTCGCGAGCGCGGTCCCGCCGGTGAGAATGGTCCGGGGCAGCGTCTCGTTCACCGATCGGTTGAGAATCGCCACGAAGTCTTCCCGGCGGCTCCGGTGGAGGTTCTCCCGGACCCGATCGAAGATGACAATCGTGTCGTTGAGCGAGTACCCCACCACGGTCAGGATCGCGGCCACCACCACCAGGCCGACCTCCAGCCCGAGAATGCTGATGAAGGCGATGGTGAGGAGGATATCGTGGGCCGTGGCGGCGACGGCGGCCAGGCCGAAGCGCCACTCGAACCGGTAGGCGAGGTAGGCCAGCACGGCGAAGAACGAGAGGAAGATCGCGAAGAACGCCTGACGGCGAAGCTCGCCGCCCACCTTGGGCCCGACGGCCTCGGTCCGAACGATCTGGTATTGACCCGCGCCCACCGCGCGATCGAGGGCGCCGCCGACCACCACGGCGGCGGCCTGGGTGTCATCGGCGGACGTGTCGTCCTGGGCGATCCGGGCCCGGATCACCACCTCGTTGTCGGCGCCGAACCGCTGGAGCTCGGCGTTGGGGACGCCCTCGGCGGCCAGGGCGCTCCGGAGCCGGTCGAGCTGGACCGGCTCGCGCGTCTGGACCTGGAGCAGGGTTCCGCCGGTGAACTCCACGCTGTAGTCGATGCCCCGCGCGAGGGCGCCGACCAGGCCAAGGGCGAAGATGACGGCCGTTGCCAGATACGCCTTGCGCCGCATGCCGACGAAATCGAACGCCGCATCCCGGAAGAGGCGCATGCGGCCCAGCGCCAGTTGCGCTCCCGGCCGGGCCTTCACCCACCAGAGGTAGAAGGTTCGGGTGACGAACACCGCGGTGACCAGCGAGGCGAAGATGCCGACCACCAGGGTGACCGCGAAGCCCTTGACCGGCCCGGTGCCGAACTGGAACAGGAACAGCGCCGTGAGAATGGTGGTCAGGTTCGAGTCGATGATCGCCGGCATCGCCTGCTTGTACCCCTCGTCCACCACGAGCCGGACGGTCTTCTCCCGATCGACCTCCTCCCGCATCCGCTCGAAGATCAGCACGTTGGCGTCGACGGCGATGCCGATGGACAGGATGAAGCCCGCCAGGCCAGGCAGGGTAAGGGTGGCATTGAAGAGCGCGAGGGTTCCGAAGGTGAAGAGCCCGTAGAAGGCCAGCGCCCCCACGGCGATGGCCCCGCCGACCGAGTAGTAGCCCACCATGATGATCACGACGAGGGCGGTTCCGACCACGGCGGCGATCACGCCGCCGCGGATCGCGTCGGCGCCGAGACTGGGGCCGACGCGCCGCTCCTCGACGATCTTGAGCGGGGTGGGGAGCGCCCCCGCGCGGAGGGTGAGCGCCAGATCCTGCGCTTCCTGGAGGCTCCTCCCGCCAAGCTGGATCCGGCCCCGGCGGTCGATCCGGCTCTGGATCACCGGCGGCCGCCCCTGCACCGCGCCGTCGAGAAGGATCGCCATGTAGTCGCCCACATGGCGGCCGGTCTCGACCCCGAACCGCCGGGCCCCGGCCCGGTCAAGTTCGAAGTTGACCTCCGCGCCGTTGGTGAGCGGGTCGAGCTGGGCCTGGGCGTTCACCAGGCTGGACCCGGTGATGATCGGGTTCTGGTCCAGGGCATACAGGTACCGGTACTGCTCCACGCCGGCGCTGGTTGGCTGGCCGGCCCACCGGAAGTCGACGCCGCGGGGCCAGAGCCGGCGCACCTCGGGCAGCTTGAGCAGGCTGTCGGCCCTCCGCCAGGCGGATTCGAGGACAGCGTATTCGCCGGGCATCGGTGCCACGCCGGTGACGCCGGCCGGCTGGATCAGGCTCGAGAGGGCTCCTCCGGTCAGGGGAACGGTCGAGTCCTGGTCGGCCTGCGCCGTGTCGCCCCCGAGCAGCTGTTGCACCGCGCTCGGTCGGGTGGAAGCGGCAGCCTGGATCCCGAGGTCACGCAGGGCGCGGTCCATGGCCGGAAGTGCCTTCTCCAGCCCGCCGGTCTTGTCCGTGATCCGGAATTCCAGAAAGGCGCTCCGCTGCACGATTTCCTTTGCGCGATCCGGGTCCTCGACGCCGGGCAGCTCCACCACGATCCGCTCGCTGCCCACCTTCTGGATCAGCGGCTCGAGGACGCCGAACTCGTCGATCCGCTTCCGGAGGACGATCAACGCGAGGTCGATGTCCTTGGAGGGGTCGGCCGATACCCGCGTCGACTGGTCGAGTTCCAGGGCGAGATGCATCCCGCCCTGAAGGTCCAGGCCGAGGTTCACCGGGGAACCGACTCGCCGGTAGTTGTCCCAGAGGAAGAAGAGCGCTCCCAACACCAGAACGCCGATCACCAAGAACCGGTTGCGCAGATTGGCAAACATCGTCTTCGCACCACCGCCGGTCGAGCCGGCGCGTCGTTAAAGGTCCGGACCGCTCCCGGTCAACACCCGCCTGGCCTCCAGGCGATCCCGCTCGAGCTGGGCACTCAGCGCCGCCAGACTCTCGAACCGCCGGACGTCGCGCAGCCGGGCGACCCACTCGATCCGCATCTCCCGGCCGCCGAGATCCCCGTCGAAGTCGAACAGGTGGACCTCGATCCACCGGGTCGGGTCTCCCACGGTTGGCCGGGGGCCCTGGTTCATCATGCCGGCGGCCATGCCGCCGCCCCACTCCACCCGCACGGCGTACACCCCGTCGGGCGGAAGGAGCTTTCGTGGCGGCGGCAGGAGGTTGGCGGTCGGCACCCCGATGGTCCGTCCCCGCCCCGCCCCGCGCACCACGCGGCCGGCCACCCGGTACGGCCGACCGAGCCAGTCCGCCGCCTGTCCCAGGGCTCCGCCCGCGATCGCCGCGCGGATCCGGCTGCTGGAGACCGCCGAGCCGGCACGATCGAGCACCGGGGGCACCACGTCGACGGTGAACCCCCACCTGCGGCCGAGGGCCGTCAGCAGCCCGACATCCCCGCGGCGGCCGCGACCGAACGCATGGTCGTGGCCCACCACCAGCTCCCGCACCCCGCAGCGTTCCACCAACACTCGTTCCACGAACGCCTCCGGCTCGAGGCCCGCCAGCTCTCGATCGAACCGGAGGACGACAACGTAGTCGAGTTCGGTGGTGGCCAGCGCCTCGATCCGTTCGGCCGCCACCGTGAGCCGCTCGGGAGCCGCCTGGGGACGGACCACCTCGGCCGGGTGGGGCTCGAACGTCACCAGGACCGAGGCTCTCCCCGTCTCGCGGGCGCGGCGGACCACCTCGTCGACCACCGCGCGGTGTCCCCGATGAACCCCATCGAAGGAACCGAGCGTGACGACGGTGCCTCTTTCCTGGGGCGGCAGGTCGGTCATCGGCCCTCGAGGACCACGACCGGCTGCCAGCGTCCCTCCCGGCCCTCCGCCACGGCCACCAGGCGCTCACCCACCACCAGCGCGGCGGTTGCTCCCCCGGGCGCATCCGCGCCAACCGCGCGCCCGTGCCTGACCGCTTCATCGGCCCCGGCATCCAGCTCCACGACCGGGACCCCCAGCCTCTGCACCATGGCTCGGGGGCTGATCAGCGGCGAACGGGGCCCGACCTGCGCGAGGGGAGTCGCCTCCTCGACCCGGAAGGGGCCAACCCGGGTCCGCCGCAAAGCCTCCAGGTGCCCCCCCGTCTGGAGGCGATCCCCAAGATCCCGGGCCAGGGCCCGGATGTACGTGCCGGCCCCGACCGAGGCCCGGAAGGTAAGCCGGGGGGGCTCCCAGTCGAGCAGCTCCAGCGAACTTACCGTCACCTCCACGGGCGGAGGGGCCACGGCGGCACCCGCCCGTGCGAGGGCGTGGCTCCGGCGCCCGGCGACCTTCTTGGCGGAGTAGGCCGGCGGGCGCTGCGCCTGGATGCCCACCATCGACGCCAGAGCCGCCGCCACGGCATCGACCGGGGGCCACGCTCCCTGGAACCGGGGCCCGACCGTGGCGCCGGTCAGGTCGTCGGTATCGGTCCGCTGGCCCAGAACGGCGACCGCCAGGTACTCCTTCGGGCTCCCGACGACCAGCCGCGCCAGGCGGGTGGCCCGTCCCACGACGAGCACCAGGAGCCCCGTGGCGAAGGGGTCGAGGGTGCCGGTATGGCCGATCTGCCGGGCGCTCAGGGCTCTGCGGGCAGCGTTCACGACGTCGTGCGACGTGATCCCCGCCGGCTTGTCGACCAGCAGTGCGCCGTTCAGAGCTCGCCCTCCCGCTTCAGGGTGGCGAGCAGCTCATCGATTCGCGCGGCATGCTCCACGCCGCGATCGATCTCGAAGACCAGCTCCGGCGTGGTCCGGGTCGCGAGCGCCCGCGCGACCTGCCCCCGGAGGAACCCGGCCGCATGCTCGAGACCCGCGAGCGCCGCCTTCGCCTCGTCGGCGTTCCCATGCACGATGACCGCGACCCGGGCCCGGCCGAGATCCGGCGTCACCCGCACTCTCGTGACCGTGACCAGGGCGATCCGGGGATCACGGACTTCTCGAAGCAGGGCCTCGGCGACCACCTGACGAATCAGCTCGGCCACCTGTTCCGGCCGCCGGCGGGCGGGCGACGCCATCGACCACCCTCCTTACGATGCAGCGCCAGCCGCGGGCGCCGCCAGCGAGCGCTTCACTTCCTCGATCCGGAAGGCCTCGATCCGATCGCCGACCTTGATATCGTTGAAGTTCTCGATTCCGATGCCGCACTCGAGGCCCTCGCGAACCTCCTTGACGTCGTCCTTGAACCGCTTCAGGCTGCTGATGCTGCCGGTGTAGACCAGGCGGCCGTCGCGCACGACCCGGACCCGGGCGGTGCGCGGAATGACGCCCGACCGGACCGCGCACCCCGCGATGGTGCCCACCTTGCTCACCTTGAACGTTTCGAGGACCTCGGCCTCGCCCAGGACGATTTCCCGCTCCTCCGGCTTGAGCAGCCCCTCGAGCGCCGCCCGGACATCCTCGACCGCCTCGTAGATGATCCGGTAGGTGCGGACGTCGACCTGTTCGCGTTCGGCGGCCGCGCGCGCGTTGGCGTCGGGTCGGACGTGGAATCCGAGGATGATGGCGCCCGAGGCCTTCGCCAGGAGCACGTCGCCCTCGGAGATGGCGCCCACGCCGCGGTGAATCACGTCGACCCGGGCTTCGGCCGTGCTGAGCTGGGCGAGGGCATCGGCGAGCGCCTCGGCGGGCCCGCCCTGGTCGGCCTTGATGATCAGCTTGAGGTGGCTTACCTCGCCCACCTTCATCTGGCGGCTGATGTCCTCGAGCGAGGTGCCGCGCATGCCGCGCCGGTTCTGGGCCTCGCGCTCGAGCCGCTGGCGCTTCTGGGCGATGTCCCGGGCTTCGTTGGCGTCGCCGACGATGACGAAGGTATCGCCGGCGGAGGGCACCCCCTCAAACCCGAGCACCCGGACCGGCATCGACGGGCCGACCTCCTTCACCGGCTTTCCCCGCTCGTCCGACATGGCGCGGACCCGGCCGGAGTAGCGCCCGCAGATGAAATTGTCGCCCACCCGCAGGGTGCCCCGTTGCACCAGGACCGTGGCCAGGGGACCCTTGCCCGGGTCCAGGGTGGCCTCGAGCACCGTCCCGCTCGCCTCGACGTCCGGGTTGGCCTTGAGATCGAGGATCTCCGCCTGGAGGAGGATCTGCTCCAGCAGGGTATCGATGCCGGTGCCCTTCTTGGCCGAGATCGCCGCCGACAGCACCTTGCCGCCGAACTCCTCGAGGACCACCTGGTGCTGGAGCAGGTCCTGCTTGACTTTCGCGACGTTGGCGGTCGGGAGGTCGATCTTGTTGATGGCCACGATGATCGGCACCCCGGCGTTCCTCGCGTGGCTGATGGCCTCGATCGTCTGGGGCATCACCTGATCGTCGGCCGCCACGACGAGGACCACGATGTCGGTCACCTGGGCCCCGCGGGCCCGCATGGCGGTAAACGCCTCGTGACCCGGCGTGTCGAGGAAGGTGATCGACTTCCCGTCCGGGAGCGAGACGTGGTAGGCGCCAATATGCTGCGTGATCCCGCCGGCTTCGCCCGCGACCACGTTGGTCTTGCGGATGTGGTCGAGGAGCGACGTCTTTCCGTGGTCGACGTGGCCCATGATCGTCACCACCGGCGGCCGCGGCTTCAGGGCCTCCTCCGCGTCCGGGACCGCGGCGCCCAGGTCCGCCGCGTACTCGTCCTCGCGCACGGCCTGAAAGCCGAACTCCGAGGCGATCAGCTCGATCTGATCGAAGTCGAGCCGCTGGTTCACGGTGACCATCATGCCCATTTCCTTGAACGCGAACTGCACGATCTGGGTCGCGGGCACCTTCATCAGTTCCGCCAACTCGGACACGGAAATGAACTCGTTGACCCGGATCCGGGTCTTCTCGCGCTCCCGCTCCTCGGCGCTGCGACTGGCCAGGAGCTCGCGGTAGCTCGGTTCGTCGGAGCGCCGCTTGGCGCGGGCCCCGCCCTTCATCCCCGCCAGCGTCTTGAGGATGTTGGCCTGCACCGCTTCCTGGTCCACGTACGACCGCTTCGACTTCTTCCCCTTCTTTCGAGCGGCGGGACTGCCCTTGGACGGGGCGTCCGGCCCGAAGGCGCGCGACGGCGGCGGGGTCGCCCCGGGCGGGCCGCCGGCCGGGC
>CAZFSA010000178.1:0-6806 GCA_964521535.1 uncultured Gemmatimonas sp.
AGCGGACCCCGCGCCCGTCAACCGTCAAGGCCGGTATCGGGCGACACCGGGCACCGCCGGACGGGGCGCTGGCGCCGGCCGATGCCGAGCTGTTCGAGCGGCTCCGGGCCCGGCGGCTGGAGCTGGCGCGGGCCGAGGGGGTTCCGCCTTACGTGGTGGCCGCTGACCGCACCCTGCGGGAGCTGGCGGAACTCAAGCCCCGCTCGCTGGCGGCGCTGGAGACGGTCTTCGGTATCGGACCGGCAAAGGCGGCCAGGTACGGAAGGGAACTGTTGGCGGTGGTCGGGTCTGCCCTGCTCCTGCTGGTGCTGGTGCTCCCGACGCTGGCCGGGGTGGCGCATGCCCAGGTGGGAGACCGGCCGGCGGTCCAGGCGCTCAGGCTCGGGCTCGAGGAGCGGGTGCGTCTGGACGGGGTGCTGGAGGAGCCGTTCTGGGAGCGGGCCCAGGCGGTCGCCGATTTCCGGCAGCAGGAGCCGCGCGAGGGCGACCCCGCCACCGAACGGACCGAGGTGCGGATCGCGTACGACGCCGGGAACCTCTACATCGGCGCCAGCCTGTTCGACTCCGACCCCCGGGGTGTGAAGGGCCGGCAGCGGCAGCGCGACGCCCAGCTGGACTCGGACGATCGCTTCATGTGGATTCTCGACACCTTCGGTGACGGTCGCACCGGGTACTACTTCGAGATCAATCCCGCCGGCCTGATGGGCGACGGCCTGATCAGCGGTCCCGGCAACGTCAACAAGTCGTGGGACGGCGTCTGGGAGGCGCGGGTGGCCCGGGGCAGCCACGGCTGGTCGGCCGAGATCCGGATTCCGTTCTCGACCATCAACTTCGATCCCTCGCGCCCCGCCTGGGGCGTGAACTTTCAGCGCACCGTCCGGCGCCGGGGGGAGGAGGTACTCTGGTCCGGCCACCGGCGGGGACAGGGGCTCACCTATCCGGCGCATGCCGGCGTGGTCCATGGTCTGGCGGACCTGTCGCAGGGCGTGGGGCTGGAGGTGAAGCCCTACCTGGTGGGCTCCTGGCAGCGAGCGCCCGCGCGCGGAATTCCGGAGACGGAGATGCCTGCCGACGCAGGCGTCGACCTGACCTACAGCATTCTGCCCTCGCTTCGCGCCTCGCTCACGGTGAACACCGACTTCGCCGAGGCCGAAGTGGACCAGCGCCGGGTCAACCTCACCCGGTTCCCGCTGGTCTTTCCCGAGCGACGGGACTTCTTCCTGGAGGGGTCGTCAGTCTACTCCTTCGCGCCCTCGAGCGGGCCCACTCCCTACTTCAGCCGGCGGATCGGGCTGGTGGATGGCGACCCGGTGCCGGTGCGATGGGGCGCCCGCCTGGCGGGCCAGGTCGGTCCCCACGATCTCGGCTTCCTCCAGGTGCGCACCGGGTCGCACCCGGGGGGGCCAGCCGAGGACTTCACGGTGGCGCGGGTGAAGCGCCGGGTGCTCGGTCAGAGCGCCGTCGGCCTGATCTATACCCGCCGGGCATCGGGCGAGGCCACCGCCCGCTCCGGGCAGGAGGGCCATACCCTCGGCGCGGATCTCGATCTCCGCACCTACCGGCTCTTTGGCCGGCGCAACCTCCAGTTCGAGGCGTTTGCCGTCTGGCACTCCGATGCTGCCGGCGGCGACTCCACCGGCTTCGGCGATCGCTTCGCGCGCGGCGTTCGCCTCAACTACCCCAACGACCGGGTCCGGGCCCACGTCTCGTTCCGGCAGTTCGGCACCGCGTATCAGCCGCCGGTGGGGTTCGTGCCCCGGAACGGGTTCCGCCGGCTTCAGCCCACGGTGTACCTGCAGCCGCGGCCCAACTGGCGGGGGGTACGGCAACTGGAGTTCGGGGCCGAGATGGAGCACCTGGTGTCGCTCCGCACCGGACGGCTCGAGACCTTCAACACCCGGTTCACCCTGTTCGGGATCCGGTTCCTGAGCGGCGACTACGGCGGCATCTCGGTGCGGTCGGACTTCGAGCGGCTGCCGCGGGACTTCGCCATCCGGTCGGGCGTCGTGATCCCGGCGGGTGACTACACCTTTCGGAGCTGGACGGCCGAGTTCTACAGCGCTCCCCGCCGCCTGCTGGTGGCGAACGTCCTGGTTGGCGGCGGGGAGTTCTGGTCAGGCACCCGGTTCCGCCACGAGCTGGGGCTCACGGCAGCGCCGGGGCCCGGGCTCAGCCTGCGGGGCGAGTGGGAGCGGAACCGGGTGAGCCTGCCCACGGGCGAGTTCACCACCAACCTGGTGCGCGGCAGCGGGGGATGGCAGGTGAGTCCCTGGGTCTCGCTCACCGGCACGGCGCAGTTCGACGACGTGACGCGGGTGGTCGGGCTCTTCGGCCGGTTCCGGTGGATCGTCCGGCCGGGGAGCGAGGTCTACGTCGTCTACACCCACAACATCGGGCGGATGGACCCGCTCGATCCCCACGCGGGGTACGAGACGCTGGAGCGGCGGGTCGCCACCAAGCTCACCTACGCCCACCGGTTCTGATCCGGCCCTCAGGGCCGGATCGGCTTGTCATCGGCCTTGAGCGCGTCCGGGTTGTCCCAGTACCGGGGCCCGAACGGCCGCTGCCGGGGCCAGACCTCGTCCAGGGTCTCGTCGTCGTACACCACGCCGCCCTTCACCACGTACTGGATGTCGATCGTGTTCCGGATGTTCACCAGCGGATTGCTGTTGAGCACCATGAAGTCGGCCAGCTTGCCCACGGCGATCGACCCCAGATCCTGTTCCTTGCCGATGAACCGCGCGCCGTGGAGGCTCGCCACCTCCAGCGCCCCCATCGGGCCCAGCGCCGAGGCCGCCATCCAGGTCTCGAAGTGGGAGCCCAGACCGTTGTGCTGGCCGTGGGCCCCGATGGCGCCGTAGCCGCCGGCCGCGATGATGTCGGCCAGCACCTGGGCGATGAAGGGGAAGCTGTAGTCGGTGGCGGGCCGGAGCATCCGGCGGCGGGTCTGCGGGATGTGCTGCATCCAGGGCATGAACCGCCGGGTCTTGGCGTCCTTCCAGACTTCCAGCTCCTGGTACCAGTACTCCTCGTTCCAGGGGCCCGCGCCGCCCACCATGAAGGTGGGGGAATAGGTGGCCTGGGCCCGACCCAGGAAGGTGGTGAAGTCGCGGTACATGGGCAGGTAGCTCATCGGGTGCTCGAACCCGGTGTGCCCGTCCATGATCATGCCTAACGTATATGGCAGGTCGCTGTTCTCGGCGGTGACCTGGATCCCGACCTTCCGGGCGATGTCGGTCACCCACTGCCGCTGCTCCCGGCGGGGCTGGAGGTACTGCTTGAGCGACACCGCGCCCCAGGAGTGGAGCTTCCGGATCCCGGCTTCCGCCACCTCGTAGCTGGTGAACTCCTCCTGCCTCGACCCGTCGCCCGAATAGAGCGGATCGCCGGTGGTGAAGACCCGCGAGCCCACCAGCACGCCCGCATCGACCATCTCGGCGGTGGGGAAGAGGTTCTGCGACCACATCGAGGGGTCCATGGTGGTGGTGACCCCGAAGGCCAGGAAGATCGCCCCCTCGTAGTTCCGCTGGGGGATGATGCCCCGGTGCTCCCGATAGTTGTGGGAGTGGACGTCGATGAAGCCCGGAATGATGGTCTTGCCGCTGGCGTTGAAGACCCGGGCGCCCTGGGGGATGCTGCACCGGCCCACGCAGGCGATCCGGCTGCCCCGGACCACGACGGTGCCGTTCACCACCCGGCGGTTGTCGAGGGTGACGATCCGGGCGTTGGTGAAGGCGGCGGCGCCCTGGGGGATGTCCCGCGGCACCGTGAGCCGGATCTCCGCCGTGTCGGCGCGTTTGCTCTCGGTATGATAGGCGAAGTAGCGATTCCCGCTTCCGAACTCGATGGTGCCGGCGTTGCGCCAGCGGGGGAAGAGGCCGCCTTCCTTGCTCAGCCTGGTGACCGGCAGCCGGCCCCGCGCCCGTTCGATCCGGACCGGCTTGCCGCCGGTGCCCGCGGGGAGCGCGGTGAGGTAGACGTTGTCGGATTCCTGGAACGCCACCCACTTCCCGTCCGGCGAGGGGACGATCTCGTCGGCGTAGGGGAAGGTGAGGTGCTCGCGCCGGTCGAGCCCGTCGGGACGGACCGAGATCAGCGCCCCCTCAAGCCCGCCGGGCCCGCCACCAGTGCCGCTGCTCGTGCGAAGCTCGGGAAACCAGATGCGCCCATCAGCCAGCCAGGTGGGCCGTACGATCTGGTTCCGAATGTTGTTGAAGGTGCTGCCGCCCGAGCCGTCGGCGCTCGGAGTAACCCGGGTGACCAGGGTCGCGGGCCCGCCAGCCGCCGGGATCCGCACCAGGTCCCACCAGGCGTTCCAGACCACGCCCCGGCCCCGGTACGACTCGCCGGCGCCACGGGCCACGACCAGTTCGCGGCCGTCGGGGCTCCAGGCGGGATGCGTATACTCGTGCGGTTCCCGCGTGAGCTGCTCCGGCTGCCCACCAGAGGCCCGCACCCGCCAGACCTGGGCGCCCACGCCGTCTTCCCAGCTGGTGAAGGCGATCCACTGGCCGTCGGGGCTCCAGGCCGGCGCGTACTCGAATGGTGCGAAGCCTTCAGGCGTCAGCCGCCGAGGGGCGCCACCAGGCAGGCTCATGGTCCAGATCCGGCCCACCGCCTGGAAGGCCAGGGTCCGGCCGTCGGGGGAGGCGGTGTGCCACCGGGCGAACCGCACCTGGAAAGGATCGTCGCTGATCCGGTCCTGGTGGTTCACCAGCTCCGAGATGGTGCGCTTGACCTCGGCCGTGAACGGAATCGTGGTGACCGCGCCCGTCGCCACGTCCAGCCGCCGGAGCCGGCCCCCCTGCGCAATCACGATGCTCCGCCCATCGGCCGACCAGGCGTAGCCCGGCAGCGGGCGGAGGACCTTGCCGGCCTCCACCATGTCCAGCTCGATCGGGTCCATCGCCAGCCGCTCCCGTCCGGTCTCCAGGTCGCGGAGCCAGAGCGCGGTGCGGGGCCCGTAGCGGTGCCCCTTCCACGAAATGGTGCCGTCGGGAATCCGCCGGGCAAACGCCAGCCAGCGTCCGTCGGGCGAGACCTCGGGGGCCGCCATCCCGCCGCTCGAGGTCTGCACCTGCTGGCTCTGCTCACCAGAGGACACGGCGACGATGGCGCCGGTGACCAGGTCGAGCCGCCGGACCTGAGTGGCGCCGCCGATCGCGTCGGTGCGGCCGCCGTAGCCGGGCTGGCCCTGTGCGGTAGTCACCTGGAAGTAGAGGTACCGGCCGTCGCGCGAGGGCGCCGGCCAGGCGGCGCCGCGCTGGGCGGTACCCGAGAGGATCTCGACCCCGGTGCCGCCGTCCTTGTGGAACATCCAGATCCCCGACGCCCCCTGCTGCCCGCCCTGGGGGAGCCGCTGATACTGGACCAGCACGTACTGGCCGTCGGCGCTCCAGGCCGGCATCGCCACCCGGACGTTGTTGTCGGTGAACACCGCCCGCGGGTTGCCGCCGTCGGCATCCATGATCCAGAGGTTGTTCTGGCCCCTCCGGTCGGACACGAAGGCGATCGATTTCCCGTCGGGCGAGATCCGCGGATGGAAGTTCACCGCGATCCCGCTCCCCTGGGTGAGGGAGGTGGCGGCGCCGCCCGCTGCGGGCATCCGGTACACATGGCTCAGCAGGTCGAACACCAGCCACTGCCCGTCGGGCGAGACATCCACCGACATCCAGGTGCCTTCGTCGGTGGTGAAGCTGATCTCACGCGTGGCGCCACGGGGCTGACTCACGTCCCACTCGGCCCGGTCAGTCCGGCGTTCCTGGCCCTGGACGGGAAACGCGGTGGCCAGCGCTACGGCAAACAGGAAAAGGCGCGCCGGATTCATTTCCACTCCTGGACCAGCCGCTCCGCGATCCGCCCGAGCGTGGCCTCCAGCTCGAAGAAGTCGCCGCGGTTCTGATTGGTGAAGACCGACACGATGGTCGGCCCGCCCTCATAGAAGAGGATGCCCACGTCGTTGCCTGCGATCGGCGGCCAGTCGCCGGTCTTGTGCGCCACCCGCACGGGCGTCCGCCACTGGAGCCGCTGCGGCAGGCGCGAGCTGTAGAACTGCCGGCCCAGGATGTCCACCATCTGCCGGCTGTACTCCGGCCCCGCGTACTTGTTGCCGAGGATCTCTTCGAGCAATCGGGCCATCTCGCGGGCCGTGGTCCGGCCCAGCCACCGGGTCGAGTCGCCCTCCAGGGCGAAGGAGAGCGCCGCCATCCGCTCGCCGGAGGGGAAGCCCTTCTCATACACTTCGCGATTGGTCAGGGTGACGAACGAGGAGTCGTAGCGGACCCAGACTTCCTTGAAGAGATCACCGGTCGTCATCCGGAGCCGGGTGCCGCGGTAGTCGTTGGCGGCGAGCAGCTGGTTCACCCGATCGAGCCCCACCGTCCGGATCAGGATGTCGGTGGCGGTGTTGTCGCTGGTGATGATCATCTGCTCCACCAGGTCCCGGTACGTCGGGCTGAGCCCCACGTCGAAGGTCTGGATCAGCCCGCTGCCACGCCGGAGATCCTCGGGCCTCACGGTGTAGCGGTCGCCCAGCCGGAGCCGGCCGGCCTCGGCGTCGCGGAAGGCCTGGATCATGATCGGAATCTTGATCACGCTGAGCGTGTTCATCGGCTGATCGGCCCGGATGGCAATCTCCCGGCCCGAGGGGATGTGCCTGGCGTAGAGCGCGGTGGTGGCGTCGAGCGAGTCGAGCATCGCGGCAATCGCCTGGTCCAGGGGCAGCTCGGCCCGCGATTGCGGCGAGGCGCAGGCCGCGGCGGCCAGCAGGGTGACGGTGAGCAGTCGACGCATCGGAGTGGGACCTC
>CAZFSA010000179.1:0-6784 GCA_964521535.1 uncultured Gemmatimonas sp.
AGGCCCTGGCGCGGATCGCCGGCCGGACCGGCGCAGACGACGTGGTCCTGCTCGTCCTGCTGGGCCATGGCAGCCAGCAGGGGACCGAAGCCCGGTTGAGCCTGCCCGGGCCGGATCTCACCGCCGCCGACCTGGCGACCGCGCTCGGCGCGTTCGCGCGCCAGACGGTGGTGGTGGTGAACGCAGCCAGCGCCAGCGGCGACTTCCTGCCGGTGCTGAGCGGCCCGCGGCGGGTGATCGTGACCGCGACCCGGGGATCGTTCGAACGGAACGCCACGATCTTCGGCGATCACTTCATTCGCGGGCTCGCCACCGGGCTGGCCGACGCCGACAAGGACGGCCGGGTGTCGGTGGCCGAGGCCTTCGCCTTCGCCCGGCACGAGGTGGCGCGGGCGTACGAGGCGGAGCGCCGGCTGCTCACCGAGCACGCCCAGCTGGACGATGACGGCGACGGACGCGGCACCCAGGATCTGGCCGCGGCCGGTGCCACCGACGGCGCCCTGGCCCGGGCCGTGACGTTCACGCTCACCCGTGACGCCCTGGCAGCCGATCCCCGGGCCCAGCCGCTGCTGGCGGAACGGCGACGGCTGGAGCGACTGGTGGCCGAGCTGCGCCAGCGGAAGGCCACGATGGACTCCGTGGCCTACGAGCGCGAGCTGGAACGGCTGCTCCTCGCCTTGGCCGAGACCAACCAGGCCCTTCGGGCCCTGGAGCGGAACCCATGATCCGCGCCCTGGTGAGCATGCTGGCCGCGATGCTGGCGCTGGGGGCGGCGGGCGTGGCCTGCGCTGGTCAGGAGTCGAGGAGCGGCGCCGCGTCGCCCGCAGAGGTGGCTCGACTGCTGGATCGAGGCCGGGCCGATGAGGCGCTGGAGGCGATCGGACCACGGCGGGACGACCCGGCCTTCGCGGTCCTGGCCGCCGAGGCGTTCGCCCAGCGGGGCCGGATGGCGGAGGCGGAGGCCGCGCTCCGCAAGGCGGCCGGGAACGGTGACCCGTGGTACCCGCGCGCCCGACTGGCGGAGTTGCTGGTGCGGTTCGGACGCCCGGAGGAGGGGGGACGCCTGGCCGCGGATCTCGATCGGGCGATGAACCCCGACGCCGAGCTCGGCGCCCGCGACTGGGCGGCGTTGGCGATCGTAAGCCGCTTGGTGGGTCTCCGGGAGCCGGCCCGCTTCAAGGACGCGCTGGAGGCGTTCGATCGAGCCATCGCGCGCGACTCGAGCTGGCTCGAGCCGGCGCTGCGAGTGGGCGACCTCTTCCTGGAGAAGTACAACGCCCCCGATGCCAGGGCGGCCTACGAGGGCGTGCTCCGCCGCGATCCGGGCAACGCCCGGGCGCTCCTGGGCCTGGCCCAGGTGGCCCTGTTCGGAAGCGAGCCACGGACCTACGAGGCCGCGCGGCGGGCGCTGGAGGCGGGGCCCGGGCTGGCGGCAGCCCACGCCCTGCTCGGACGCCTGGATCTCGACGCCGAGCGGTTCGACTCGGCGGCGGCGCTGGCCGATCGAAGCCTGGCCATCGACTCCACCCTGCTCGAGGGCTGGGCACTCCGCGGCGCAGTGCAGGCGGTGACCGGGGACCGGACCGGGTACGAGGAAACCGAGCGCCGCCTCCGGAGGTGGCACCGGGCGCCGGGTGGCTTCTTCGCGGCGATCGCCGAGGCGCTGGGCCGGCAGCGCCGGTACCAGGAGGCGGCCAGCTTCGCCCGGCGGGCGGTGGAGGTCGCGCCGGACGACCCGTACGGGCTCACCGTCCTGGGCGTGAACGAACTCCGGATCGGGGCGATGGACAGCGGGCGGGTCCGGCTGGAACAGGCCTTCGCCCGGGATCCATATCACGTCTGGAACAAGAACACGCTGGACCTGCTCGACGAGCTGCGACGCTACCGAACCGTCCGGTCAGGGCGGTTCGAGTTCGTCGCCGCGCCCCGGGACGCCGAGCTGTTGACCCTCTACCTGGCGCCCCTGCTGGAGCGGGGCTACGACTCGCTCGCGGCCCGCTACCAGTATCGCCCCGAGCCGCCGATCCGGCTGGAGCTCTATCAGCGTCATGCGGACTTCTCGGTCCGGACGGTGGGGCTGGCGGGCCTGGGCGCGCTGGGCGTGAGCTTCGGCCGGGTGCTGGCGATGGACGCGCCTTCCGCGCGGCCCCGGGGCGAGATGAACTGGGGCGCCACGGCCTGGCACGAGCTGGCCCACACCTTCACCCTCGGCGTGAGCGACCACCGGGTGCCCCGGTGGCTGGCGGAGGGGCTCTCGGTGCTGGAGGAGCGCCGCGCCCGGCCGGGCTGGGGTGCCCAGGCAACGCTCGCCTTTCTGTCCGCGTACCAGGGAGGCAGGGTCAAGCCGCCGAGCCGCCTCAACGACGGGTTCGTCCGGCCCGAGCATCCGGCGGAGATCGGGTGGTCGTACTACCAGGCGTCGCTGGTCACCGAGTACCTCGAGGCGACCCATGGCGCGCCCGCGCTCCGGGCGTTGCTCGCGGCGTATCGAGCGGGGGCGCCCACGCCGGAGGCGATCCGGACCGCGCTTGGGGTGGAGCCGGCCGCGCTGGATCGCCGCTACGACGAGTGGTTCCGGACCCGCTTCGGCCCGGCGCTGGCCCAGGTGGGGCCGGCGCGGGATTCGGTGGTGAACCCCGGCGAGCTGGGAGCCCAGCTGGACGCCGGACGGCGTCTCTTCGAGGCCGGCCAGCTGGACGAGGCCCGCCGGGTGCTGGAGCGGGTGGAGCAGGCCTTTCCGGAGCAGGGAGACGCCGGAAGCGCCGCCTGGCTCCTCTCGCGCGTCCACCGTCAACGCGGGGATACTGCGGCGACGCTGGCCGCGCTGGCCCGCGTCACCCGGCTGAACGACACTCATCTGGAGGCCAACCTGGAGGAGGCCACCCTGCGCGCGGCAAGGGGCGATCGCCGGGGCGCGATGGCGGCACTGGAACGGGCGATCTTCATCGATCCCTACGAGCCGGCCACCCATGTCCGGCTCGCCGAGTTGGCCGCTGCCGCGGCTGATCACGCCACGGCGATCCGGGAGCGGCGGGCGGTGCTGGCCCTGGACCCGGCCGATCGGACCGAGGCCAGGTACCTTCTGGCGGTGGCCTACCGCGAGGCTGGCGACCTTACGGCCGCCCGTCGCGAGGTCCTTCGGGTGCTGGAGGAGGCGCCGGCCTTCGAGCGGGCGCAGGCGTTGCTGCTCGAGTTGAGAGGGAGGCCCTGAGGATGCTGGTGCGATCGCTGCTGCTTGTGGCAGGCGTGCTCTGCTTGGCGTCGGAGGCGTCCCAGGCACAGGAGCGGTTCCGGGGGGAGCGCCGGGGCCGCTCGATGGAGGGACTGCCGGCCAACGTACCCTACGACGGACGCTTCACCTTCGTCCGGATTCGCTTCACGCCGCCCGGTGGCGGCCTCGGGTTCGAGGGGTTCGGCCGGGAGCCGCCATGGTCCCACGACTACCCCCGGGGGGAACGGCATTTCACCCGGATTCTCGCGGAGCTCACCACCGTGCGCCCCCGCACCGCCGAGAGCAACATCCTGACGCTCGACGACCCCGAGCTGTTCAAGTTCCCGGTGGCCTACCTCTGCGAGCCGGGCTTCTGGGGGCCCAGCGAGAAGGAGATCGAGGGCCTCAGGAACTATCTCCTCAAGGGGGGGTTCCTGATCATCGACGACTTCGTCAACAACCAGTGGTACAACTTCGAGGCCCAGATGCGGAAGGTGCTGCCCGAGGGGCGACTGGTTCCGCTCACCGCCGCGCACCCGATCTTCGACTCGTTCTACCGGATCGAGTCGCTGGACTATCTCCACCCCTACTTCGGGGTGCCGTCGCAGTTTCTGGGCATCTTCGAGGACAACGATCCGGCCAAGCGCCTGATGGTGATCGTGAACTACAACAACGACATTGGCGAGTACTGGGAGTTCTCGGACACCGGGTACTTCCCGATCGATCTCTCCAACACGGCGTACAAGATCGGCGTGAACTACATCGTCTACGCCCTCACCCGCTGACCGAAGAGGCCCGGCGTGACCCTTTCGACCCCGCGTCCCCTGTCCGACTCCCCCACCGCCGGGAGCGTGACGCCCGAGCGCCTCCACGCCGCCGGTCAGGCCATCCGGTCGGAGCTGGCCCGGCGGATCGTGGGCCAGGAAGCGGTGGTGGAGCAGGCGCTGGTGGCGCTCCTGGCCGGCGGCAACTGTCTCCTGGTGGGCGTGCCGGGTCTGGCCAAGACCCTGCTGGTCCAGGCCCTGGCCGAGGTGCTGGACCTCCGGTTTTCGCGGATCCAGTTCACGCCCGACCTGATGCCGTCCGACGTCACCGGCACCGACGTGATTCAGGACGACCCGGCCACCGGCCAGCGACGGCTCACGTTCATGCCCGGCCCGATCTTCGCCAACATCGTGCTGGCCGACGAGATCAACCGGACGCCGCCCAAGACCCAGGCCGCGCTCCTGGAGGCGATGCAGGAGCGCCGGGTGACGGTGCAGGGGAAGACGTACCCGCTCGATCCGCCGTTTCATGTCTTTGCCACCCAGAACCCGATCGAGCTGGAGGGCACCTACCCGCTGCCCGAGGCCCAGCTGGACCGGTTCCTCTTCGAGGTGGTGCTCGACTACCTGCCGGTCGACGACGAGGTCCGGGTGGCGCGCGAGACCACCGCGGTGCAGGACGTGACCCTTCGCCGGGTAGTGAGCGGCGCGGAGCTGATCGCGTTCCAGCGCCTGGTCCGCCAGGTCCCGGCGGCCGATCCGGTGGTCCGCTACGCCGTGGAGCTGGCGCGGATGAGCCGGCCGGTGAGCGAGGGCGCGCCGGACTTTGTACGCAAGTGGGTGGCGTACGGCGCCAGCGTCCGCGCCGCGCAGGCGCTTCTCCTGGGCGGGAAGGCGCGCGCCCTCCTTCGGGGCGAGGCGCACGTGAGCTACGACGACGTTCGGGCGCTGGCGCCCCCGGTCTTCCGGCACCGGATCCTGCTCAACTTCCAGGCCCAGAGCGAGCGGATCACCACCGACCGGATCGTCGAGCAGCTGGTGGCCGCGGTCCCGACCCCGCGTTCGGGGCTCTAGTCGTGCGCGGAGCGCCCGCCACCGGGTTCCTCGATCCGGCCGTGCTGGCCCGGATCGGCGATCTGGAGCTGCTGGCGCGGACGGTGGTGCAGGGCTTCATGCACGGGCTGCATCGGGCTCCACGCCTGGGGCATTCCACCGATTTCGCCGAGCACCGGCCCTACCAGCCGGGTGACGACATCCGCCGAATCGACTGGCGGGTGTACGGGCGCACCGACCGGTACTACGTCAAGGAGTTCGAGGCCGACACCAACGCATCGGTGGTGCTGGCGATCGACGTGTCCGGGTCCCTGGACTTCGGGACCGCCGGAGTGACCAAGTTCGAGTACGCCCGGATGCTGGCGGCCTCGCTGGCCTGGTTCTCCCAGCGCCAGGGCGACCGGGTGGGCCTGGTGCTCTACGCCGACGGGATCCGGGAGTACGTGCCGCCGTCCACCCGCCATCTCTCGCTGGTGCTCCACACCCTGGAACGGGCCCGGCCCTCCGGGGTGGCGGGAGGAGCCGAGGCGATTCCCGCGATCAGCGAACTCCTCACCCGCACCGGCATCACCGTCTTCCTCTCGGACTGGTACGCCGAGCCGGCGGCGGTGCGGCAGGCGCTGGGCAGCATCCGGGCGCGGGGCCACGACGTGATCGCATTCCATCTGCTGGATCCCGCCGAGCGGACCCTCCCGTTCGACGAGGCGGCCAGCTTCGAGGACCTGGAGACCGGGGACCGGCTGCCCGTGGTGCCGTCAGCGCTCCGGGAGAAGTACCGGACCCTGTATGAAACCCACCTGACGGAACTGGCCCGGGAGCTGGCGCGGGCGGGGGTGGATTATTCCCCCGCGCCCGTCGACGTGCCGCTCGACCGCGCCCTCCACGAGTACCTCGCGCGCCGCGAGGCGCTGGCCCGGGTGCGCTGAATGGGCCTCGGCTTCCTGGTGCCTGCCTTCCTGTTGGGGCTCGCCGCGCTGGCGATCCCGGTGATCGTGCACCTCCGCCAGCGCGAGCGGCGGCAGCCGATCCGGTTCCCGTCGCTGATGTTCCTGTCGCGGGTCCCGTACCGCACCACGGAGCGGAGGCGGATCACCAACCGGTTGCTGTTGCTGGTCCGGGCGCTGGCCGTCACGGCCCTGGTCCTCGCCTTCGCGCGGCCGTTCCTGGCCCGCGATCCGGAGGCGCTCGCTGCCCAGCGGGACCGGGTGCTGGTGATCCTGCTGGACCGGTCCATGAGCATGGGATACGCCGGTGTCTGGGAGCGGGCCCTCGACTCCGTGCGGGCGGCTGTCGCCGGCCTCGGTCAGGGGGAGCGCGCTGCCCTGATCGCCTTCGACGAGGCGGCCGAGGTGGTGAGCCCCCTGAACGACGATCCGGCGAGCCTCCTGGCTCGGCTCGCCGGCCTGGCACCAGTCCCGGTGGGTACCCGACTCGGGCCGGCGTTCCGCGCCGCACGGGAGGTCGCGGTCCAGGCCGAGGCGCGGGTGGAGCTGCTGCTGGTGTCCGATCTCCAGCGGCAGTCGCTTTCCGGGCTCGAGCACGTCGATCCGATCCCGGGCGCCACCGTCCGGGTCGCTGCCGTGGGTCCGGCGGTCCCGATCAACGCCCAGGTTCTCTCGGTGACGGTCGATCGATCGGTAGTGGGCCAGCAGGTGGAGCTCCGGGTGGCGGCGCGGCTCGCCGCCCAGGGCGGCGAGCCGCGCCGCGAGCGGGCCACACTGCTCGTCGGCGGTCGCCAGCTCACCTCGGCACCGGT
>CAZFSA010000180.1:0-6702 GCA_964521535.1 uncultured Gemmatimonas sp.
ATACCCTGAACCTCGACGAACTGGAGGCCATCACCATTCAGCGAGCCCTGGCGGTGACCGGTGGCAATCGGACCCGAGCGGCGAAGCTGCTTGGCATCAGCGAGCGCACCCTCCGCAACAAACTCAACGTGCCGCGAGCCCCGCTGCCCTCCTGAGCCTTGGACTGTGGTGCCCGGGAAGCCTTGCCAGGCGGGCGGCGGCAAGGTGTGCCGGATGATCTTTCCTGACCCGAGGCGCAGCCCGCCATTTCTCCGGGTCCGGATGGACGCGGGCCAGCCTATCTAATTCCCTTCCTGGCAACGAGTTCCCAGCCGGATCCGTCGGCGCGTTTCCGGGCGGCGGGCCGGGGTATGCCGCTTGCCCCTCCGCCGCGTCCAAGCGATTGCCACGGAAGCGGTCCATGATTCGAGGTTTGTTTGGCGGCTCCTCACTCCCTGCGCTGCTGCGCGGGGGGCTCGAGGAGACCAGCGCCACCCAGCGCGGGATCGGCGAGCGGGTCGCCCGGGCGCTCGATGCCAGCACCAGCACCAGCTTCGCCGGGGCGGTCGACGCCGAGATGGCCAAGGCCCGGGCGGCCCAGGTCGACCTGCCCCGCGAAATGGCCGCGCTGGCCGATACCCAGCTTCGTTACGAGGCCGATGCCCAGCTGCTCCGCGAGGCCTATCAGCGGCTCCGCACCGCGATCTCGAGCCGTGGCTAGGATTCCGGAGGTCCCGCTGACGCCGCGACCCGTGCGGCAGTTCCTGCGCTCGCTCGGCGTGGCCGCGGAGGGGATGGCCACCCAGCAGAAGTTCCTGGATGTCATCGCCCAGAACATCAGCAACGCCGGCACAACCCGCACGGAAGATGGCCGCCCCTATCGGCGCCAGGTGGCGGTGACCGAGCGGGATCCCCGCACCGGCGCCCTCGGCGTCCGGATCGTCGAGGACCCACGTCCCGGCCGGCTGGTCCACGATCCTGGGCATCCCGACGCCGACGAACAGGGCTATGTCTTCCAACCCAACGTCGATCTGAACAACGAGATGGTCGATCTCATGCTGGTTCGGCGGGTGCATGAGGCGAACGTGACGGTCTTCCAGGCGGCCAAGCAGATGCTCCGCCGCGCCATTGATATCTGAGGACGCGAGAGCCATGGCTATCGACCCCGCCGGCGGTCTTCCTCCGGTCACCCCGCAGACGCCGCTCCGCGGTCCTGCTGCGGCCCGCCCGGAGCCGGCCGGCCCCGCCCGGCCCGGGCTGGACGCGCTGCTGACCTCCGAGGAACGGGCGTACTTCGCCGAGCTCGAGCGCCTCGGGCCCCTCTCGTACGGACGTCCCTCGCAACGCGCGGCGGCGGAGGCCTCCCCGCGACTCGGCCAGCGCGTCGACGCCCGGGCCTGATCAATGTCGTCTCCCATTCGTCCGACCCCGGGCATCCTGACGCCGCTGGAGCGGTTGGGGGGCGGGATTCCCCTTCAGGATGGCGGTCCCTCGTTCGCCGACCTGTTCCGGCGGGCCCTGGGAGACACCTCCGCGCTCGAGGAGGACGCCAAGAACGCGATCGCCGCGTTCCTCAGGGGCGAACCGGTAGAGCTTCATCAGGTGATGGCGGCGAGCGAGGAGGCGGCCATCTCCCTCGAACTCCTGGTCGAAGTACGCAACAAGCTGACTGAGGCCTACCGCACCATCATGAACCTGCAAGTCTGATGGCGAACGAACTGATGCACCAGGTGACCGGCGCGCTGCACCGCCTGCCGGCCGGCCGGCGCGGACTGATTCTCGGATTTCTCGCGGCCATGCTGGCGGCGGTCGTGGCGGTGGGCTTCTGGGCAAGTGCGCCGGACTGGGTGGTGCTGTACGGGGATGTGCCCCTGGGTGACGCCGCCCGGATGACCGATGCGCTCGAGAAGGCCGGAATTCGCAACCGCCTGGGTCCGTCTGGGAGCGAGGTGCTGGTCTCGCGGCAGGACCACCCGCGAGCCCGGGTGCTGCTGGCGAAGGAGCAGCTCCCGATGTCGGGGCGGCCTGGCTTCGAGCTGTTCGAGCGGAAGCAGGACTGGGGAATGACCGACTTTACCCAGCGGATCACCTACCAGCGCGCGCTGGAGGGTGAGCTGGCCCGGACCATCTCGCAGACGCTGGGTGTGGAGCGCGCCGAGGTCCATCTCACGATTCCGGAGCCGGGCGCGCTCCGGCGACAGGATCGGCCGGCCAAGGCCGCTGTTCTGCTCCGGATGCGCCGTGGGATGCTGCTCGCGCCGGGGGCGGTGCAGGGGATCGTGGCCATCGTCGCCAACAGCGTGGACCGGCTGAGTCCCGAGCACATCGCCGTGACCGACGAGTCCGGTCGGCTGCTCTCGGGCGCGCCGGCCGACGGCATGGCCGGCGGCGCCAGCCGCCAGATGGAAATCCAGCGCAGTGTCGAGGAGCACCTGGCCGAGAAGGCCGAACGGCTGCTGGCATCGGTGGGCGGGCTCGGCCAGCCCAGGGTTCAGGTCTCGGCCCAGCTCAACTTCGACCAG
This sequence comes from uncultured Gemmatimonas sp., assembly GCA_964521535.1. GTDB lineage: Bacteria > Gemmatimonadota > Gemmatimonadetes > Gemmatimonadales > GWC2-71-9 > SHZU01. The sequence continues at coordinate 2,502 of CAZFSA010000180.1, forward strand.
GTGGAACGGACGGTCGAGTCGTTCGACCCCGATGGGCAGGTGCTGCAAAGCGAAGGGCGGAGCGAGACCGAGGGCGCGGCCGACGGCACCGGCGGTGGCGCACAGACGATCGTCAACAACACCTACCAGAACTCGCGCCGCCTGGAGCGGATCGTGAGTGCGGGGGCCGGTGTCACTCGACTGACGGTCGCCGTCCTCGTCGACGAGAGCGCGCTGGCCGGCGAGGGCGGCTCTTCGCCGGTGGCGGCACAGCGGTTGGCTGCCGTGCAGGCGCTGGTCCGGGACGCGATCGGGTTCGACAGCGCCCGTGGCGACCGGATCACCGTGACGGCGGTGCCCTTCGAGCTGGCGTCGGCGGACAGCGCCGGACCGGCCCCGCCCCAGCGTGACCTCACCGGACTCGTGGAGCGGTTCGTTCGTCCGGCGGTCGGGCTGGTGGCGCTCATCGCGCTCCTGATCCTGACCTGGCGCGGACTGGGTGCCCTGGCCGCGGCCGGCACCGCGATCCCCCGAGCGGCCGGGTCGCGGAGCGTTCCCGCGAGTCCGGAAGACCTTCCGCCCCTAGGCCCACCGCCCGAGGCGGTACGGCTCAAACAGAAGGTGGTGCAGGAGACCTCCGACCGCCCCGAGCTGATGGCGCAGGTGGTGCGGGCCTGGATGGCGGAGGGCTAGTCCGTGAGCACCGCCCTGGTCTCGGGCGCCCGCGCGAAGCGCGACGACACCCCACTTACCGGCCACCGCAAGGCGGCCATCCTCTGCATGACCCTGGGCCGCGAGAAGGCCGCGGAGGTCATGAAGCTCCTCACCCCCCACGAGGTGGAGGAGCTGGGCCGCGAGATCGCGGTGACGCCGGCCGCGGACCAGGGGACGGTCGAGAACGTCCTGTCGGAGTTCCGGGAGGTCTTCCAGGCCGCCGAGGCCGCGGCCCGCGGCGGCGTGCTGGTAGCCCAGGAAATCCTGGAGCAGGCTCTCGGCCCCCAGCGTGCGCGCCACCTGCTCGACCGGATCCGGGACCAGATCACGGACACCGGGCTCCGCCGCCTGAAGAAGGCGGCCCCCGATCTCCTGATGAGCGTTCTCCGGGGCGAGCATCCCCAGACCATCGCCCTCATCCTCGCGCATCTCGATCCCCGGCAGTCCGCCAGCGTGATCGCCGCCATGGACCCGGAGCTCGCGGGCGACGTCCTCTACCGGGTGGCCAGGATGGAAAAGATCTCGCCCGAGATGCTCGCCCTGGTCGAGGCCGGACTGACCAACAAGACCGACCTGAGCCTGAGCCAGGAAATGACGCTCTCCGGCGGCCCGATGACCGTGGCGAAGGTGCTCAATCTGACGGGCGCCTCGCTGGAGCGGTCCCTCCTGGAATCGATCGACCGGCGCAACCCGGAGATCGCGAGCCAGGTCAAAGGCCTGATGTTCGTCTTCGAGGATCTGAAACTGCTCGACGGCCGCGCCATGCAGCGGCTGCTGCGGGAAATCGACGGCAAGGAGCTGGCCCTGGCGCTCAAGGCGGCAAGCGAGGAGCTCAAGCAGCACATCTTCTCGAACATGTCGGAACGGGCGGCCGGAGCGCTCAAGGAGGAACTGGAGTACCTCGGCCCGGTGAAGGTGAAGGACGTCGAGGCGGCGCACACCCGGATCATCGAGGTCATGCGCACGCTCGAGGAGCAGGGCGAGATTCTGGTCGGAGGCCGGGGAGGCGATGAGGATGTCATCGCCTGATCCGGTTCGACCGCCGCCGTGGGTGACTCCCGGTCCCGAGCCCGAGGCCGCCCGGTGGGGGCCCCCGACGTTCGAACGGCGCGACGATCGTTCGAGCCCCGACGGCGCCGGCCACGCCGACCCGGTGGGCGAGGCCTACGCGCGGGGCTTCGACGACGGCGTGGCCCGGGCCCGGGCCAGTGCAGCTACCGAGCTCGCGCCGGTGCGCGACCTCCTCATCGCGCTCGCCAGAGAGCTGGAGCGCGAGCGCGTGGTGGCGGCGCAGGACGCCACGGCCAACATGGCCGCCCTTGCCCTGGTGGTGGCGCGGTGGCTCTTCCAGCGCGAGGTGACCGCCGATTCCGGCGTGGTGCAGGAGCTGGTGCGCCGGGCGGTTCACCTGCTGCCTACCACCACGTCGATCGAGATCCGGGTCCATCCCGCCGACCTCGACGTCATGGTCAACCGACTCGAGATCGCCGAGGCCGACGGCCGCCCCCTGCCGGTTCACTGGATCGCCGACCCCGGACTCGATCGGGGCGGCTTCACGATCGCCACGCCGGAGCGCCTGATCGATGGGCGCGCGGACGTGGCGCTCCGGACCCTGTATGAACGACTGGTCACGAGCTGAGGCCGCCGCCACGGTGGCGGCTACGCCGCGATTCGCCGTCCACGGACGGGTGACCAGGGTCATCGGCCAGGTGGTCGAGGCGACCGCCCTGGAGGTGGCGGTCGGAGAGATCTGTCGAATCGAGATGACCGAGACCGAAGGGATGCTCGCCCAGGTCGTCGGGTTTCATGACCGGGGCGTGATGCTGATGCCGTTCGGGGATCTCGAGGGAATTCACCCCGGGGACGGGGTCATTCCGCTGGGCCGCTCACTCTACGCGGAGGCCGGAGCCGGCCTGGTCGGCCGGGTGCTCGACGGCCTGGGCCACCCCCTCGATGGAGATCGTCCGCGAGGCCCCTGTCGGCGGGTGCCCCTTGTCGCCGAGCCGCCACGGCCCCTCGAGCGGGAGCCGATTACCGCTCCGCTCAGCACCGGCGTGCGGGCCATCGACGGGTTCCTCACCCTCGGCCGGGGGCAACGAGTGGGCATCATGGCCGGCAGCGGCGTCGGCAAGAGCGTGCTGCTCGGGATGATCGCGCGGAACACCAGCGCCGACCTCAACGTGATCGCCCTGCTGGGTGAGCGCGGCCGCGAGGTTCGCGACTTCATCGAGCGGGACCTCGGGCCGGAAGGTCTGCGGCGGAGCGTCGTCGTCGTCGCCACCAGCGACCAGGCGGCCATCGTTCGCGCGACCGGAGCCCTGGTCGCCACCGCCATCGCGGAGGCCTTCCGAGACGCAGGCCGGCATGTGCTCCTGATGATGGACTCCCTCACCCGGGTGGCGATGGCGTGGCGGGAGATCGGCCTGTCCGTGGGCGAGCCGCCGACCACCAAGGGCTACCCCCCGTCGGTGTTCGCTCAGCTGCCGCGGCTGCTGGAGCGCGCCGGCACCGGCGTCCGCGGCAGCATCACGGGCCTCTACACGGTGCTGGTCGAAGGCGACGATTTCAACGAGCCCATCGCCGACGCGGCGCGATCGATTCTCGACGGCCACATCGTGCTCAGTCGCAAACTGGCGCGCGAGAAGCACTTCCCGGCGGTCGACGTGCTCGACAGCGTGAGTCGGGTTCGGGACCTGGTCGTGGACCGCGAGACCCTCGACGCCTCGAACGCGCTGCTCCGGCTCGAGGCCACGTACCGGGCCCAGGAAGACCTGATCACCGTGGGCGCCTACAAGGCCGGGACCGACCAGGCGCTCGATACGGCGGTGGCGCTTCGGCCCGACCTGCTGACCCTGCTGCGCCAGGCTCCTGACGACCGGGCCGACCTCGCGGAAACCGGGACCCGCGTGCGTGGCCTTGCCGACCAGGCTCGGGCGGCTGGAGGTGAGCGATGAAGCCGTTCGCCTTCCGGCTGGACCGGATCCTTCGCCTCCGGCAGGACGCCGAACGGCGTCAGGCCCGGCGGCTGGGCGAGGTCACCCGCGAGGAGGCCCGTCTGGAGGCCGCCTGCCGGGAGCAGGCCCACCACCTGGAGCAACTCAGCCGGGGCGCTCAGCCGGTGCCTGGTCAGGCAACCAGCGCCGGCTGGATTCGGGTGCTCTCGCTTGCGGCGCACGCCGCCGAGCAGCGGCTCGACGAAGCGGAACGGTCACGCGCCGAGGCGCGTGAACTGGTCGAGGCCGAACGGCAGCGTCTCAACACCGCGCGCGCCGAGCACCGCACGCTGGCGCGGCTCCGGGAGCGACAGCACGAGGCCTGGTCGGAGGAGGAGCGCCGGACCGAGCGGAAGACGATGGACGAAGTGGCCAGTCGGCGACACCAGGCGGAGGGAGAGCCGTGAAACAGTTGGTGATCGTGGGAGTGGCTTCGTTCGCCGCCGGGGTCGGCGGGGGCACCTGGGTCGGGATCAGGAGCCCGACGCCGCCGGCGCTCGCGACGCTGGCCGATT
>CAZFSA010000181.1:0-6683 GCA_964521535.1 uncultured Gemmatimonas sp.
CGGAAGCCGAGCAGCTCGCGGGCCGCCGCCCGGCGCTCGCCGCGCGACAGCCGGGGCCGGGCCCACCGCACGATGGCGAGGAGGACCTCGTCGGGCGCGTGGGCGTAGCCCTGGTGGACCCGGAGCCCCCGCCCGGGGTGGAGGGTGACCATGACCCGGGCATTGGCGTGGAGGGTGACGGGAAGGTCCATCGGGAGCCCAAGTTCCCGAAGCCGGGCTGGCAGCTCGACGGCCGGGTCGAGGACCAGCCGGAGCTGTGGGGACGTCGCGTCACCCGACCGGCGCCGGCGACGACCGGCGTCAGGCACCGAGCGAGGCGCGAGGTCGGGCAGACTCGGCGGGCTCGCCACTGGCCCCGGGACCTGGGGTGGCGCCGGGACGCGGAAACACCGTTGGCTCCCTCGGTACGAAGCGCCCGCCTTCCCAGGCCAGGTGCTGGACCGCGATGGTGGTGGCGTCGGCCCGGACGACGTTGAAGGCGGAAGGCCGGTGCCCCCGGGTGCGGCCGGTGTGGGTGCCCGAGGTCGAGACCACCACCCGGCCGCCCAACAGGGCCGCACCCTCCTGATGATCGTGTCCGCAGAGCACCAGGTCCGCGCCCGACGCGACCACCCGGCGTTGCGCGGTCTGCCAGCGAACCAGCCCCATCCGCCGCGAGATGGCTCCCCGCAGCAGGTTGTGATGGAGCACCAGCACCCGGAGCGAACCAGCTGGTGCCCCCGCCAGGACCGCTCCGGCGCGAGCGATCTCCGCCGCGGGGAGGTGGCCCTTCACCGCCGTGTCGCGCCAGAGCTTCCACGAGAGCGACTTCCAGGTGACCCCGTGGCTGGTGAGCGCCGACGCGATCGTCACCCCGGGCAGCGCCAGCGTGGGCGAGAGCTCCTCGCCGAAGTACTGGCGGTACTTGGCATGCATCGGCCGCGACCCGCGGAGGTCCAGCGGGCTCTTCCACCACTCGACGTCGTGGTTTCCGGGGATCACCAGCACCGGCGCCGCCCGGCGGAGCCGCTCCGCGAGCCCGAGGGCGCATTGCAGCTCGCCGTGGCGGGCGCGCTGGGTCAGATCGCCAGCGAGGACGATGGCCGTGGCGGCAAGGTCGGGCACCAGCGCCTCCAGCGCCCGCACCTGCCGCAGGTCCACGTCCCGCCCGAAGTGGAGATCCGAGATCTGGACGAGGGTAATCACCTACCAGACGATCCGGAGGCGGTAGGTGAGCGTGGTCTCGCCGTTGGCGGGGACCCGGACCCGGAATCGGGTGACGGTGCTCGAGAGGCGTTCCGCCGGGACCGAACTGGCCAGGACGGCCCATTCCCCGCTCCGCCGCTCCAGCACGTCGATGGTGACCGCGCTGTCCTTGGCGTTGGCCAGCGTCACGGTATACCCGACCGTCGCCTGGGTCCGAAGACTGTCGCGCCGGGTGGCGTAGCTGGTCTGGATCCGGCGCGCGGTGAGGTCGAAGGCCACGCCGGCCTCCAGCGTGACGTTCTGGCCCGCGGCGGTGTGGCTCACCGCGGCCTCGCCGATCAGTTGCGGGCGGCCTCCGGCGTCGCGTTCGTAGAGCCGGGCCACGCCCGCGGGCAGCGGGGCGTCGCCGAAGGCGGTCCGGGCCCGTCGTTGCAGCGTGTAGGTCACGGCAACCGGTTCGGTGGCTTCGTCGCCGTATTGGGGCAGCGGGCCATAGAACGGGACCTGGCCGCGAACCACGTAGGCCCGTTCCACCGGAACCACGGCGGGTTCGAACAGCAGGGCCGTCCTGGCCAGCCCCGGGGTGAGGCTCAGACGTCCGGGCAGGGTGTAGAGGTGTGCTTCTCCCACCGCCTGCTGATCCGCGGCGGCCTCCGCCGCCATGGCCCGGAGGGCCACCGGCGGGGCTGGCATCCGGTCGGCCCGGCCCACGCTCCCCGCGAGGAGCTGCACCTCGGCCGAGTCGAGCCGGAGGGGGCCGGCCTGAATGGCGGCGTGTCCGGCCACCTGCGCCGTCCCCCTGCCTAACGTGATGGCGTAGGCGGCCTGCCAGCTCGCGCCGGAGGTGAAATAGCCCAGGGCCAGCGCCGGCCGCGCCCGGTCGGACCGCACTGTCACCAGCGCGGCCGGGTCGGTGAGCACCAGATCGGCCGGGAACACCGGCGTGCCCGGGCTCCGGAACACGATCCGGCCATCGGTCATCCGGAGTCGGAGCGGGTCCGCACCCACGACCTCGGCTACTACGGTGTCCGGCACGCCGTTGGTCCGCCCTCCGGTGAGGAAGGTGATCCGCCGGCCGAGGGCCCGCCGGAGGGTATTGGCCTCGTCCTGGGCAGCGTCGTAAGCCGCCCCGGTGAGGACGACCCCCGAGTCCAGCGCGAAGAGCGACGCGGGATCCACCTGCCCGACCGGCAGCCGATGGGTCGAGACGCCGGCCGGCACCGGGATCGGGAAGACCCGGCGCTCGAGCACCCGGCCGTCGTTGTAGATGGTGACGCTGGTCTGGGCGGACAACTGAAGAGTTGCGCGGAAGGCTGGCGCGGCCAGCGCGGCCAGCGCGGCCAGCGCCACTCCCGCCCACCCGGCGGTGCGTCGGCCGCGAAGCCGGGGCAGCGCCCGGTCCCGGATCCGGGGGGCTACCGCTCGTTCACCTGGGTGCCTATTCACGGGGCTCTCCTTTCGCATCGGACGGCTCAGCCACATCCTGGCCGCCGGGGGATGCCGGGGGGCCGCCAGACCGCACACCTCCCGACCCTCCGACCGCCCGATTCCCCATCAGCTCCAGCGCCACCCGGGCGGCGACCCGCCGGAGAACCACGTAGAGCAGCAGGACCGACGCCGCGGCGAAGAGCCGGGGAACGAACTCGTTGGGGGTGCGCCAGATCAGCCAGCCGGCCAGCACCGCCGCGCCGGCGATGCCGACCCGCCGGGCCACCCGGTTGGCCCGGCGCTCCCGCTCGGCCCGGCAGACGGAGCAGTAATCTCCCCAGGCGAGCCCTACCTCCCGGCGCTCGCACTGGACGCAGGGAACGGGGTCACCCGCGAATCCGAGCGGCGACCGCCTTCCCGAACTCCACGGTCGAAGCATGCCCACCGAGATCCCGGGTCCGGATGCCGTCCGTTCTGATGGTGTGGGTGATGGCGGCACGGACCCGTTCGGCCGCCTCCCGCTCGCCCAGGTGATCGAGCATCATCGCCCCGGCCAGGACCAGGGCCGAGGGATTGGCGATCCCCTGCCCCGCGATGTCCGGCGCGCTCCCATGCACCGCCTCGAAGATCGACGCCGTAGTGCCGATATTGCCGCCGGGGGCCAGGCCCAGCCCTCCCACCAGGCCGGCGATCTCGTCACTCAGAATGTCGCCGAACAGGTTGGTGGCCACCAGGACGTCGAACTGCTCCGGCCTGAGCACCAGCTGCATGGCGCAATTGTCGACGATGATGTCGTTGGACTCCAGCCGCCCTTCGTACTCCTTCGCCACCTGCCGTCCAACTTCGAGGAAGAGACCGCTCACCATCCGGAGGATGTTGGCCTTGTGGACGATGGTGACCTTCTTCCGCCCGTGGCGGAGGGCATACTCGAAGGCGTAGCGGACGATTCGCTCGTTGCCGAACCGGGTGGTGACGCCGGTGGTGACCCCGGCCGCATGGGGGTCGTCGCGGGTGGCGATCCAGTGCTCGATCCCGGCGTAGAACCCTTCCAGGTTTTCCCGCACCAGCACCAGATCGATCCCGTCGTACCGGCCGGGGAGGATGGTCCTCGCCGGCCGGACGTTGGCGTAGAGCTCGAACTCCTTCCGGAGCGCCACGTTCACCGAACGGAACCCGCCACCCACCGGAGTGGTGAGCGGCCCCTTGAGCGCCACCCGCCGCCGGCGAATGCTGTCGAGGGTCTGGTCCGGGATCGGGGTTCCGACGGTGTGGACTGCGGCCATGCCGGCAGGCTGCTCGTCCCAGGCAAACCGGAGGCCGGTGGCCTCCAGAATCGCCACCGTGGCTGCGGTGATCTCGGGCCCGATCCCGTCGCCGGGAATCAGGGTCACCTCGTAGGTCACCGGCTAGTCCCCGTCGGGCGGGAAGATCGTGGCGACCGCTCCGGCGATCGCATCGGCCGGGGTGGCCCCAGTCCCCTTGGCCAGGGACCGCCACACCACCCGGCCGGTGCGGGTGTCGGCCAGGACCACGGAGAGGTCGCCATGGACGCCCGCGGTGTCGGCTCGGAGGATCAGCGACGCCGGGATGAAGGCATAGCGGCCGCCGCCCGCCATCGAAACCAGCCGGCGGAGGTTGGACCGGAGCGGGTCGGGAACGGTCGTGAGCGACCAGGTCCGCATCACCGCCTGGCCCAGCTTGTCTGGCTCAGGGACCAGGCCGCCTCCGCGCCGGGCAATCCGGCGAAGCTCCGCGGGGGGAATCCACTGAATGTCGGGCGCAAGCGAGAGCATCCCCTCGGTCACCGCCGAGTCGGCGAACCGGACCAGCGCCACCCGGTCTCGCACCAGCAGCGAGTCGGGCACCGACGCCTCCGCCACGACCAGGGTGAGAGGAAGGAGGGGCACGCTCTGGCCGCTCACGGATGCGGTGAGCAGGGGCTGGGTTACCGGCCGCTTCTGGGCCGCGGCCGGGCCGACGGCCGCCAGGCCAGCCGCAACGGCCAGAACCAGGGCCTTTGAGGGTAAGCACCGCATGGGAAAGAACTTAAGCGGAACAACCTGCCAGACCTAGCCGACAGGGAAGCACCCGCCAGGTCCAGGGCGGATCAGCGGTGTTCCAAAGCCAGCCCGCCGTCCACCTGAATGACCTGCCCGGTGATGTGCCTCGCCTCGTCCGAGCAGAGGAAGGAGACCACGTTGGCCACGTCCTGCGGCTCGGCGAGGCGTCCCAGGACGGTGCAGGAGCGGGCGCGGTCGATGACGTCCGGGGGGAGCTCGCTCAAGCGTTCGGTGCGCACGAAGCCGGGGGCCACGGCGTTGACGTTGACGTTGCTCGGCCCCAGCTCCACGGCCGCGGCGCGGGTGAGCCCCTCGAGGCCGGCCTTGCTGGCGGCGAAGCTGGTGACCCCGAAGCCCGGCCTGGTGGCCTGGTGGGAGCTCACGTTCACGATCTTGCCGTAACGCTGCCCCCGGAACACCGGCGCGGTCACCGCGATGCAGTTGTTGGCGCCAAGGAGGTTGGTGGCGATCACGTCCTCCCACGCTGACTCGCTCAGGCGCCAGAGCGCTCCGTCGTTGGCGATCCCGGCGTTGTTCACCAGGTAATGGATGGTGCCGAGCCGTTCGCAGGCCCGGGCCACGAACCGGCTCACCTGCTCGCGGCTCCGGACGTCGCAGGGGTCGGCGTATACCTTGACCCCCATCGCCGCCAGCGCGGTCTCGGTGAGGAGCGCCGTCTCCCGGACATCGCGTCCGGGGAGGTTGACGAAGCAGAACGCCACGTTGCAGCCGAGGCGTCCGAACTCCAGGGCGATGGCGCGTCCGAGGCCGGTGGCCCCCCCGGTGACGAAGGCGGTCTTGCCCTTGAAGCCCGGTGGGATCTCGGCCTGCGGAGCCGTCTGGGGCAGCACCGCGCTGGCTGGAGCGGACGCGGCCTGCCACGACGGCGTCTGGCCGAAGTCGGGAAAGGGCATAGAGCGCGAAGCTACCGGTCGGTTCTGGGGCACGCAAGCGAGGTCGATCGTACCCGAATCAACCCCTGGCGCCGGGCCGCGATGCCGCGGTCCAGGCCGCCAGCATCAGGACCGCCAGCGCCGAGGCCAGCTGGAGCGCCCGATCTCCACCGCCCCACTGGTACACGGCCCCCAGCGCCAGGCCGGCCCCGAGGGCGGTCACGCCCGCGACGCTCTGGAAGGTGCCGAAGCCGCGACCTCGGCGGGTGCCGCTGGCCGCGGCGACGAGGACCCGCTCGGCGGGCTCCACCAGCCCCGTGGTGACCCCGAGGGCGAGGAACGCCGCCGCGGTGTGGCCGGGATCGTCGGTGAGCGAGAGGGCCAGGAGCAGGGCGGCGTACCCCACCGTGCCGAGCCCTAGCGTGCCCCTGGCTCCGAGGCGATCGGCCAGGAGACCCGCCGGGTAGGCCGACGTGCTCCGGACCACATGGAGCACTCCCCAGAGGAGTGGGACGGCGGCCACCGGGATGCCCTGTTGTTGCAGCCGGAGGAGCAGCAGGGTCTCGGGAATCCGGACCGCGGCGAGCAGCGCCAGCACCAGGAGGGGCCGCGGAATCCGATTTCCGGTCGGGTCGCCTGGCCCGATTGGCCCCGAACCGGCGCGGGGCTGCGACGCGCGGGCCATCGCCAGCACGGCGATCACCACCAGCGCCGCCGCGAGACCGGGTACCGCACTCCAGGCAATCACCGCGCGGACGGTAGCGCCCTCCCTCAGCAGGGCGAACGCCGCGAGCGAGCCCAGCACCGCGCCGAGATGGTCGGCCGAGCGGTGCAGGCCGAACGCGCGACCATGGCTGGGGACCGGGGTGACGTCGGCGATCAGGGCGTCGCGTGCGGGAGAGCGGAGGCCCTTCCCGACCCGGTCCACCACCCGGAGCGCGATCACCTGCCACGCCGCCGTGGCGAGCGCCAGGACGGGGCGGACCGCGGCGGCGAGGGCGTATCCGACCCCGATCAGGGGCCCGCGCCAGCCGGGGCGGTCGGCGAGGCGTCCGCTCCACCAACGGAGCACCGAGGCTGTGAGATCGGCGGCGCCGTCGAGCGCGCCCAGGGCGAG
>CAZFSA010000182.1:0-6460 GCA_964521535.1 uncultured Gemmatimonas sp.
GGCTGTCCGCCGCGCCCCGGTGGCGCCAGGCCGCGGCCAGGAGCACCACGAGCGCGGCCGCCGTCACCGCAATCTCGGGCAGGAGCGCCAGCGTGACGCCGAGCGGCGTGGTGAGATCGAGGGTGCTCACCGGGCCCCTCCCTGCCCCGCCACCGAGGCGCCGACCACCGGGCCGGCCTTCACCGTCTGGAGGTAGTGCCTGGCGGCGGGTTCCATCCTGCTCAGGACCGGCTTGGGGTAGAGTCCCATCCAGAGAATCCCGGCCAGCAACGGCGCCAGGACCACGAGCTCGCGGAGCGAGAGGTCCGCGATCCGCTCATTCGCCGGCTTGTCCAGCTGGTTGAAGATGATGCGCTGAAGCGCCCAGAGGAGATAGACGGCGGCGAGTATCACGCCGGTGGTCGCGATTCCGGTGGCAATCGGGTGGGTCCGGAAGCTGCCCAGCAGGACCAGGAACTCGCCGACGAAGCCATTGAGCCCGGGCAGGCCGATCGAGGCCAGCGCGACCACGGTCAGGATCACGCTGAATAGCGGCACCACCCGCGCGATGCCGCCAAACGAGTCGATCTCGCGGGTGTGGCGCCGCTCGTAGAGCATCCCGACCAGGAAGAACAGCGCCCCGGTGGAGAAGCCATGTCCGATCATGACCATGAGCGCCCCCTGGATGCTTTGCACCGTGCTGGCCCAGATCCCGAGCACCACGAACCCGAGATGGCTTACCGAGGAGTAGGCCACGAGCTTCTTGATGTCAGGTTGGACCATCGCGACCAGGGCGCCGTAGACGACCCCGATCACGGCGAGCGTCACGACCACGGTCGTCACCTCGATCCCGAACGCGATGTGCGGAAAGAACGGAATCGCAAACCGGAGGAATCCGTAGGTTCCCATCTTGAGGAGCACGCTGGCCAGAATGACGCTCCCGGCGGTGGGGGCCTCCACGTGGGCGTCGGGCAGCCAGGTGTGAAACGGGAACATCGGCACCTTGATGGCGAACGCCAGGAAGAATGCCAGAAACAGCCACGGCCCGAATCGATCGAAGGCCACCCGCTGCGATTGCGCCAGGACGTGGAAGTACGAGAACGAGAACTCGCCGGTCAGCACCGCGGCGGCCCGGACCATGACCAGGATAGCCACCAGCATCAGCAGCGAGCCAGCCATCGTGTAGATGAAAAACTTCAACGCGGCGTAGAGCCGGTTCTTCCCTCCCCAGATCCCGATGATGAAGTACATCGGGATCAGCATCACTTCCCAGAACACGTAGAACAGGAAGAGATCGAGCGCCACGAAGACGCCGATCATGCCGGTGGTGAGCACCAGAAACAGGCTGTAGAACGCCGGTGCGCGCTCGGTGATGTAGGACCAGCTCCCCAGCACGCAGAGCGGCAGCAGCAGCGTGGTGAGCAGCACCATCATCATCGAGATGCCGTCGATCCCCACGCTGTAGGCGATGCCCCAGCGCGGGATCCAGGCCACGGTGGTGACCAGCTCCATGGTGCCGTTCGTGGTATTTACAGCCCACCAGAGGCCGAGCGACAGGACGAACTCGGCCACGGCGATCGCCAGCGCCAGTCGCTTCGCCACCGCGGCCGGCGCCAGGAACACGGGAATGGCCCCCACGGCTGGCAGGGCGAGGAGGACGTGGAGAATCCAGCCCTGATAGCCGATCGAGGAAAGCAAGGCGGTCATCGCACGCCCCTAGCGGGAAACCGCGTGAAGGAGCCACACGGCCCCGACCAGGAAGACGACCAGATAGAAGCCGAGCTGGCCGGACTGGAGGCGGCTTCCAATCCACCCCAGCCCTCGCGCCGCGCCGGCCGTTCCGTTGACCGCCAGGCCGTCGATCAGGCCCTGGTCGACGAAGCGCCAGAGGACAAACCGCGACAGGCCGACGATCGGGCGCACGATCGCCGCCTGGTAGAACTCGTCGACGTAGTACGCGTAGTGCAGCACCTTGGCGATCCCGGTGTCCGGCACGGCGTGGCGCGCCGGCACCCGGGGGGCCTCCATGGTCGTCCGGGCGCCCAACCACAGGCCGGCCACTGCCACCAGCACGGCGGCCGTCACCAGTGCGGCCTCTGTCGCTCCGTGCGGCAGGTGCACCGACACCAGCGACGCCGCGGGCGCGAGGACCGGCTCCAGCCACTCCTGGAGGACGTGGTGCGGCAGTCCGGGCACGAAGGCCGGGAGGTTGATGAGCCCACCGACCACGCTGAGCAGCGCCAGGACCACCAGCGGGCCGGTCATGATCGATGGCGCGTCGTGCAGGTGTTCCCGCTCCCGCTCACCGGTCCGATTCTCCCCCAGGAACGTCATCGCGATCAGCCGCATCATGTAGAAGGCGGTCAGGAAGGCCGCGATCAGGCCCAGCCCCCAGAACAGGTAGTACACCGGCTGATCGGCGCCTCGGCTGAAGGCGGCCGCCAGGATCTCGTCCTTCGAGAAAAACCCGGACAGTGGGGGAATTCCGGCGATCGCCAGCGTCGCGGTCAGCATCAACCAGAAGGTCACGGGAAGGTGGGCCCGGAGCCCACCCATGTTCCGCATGTCCTGGGGGTCGTCCTGGCTGTGGGTCGCGTGGTAGGCATGGTGCATGGCGTGAATCACGCTGCCGGCCCCGAGAAACAGCAGTGCCTTGAAGAAGGCATGGGTGATGAGGTGGAACATCCCGGCGGCGTAGGCGGCCGAGCCCACACCCACGAACATGTAGCCCAGCTGCGATACGGTCGAATACGCCAGCACCTTCTTGATGTCGTACTGCCGCAGTCCGATGGTGGCGGCGAAGATCGCGGTCAGCGCGCCGATCCCGGCCACGATGGCGCTCGAGAGCGGCGCCAGCGCGAACAGCACGCTGGTCCGGGCCACCAGGTAGACCCCCGCCGTGACCATCGTCGCGGCGTGGATCAGGGCGGAGACCGGCGTCGGACCGGCCATCGCATCCGGAAGCCAGACGTACAGGGGAATCTGGGCCGACTTGCCCACGCACCCCACAAACAGAAACAGGGTGATGGCGGTGACCAGGCCTCCGCCGGCGACCAGGGCGCCCGGCGCCTGCTCCCCGATCTCCGCCAGTTCCAGGGTGCCAAGCGCCCACCAGAGGAGGAACATCGCGATCAGCACCCCGAAGTCGCCGATCCGGTTGACGATGAAGGCCTTCTTCCCGGCGTCCGCGTTGGCCCTGTCCTGGTACCAGAAGCCGATCAGCAGGTACGAGCAGAGCCCCACCCCCTCCCACCCGACGAACAGCACGGGCAGGCTCGAGCCCAGCACCAGCACCAGCATGAACGCCACGAACAGGTTCAGGTAGGCGAAGTACCGGGCGTACCCCGGATCCTGCCCCATGTAGCCGACGCTGAAGAGATGGATCAGGCCACCGACGCCGGTCACCACGAGCAGCATCACCACCGACAGCTGATCGACCTGGAGCGAGAACGGCAGGCGCAGCGACCCGGTGCTCATCCAGTCCCAGAGCGGCACGATGATCGGGGAAGCGGGCGGATCGGCCCGGACCCCGGCGAAGATGGCAACGGACACGGCGAACGCCGCGAGCACGACGCCGGGCCCGACGACCGACACCACCCGCTTGGCCCCGGGCCGGAGCAGCGCGAGGAGCCCGTTGACCAGGAAGCCCGCCAGCGGGAGGGCGACGGGGAGCCAGATCCAGGAGGGGTTCATCAGCCCTGCAGCAGGTTCATGGTCTTGAGGTCGACCGACCGGGTATGGCGGAAGATGGCGAGGATGATGGCCAGGCCGACGGCGGCCTCCGCCGCGGCGACGGTCATCACGAAGAACACGAAGACCTGCCCGCCGAAGCCGTGGGCCGTCGCGAGGGCCACGAACGAGAGGTTCACCGCGTTCAGCATCAGTTCCACGCACATGAACAGGACGATCACGTTCCGGCGGATCAGCACTCCGACCACGCCGATGCCGAAGAGGATCGCCGACAACGCGAGCGACGGGCCGAGGAGCATCAGAGCTTCCGTTTCGCGAGGACCACCGCCCCGACGGCGGCGGCGAGGAGGAGGATCGACGTAATCTCGAACGGGACCAGGTAGGTCTGGAACATCGGTTGGGCCACCACCCCGACCACGTTCTCCTGCGCGGCCGGCCCGGTGAGGGCCCCCCCGGGGAGCACGGCGAACGGGCTGGCCGCGACCCGATCCGGCGCCAGCGTCGCGGCGATCCCGGCCACCGAGACGCCCCCCAGATCGAGCAGCGCCGCGAGCAGCCCCGCGCCGATCAGCACCCCGGCAACCAGAGGAAGCCCACGACGGAGGTCGCTGGCGGCGGAGCCGAGGTTGAGGAGCATGATGACGAACAGGAAGAGCACCATCACCGCCCCGGCGTAGACCAGCACCTGGATGACGGCAATGAACGGAGCGTACAGCAGGACGAAGATGGCAGCCAGCGCGAACATGGTCGACACCAGCCACAGCGCCGAACTCACCGGGTTCCGCTGGCTGATGCAGAGCACCGCAGCCGCCACCGCGAACAAGGCCAATGTGGTGAAGACGAACTCGGTCATCACTCGCCCTTCGGGTCGCCAGGGTCCCACAGCGTGGAGACCGGGTGGGTTTGCGAGGTCAGGCGCTCGAGGTCGTACACGAACCGGTCCCGACTGTATTCGGCGTTCTCGTAGTGCACCCCGACGTGGATGGCCTCCTCCGGGCAGACTTCCTGGCAGTATCCGCAGAAGACGCACCGAAACTCGTCGATCTCGTAGATCAGCGGGTACCGATTGCCGTCCTCGTCCTCGCCCGGCACCAGTTTAATGCAGTTGGCGGGGCAGATCTGCGGACAGAGGCCACAGGCCACACATTTCGAGCGGCCCTGCTCATCCGCCATCATCCGGTGCGTGCCACGCCACCGGGGGGTCAAGGCGTAGGTCCCCCGCTGGTCGGCGGTGCTGCGTTCCTCGGGAAACTGCATCGTCACCTTCGGCTGAAACATGTGCCGGAAGGTGAGCGCCATGCCCTTGAGCGCGGCCCGGACGTAGCTGACGTCGCGCTCCGGTCGCCGCATGACCTTCACTTCGATCGCCATCGATGCCCCTTCCGTTTGCCCCGAGTCCGCCCGCGCTCAACGGCCGGCCTCGACCGGCTGGCGCCGATACGAGCCGGCCAGAATGACCCCCCGGTCGAGGAGATTGAAGACCACATACCCGAGCGCCAGGTTGAGGCCGAAGAGCGCCAGTCCCTGAACCACGCGGTGCTCGACACCCAGGACGGATTCGAGGAGCCAGACCGCGACCGTGATGATCAGGATGTAGGCCAGCGCGACGGGAATCAGGACCTTCCACCCGAGCGCCATCAGCTGATCGTACCGGAAGCGGGGCAGCGTCCACCGCACCCACATGAACAGGAACAGGAAGAAGAACGTCTTGATGAACATCATGGCCGCGGTCGCCGCCACCTGCGCCACCCCGGCCCCCTCGTCCCAGGAGGTGAACGGAATGTCCCACCCGCCGAAGAAGAGCGTCGCCACCATGGCCGATACCGTCACCATGTTGGCGTACTCCGCGATGAAGAACATCGAGAACTTCATCGCGCTGTATTCGGTGTGGTATCCGGCGATCAGCTCCGACTCGGCTTCAGGCATGTCAAACGGGAGCCTGTTGGTCTCGGCGAAGCCGGCCACCAGAAACACGAAGAAGGAGAGGCCCAACGGGAGAACGAACCAGAGGCCCTGCTGCTGGGCCGCGATCACGCCCCCGAAACTGGCGTTGCCGGCGAGCGCCAGCACGGGCACCACGCTCATGCCCATCGCCACTTCGTACGACACCATCTGGGCGCTGGCGCGGAGACCCCCCAGGAGGGAGTACTTGCTGTTGGATGCCCAGCCAGCCAGCGCGATGCCGTAGACGCTGAGCGAGCTGATGGCGAGCACGAACAGGAATCCCACGGGCAGGTCCACCACCGCCATGGCCAGGCGCCCGTCATACCGGATCTGCCCGAGGAGCGGCCAGGTCCAGTCGATCGTGACGTGCAGCGGGGCAGCCCAGGGGATGACGGCGCCGAGCAGCAGCGCCGGCACGAACGCCAGCGCGGGCGCGAGGAGAAAGAGAGCCTGGTTCGCCTGGCCGGGGAGGGTTTCCTCCTTCACGATGTTCTTCAGGCCGTCGGCCGCCGGCTGCAAGAGACCGGCCCAGCCGACCCGGTTGGGCCCGCGTCGGTTCTGCATCCAGGCCGAGACCTTGCGCTCCATGAGCGTCAGCAGCGCCACGCCCACCATGGTGATCGTGAACACCACCAGCATCTTGATGATGCTGAGGATCAGGAAGCCCTTGGCCTCGGGGGTCATCGCCCGGCTCCCACGGCGAGGCCGCCGATCGCCCGCCCGGTCAGCCCGAGGTCGGCATAGGTGAGTCCCGCCAGCGCCGGGATCCACCCGCCGAGGGTGGCAAACGCCTCGGCCGCCGTCGCCGGGGCGGGCCCCTGCCCGAGGCGCTCGAGGGCCCCCGCCG